>NZ_JBJGZC010000003.1:0-288301 GCF_054050315.1 Geodermatophilus sp. SYSU D00867 | reverse complement strand
TGGGCTTCTCGTGGGAGCGGCTGGGCTCGCTGTCCGCGCCGCACGTCGCCCAGGTCGTGTCGTACCTCCCCGCCATGGACCGGGCGGCGCACCGCCGTCGCCGGCCACTGGCGCTACGACCGCGCCAGCGGGGACTGGTGGTGGTCGGCGGAGATGGCCGCCCTGCACGGCCTCCCCGACGACGGCCCCGGCCCCTCCACCGAGGTGCTCGTCGCCGCCCAGCACCCCGACGACCGGGCGCGGACCATCGACGCCCTCTCCGCGGCGGTCACCGGGGCGCAGGCCTTCTGCCTGGAGGTCCGGCTGCGGTCCGGCGACGGCCACCGGCCCGTCGTCTTCGTCGGCGAGCCGCGGTCGGACGACGACGGCCGGGTGGTCGCGGTCGAGGGCCTGATGGTCGAGGCCCCCCGGCCCGTGGTGCCGTCGGCCGAGGACCGCGTCGCGGCCCTGGAGACCGAGGTCGCCCAGCTGCGCACGGCGATGGCCAGCCGGGCGCCGATCGAGCAGGCCAAGGGCGTGCTCATGCTCCTCACGGGGTGCGGCGACCAGGTGGCCTTCGACCTGCTGGCGCACATCTCCAGCCACGTCCACCGCAAGGTCCGCGACGTCGCCCTCGACCTCGTCGCCTCCGCCTCGGGGGCGCGGCCCCTGGCGCCCGAGGTGCGCGCGATCCTGCGCGACGCCTGCCCGCCCCCGGGACGCGTCGAGCGCTGACCCCCGCCCCGCCCGCGCGGCCCTGCCTCCCGGACCGCGCGGGCGTCAGGGGAGGATGCCCGGGGTCCGGGCCGGCGGGCAGACGCCGGCCCCGGTCCCTGGGAGGGGGCGGACGGCGTGTTCTACCTGCTCGCGCGGTTCCTGCTGCGGCCGCTGTTCCGGGTCGTGTTCCGGCCGCGGGTCACCGGGCGGCAGCACGTGCCGGCCACCGGCGCGTTCATCATCGCCAGCAACCACCTGTCGTTCATCGACAGCATGGTCATCCCCCTGTCGGCACCGCGCCGCGTCCGGTACCTGGCCAAGGACGAGTACTTCACCGGCCGCGGCCTCGGCGGCTGGTTCACCCGCACCCTGTTCACGGCGCTGGGCGCGATGCCCGTGGAGCGGAAGGCCTCCCGCGCGGCGCAGGAGGCGCTGGACACCGCCCTCGGCGTGCTGCGCGCCGGTGAGGGCTTCGGCATCTACCCCGAGGGCACCCGCTCCCGCGACGGCCGGCTCGCGCGCGGCAAGACCGGCGTCGCGTGGCTGGCGCTCACGGCCGGCTGCCCCGTGGTGCCGGTGGCCGTCGTCGGCACCGACCGGATCCAGCCGGTCGGCGCCCGCTGGCCGCGGCCGCACCGGTTCTCGATCGAGTTCGGCGAGCCGATGACCTTCCCCGAGCACGCCGGCCAGGCGCGCAACGGCCGGGTCCGCCGCGAGGTCACCGACCGGATCATGGAGACGATCGCCGGGATGTCCGGGCAGGAGAAGGCGGGCTGGGGCAGCCCGCGCCCGGCCGCGTGAGCGGGGCGCTGCTGGTCGCCGGGACGACGTCGGACGCCGGCAAGTCCGTCGTCACGGCGGGCGTCTGCCGCTGGCTGGCCCGCCAGGGCGTGCGGGTCGCGCCGTTCAAGGCGCAGAACATGAGCAACAACTCGGTGGTCACCGCCGACGGCGCCGAGATCGGGCGGGCGCAGGTCATGCAGGCCGCCGCGGCGCGGGTCGAGCCCGAGGCGGCGATGAACCCCGTGCTGCTCAAGCCCGGCGGCGAGGACGCCAGCCAGGTGGTGGTGCTCGGCCGGCCGGTCGCCGACGTCACCGCGCTGTCCTACCGGCCGATGAAGGCGGCGCTGCTGGAGCAGGCGCTGGCCTGCCTGGCCGACCTGCGGAGCCGCTTCGACGTCGTCGTCTGCGAGGGGGCCGGCTCCCCCACCGAGATCAACCTGCGCGCCGACGACATCGCCAACATGGGCCTGGCCACCGCGGCCGGGCTGCCGGTGGTCGTCGTCGGCGACATCGACCGCGGCGGGGTCTTCCCCGCCCTCTACGGCACCGTCGCGCTCATGCCGCCGGCCGACCAGCGGCTGGTCGCCGGGTTCCTGGTCAACAAGTTCCGCGGCGACGTCCGGCTGCTGCGGCCCGGCCTCGAGCAGCTCACCGCGCTCACCGGCCGGCCGACGCTCGGCGTCCTGCCCTGGCTGCCCGGCGCGGCGCTCGACGTCGAGGACTCCCTCGGCATCCCCACCGGCGTCCTCCCCGCCGGGCCGCCGCACGGCGAGGAGGTGCTGCGGGTCGCCGTCGCCCGGCTGCCGCGGCTGTCGAACTCCACCGACGTCGACGCGCTGGCCGCCGAGCCCGGCGTCCTCGTCCGGTTCGTCACCCGCCCCGAGGAGGCCGCCGACGCCGACCTGCTGGTGCTGCCCGGCAGCCGCGCGACGGTGTCCGACCTCGCCTGGCTGCGCGCCACCGGGCTGGCCGACGCGGTGACCCGCCGCGCCGCCGAGGGCCGGCCGGTGCTCGGCATCTGCGGCGGGCACCAGATGCTCGCCCGCACGATCACCGACGACGTCGAGTCGCGGGCGGGCACCGTGCCCGGGCTGGGGCTGCTGCCGGCCGACGTCCGGTTCGCGCGGGAGAAGACGCTGGGCCGCCCGTCCGGGGAGGCGATGGGGCACCCCGTGCGCGGCTACGAGATCCACCACGGCGTGGTGACCTACGGGGACGGGGCCGAGCCGTTCCTCGACGGCGGCCGGGCCGGGTCGGTGTGGGGCACCACCTGGCACGGGGCGCTGGAGAACGACGGGTTCCGCCGTGCCTTCCTCGCCGAGGTCGCCCGGGCCACCGGCCGCCGGTTCACGCCGGCGCCGGAGACGTCCTTCGCCGCGGTCCGCGAGCAGCGCCTGGACGCGCTCGGCGACCTGGTGGCCGAGCACGCCGACACCGACGCGCTGTGGCGGCTGCTCGAGGAGGGTCCGCCGGCGGACCTGCCGCTGCTGCCGCCCGGCGACGCGCTCAGCCCGCGCTGAGCGCGGACTCCAGCCGCTCCCGGACGTCGTCGGGCCACGGCGTGGCCGCTCCCCCGGCGGTGCCGACGTAGGTGTTGCGGACGACGCAGCACACCCGCTCCCCCACGCGGACGGTGAACCGCACGGTCACGCTCGTGCGCCCGAGCCGCTCGGCCTGCGCGTCGACCTCGACCGTGTCGCCCCAGCGGGCCGACGACGACCACTCCAGGGCGCTGGCCTTGACCACCGGGTCGACCCGCGGGGCGATCTCCTCCCACGGCAGCCCGATCGACGCCCACCAGGCGGTGGAGGCCTCGTCCGCCCAGACGAGGTAGTGCGCGTTGAACACGACGCCCTGCTGGTCGCACTCGACGAAACGGACCGGGGAGCTCCACGTGACCGGCACGGCGCGACGCTAGCGGGGGCTACCGTCGTCGCGTGCAGCCCGACCCGGTCCTCGCCTCCTACCGCCCGCCCTCGCAGCTGGTGCTGGACAAGGAGATCGACCACCTCGACGTCCACTGCCGGGCCCTGATCGGGCTGTCCCCGTTCCTCACCCTGGCGACGGCGGACGCCGACGGCTGGCCGGAGGTCTCCCCGCGCGGCGGCGACCCGGGCTTCGTGAAGGTGCTCGACGAGCACCGGCTGGTGCTGCCCGACCGGCAGGGCAACAACCGGCTCGACAGCCTGCGCAAGGTGGCGGTGAACCCGCGGGTGGCGCTGCTGTTCTTCGTGCCCGGCCTCGAGGAGACGCTCAAGGTCTTCGGCACCGCCGGGCTGCTGCCCGCCGACGCCCTCGACCTCGACCTCACCGAGTTCGGCCGGGAGCCGCGCTCGGTCATGGTCGTGACCGTGCAGCGTGCCTACCTGCACTGCGCCAAGGCGGTCATGCGCTCGGGGCTGTGGGACCCGGCGAGCCGGATCGACCGCGAGGCCCTGCCGCCGTTCGGCACGATGATCCGCGACCACTGCGGGCTGGAGACCCCGCTGCCCGACGACGCCACCATCCGCGCGGACCTCGCCCTCGAGCTCTAGGAGGACCTCCCTGCCCCCCACCGCTCGCGGGCTCGCGGCGGGCCCCTGCAGGCAGGCCGTTCCGGCCCGTCACCGGGCCCTGCCAGGCTGCGGGCCATGGCGACCGAGTTCCAGGTGACGATCGACGCCGCCGAGCCGCACGTGCTCGCCGACTGGTGGGCCGAGGCGCTGGGCTGGCAGGTGGAGCCGCAGGACGAGGCGTTCATCCGGCGGGCGGTCGCGGCGGGTCACGCGAGCGAGGACCAGACGACGACGCACCGCGGCGCCCTGGTGTGGGCCGCCGGCGCGGCGATCACCTCGCCGGACCCCGGCCGGCCGCGCGTGCTGTTCCAGGCCGCGCCCGAGGCGAAGACGGTCAAGAACCGCGTGCACCTGGACCTGCGGGTCGGCGACGAGCGGCGCGAGGCCGAGGTGGCACGGCTGCTCGGGATGGGCGCCACCGAGCTCTGGCGGGCGTCGCAGGGCCCGTTCTCCTGGGTGACGATGGCCGACCCGGAGGGCAACGAGTTCTGCGTCGCCTAGCCGGGACGGCTCAGACGGGCAGGTCCCTCGCCAGGCGCCGGGTGGTCACGGTGCGCCGCGCCACGCGGCGGACCCGGTTGCGCCGCGGTCTGCGCTCGGTGCCGAGGTACCGGGCGTCCTCGACGAGCTGGAACGCGGCGAGCACGCTGGCACGCGGTTCCCGCGTCAGTGGGACGACGGGGATCACGGGCTGGGCCGAGGTCATTGGGAGCCCCCCTCTCCCGGGACGCGGTGTCGGCGTCCCGTGACGCAATGGTGCCCGCGATCGACGCCCCGTAACCGGAACCGGGGCGGATTGGTACCGGTGTGACGAACGAGGCAGACGGGACGGCGTGTCCGCTGGTGCCTCCGTACGGTTCCTGCCATGGACCGCCCGCGCCGTCTCGTCGCCGCCGTCCGCTCCCTCGTGCGCGCCGTCGCCGCGCCCTCCGCCCGTCGCACCGGGCGCCGCACGACCCCCGCGCCGTCCGCCGCCGGCCGGCCGGCGCCGGTCGACGTCGGCTACCGGCCGCGGGCCGACGGCCGGCCCGACCCGGGCGAGGTCGTGTGGGCCTGGGTGCCCTTCGACGAGGGCGACGGGCGGGGCAAGGACCGCCCGGTGCTGGTCATCGGCCGCCGCGGTGAGGACCTGCTCGGCCTGATGCTGACCAGCAAGGACCACGACCGCGACGCCGCCGACGAGGCCCGGTACGGGCGCAGCTGGATGGACGTCGGCACCGGCGCCTGGGACGGCCGGGGCCGGCCGAGCGAGGTGCGGCTGGACCGGCTGCTGACGCTGGACCCGGCGCGGGTGCGGCGGGAGGGCGCGGCGCTGGACCGGGCGCTGTTCGACCGGGTGGTCGACGCCGCCCGGCGCACGCAGGGCTGGTGAGCGCGGGTCAGTCGCCGCGGCGCGGCCGGGGCTCCCGCTGCCGCAGGTGGTAGACGCCGGCCTGGCCGGGCAGGGCCTGCAGGTCGTAGCGCGAGACGACCTTCGGGCCGCCGTGCAGGTGCACGTGCGTGACCGTGGGCAGCGGCGCGCCGTGGCGGGCGGCGCGGACCTCCACCCGCCCGTCGAGGGGGCCGCCGACAAACAGCAGGACGGCGTCCTGCTCGTCGGCGGTGGCGTCCACGACGGCAGTCTCCACCTCGGACAGCTCGGTCTCCTCCTCCGGCGCACGGCTCACCCGGTCGAGGGTAGGCGCGCGGTGCCACCGGTCAGGCCGGCCGGCGGCGGAGCCTGCGGGCGATGAGCGGCGCCGCGAGCAGCATCACGAACAGCCGCAGCACCTGGACGGCGAGCACGAAGGTCGCATCCGCGCCGGTGCCGGTGGCCGTGGCGAGGACGGCGTAGAGGCCACCGGGCGTCGTCGCGAGGTAGGCGTCGAGCTCGCTGACGCCGGTGGCCGCCGAGAGGACGACGCCCAGCCCGGCGCACGCGACCACGAGGCCGACGATGACCGCCAGCGCCGGCAGCAGCGCCCGTCCCACGGTGCGCAGGCTCGCGACGGTGAACCGCAGCCCCACCTGCAGGCCGATGAGCACGAACGCCGCCGCCTCCACCGGGCCGGGCACGGTGGCGCCGCCGGAGAGCCCGCCGAGGTCGGCCGCGGCGGCCACCAGCAGCGGCCCGAGCAGCGCCGGCACCGGCAGGTGCACCAGCCGGGCCAGCAGCACGCCCACCGCGGCACAGGCGGCGGTGGACAGCAGGCCGGCGGGCCAGCCGGGGCCGGCCTCGTCCGCGGCGCCGACCCCGGCGCCGGGGTCGGCGCCGTAGACCGTCGTCGCCACCACCGGCATCGCGACGACGATGAGCAGCACCCGCAGGTACTGCAGGACGGCCACCATGCGGTCGTCGGCGCCGAGGTCGCGGGCCATGGCGGTGATGCCCGACGCGCCGCCGGCGATCATCGCGAAGGCCCCGGTCACGGGGCTGATCCCGGGCTGGCGGCGCAGCAGCAGCCCGGCGCCGACGGTGAGCAGCAGCGTGGCCACGGTGACCAGGAGGACCGGCGCCCAGTCCTCGCCGATCGCGGCCAGGGTGTCGGGGTCGACCAGCGCGCCGATCGAGATGCCGACGACCGCCTGCGCCGCGGCCGCCGCGGGCCGCGGCACGTCGAGCGGCGCACGCCCGGCCAGGCCGCGCACCAGGCCGGCGAGCAGCCCGCCGAACAGCGCGGCCGACGGGACGCCGACGCGGCCGAGCAGCCACCCGGCCGCCGCGGCGCCGGTGAGGACGAGGGCGGCGTCGGCGAGCCCGCGCGGGCCGGGGCGGCGCGCCCTCACAGCCCGGCGATGCGGCGCAGCTCGGCGACGTGCGCCTCGAACGCCCGGCGCCCGGTCCGGGTCAGCGACAGGCTGGTGCGCTGGCGGGACGCGACGGTCGCCTTGCTGACCTGCACGTACCCGGCCTCCTCCAGCTGCTTGACGTGCTTGGACAGCACCGAGTCGCTCACGCCGACCCGGTCGCGCACGGTGGCGAACTCCATCGTGTCGACGGCGGCCAGCAGCCCGCAGATCTGCAGCCGCGGCGGCGGGTGGATGACGGCGTCGAAGTGCGGCGCGACCGCGGTCACAGCCCGCTCCGCAGCCCGGCCACCCAGCGGCGGCCCCACACCCGGCTGAGCACCCCGGCCGCGACGCCGAGCACCGCGCCGGCCAGCACCATCACCCAGTGCCGGTCGTACCCCTCCGCCAGCACGAACGCCGGAACGAGGACGACCAGCACGAACGCGCCCCAGGCCGCCGCCACCCGCGGCGGCGTGTTCACCCACACCCCGGTGATCCGCCGGTAGGCCGCCACCAGCGCGCCCAGACCGGCGGCGAACAGGACGAGCGCCGGGAAGGTCACCCAGAGGGAGTCGAGGGCGTAGGACGCCAGGAAGGCGAACAGCAGCAGGCCGAGCGCGACGTCGTACCACCACGGCTGCAGCACGCGGTCGGCCAGCGCCTCCCGGTCGGCCCGCAGCGCGGCGAGCTGCGCGGCGGCGGTGTCGCGGTCGATCGCGCCGTTTTCCATGCCGGAAAGTGTGGACCGTCTCTTTCCGTTCCGTCAAGTCGCCGCCCGGCCTCCCGGCCCGTCCTGTCGCGTGGTTCCATGACCGGGCCACAGCGACGGCAGTGGAGGAAGCCCGGTGCGACTCCGGCGCGGTCCCGCCACTGTGACCCGGAGACCTCGCCCGCGAGGTGCCGGGGAGTCAGGAACTCCCGCCGCCGCCTCCTGCCACCTCCGGGCGTGGACACCCGGGGAGAGGACCCGTGCACCCGCATGACGTATCCCTTCGGCGCCGTCGTCGGCATGGACGACATGCGGCTGGCCCTGCTGCTCAACGCCGTCTCGCCCGCCATCGGCGGCGTGCTCGTGCGCGGGGAGAAGGGCACGGCCAAGTCCACGACGGTGCGCGCACTGGCCGCCGTCCTGCCGCCGGTCGCCGTCGTGCCCGGCTGCCGGTTCGCCTGCGACCCCGCCGCCCCGGACCCGGCCTGCCCCGACGGTCCGCACGACCTCGGCGTGCCCGGCTCCACGCGCCCGGCCCGGCTGGTGGAGCTGCCGGTGGGCGCGTCGGAGGACCGCGTCGTCGGGTCGCTGGACCTCGAGCGGGCGCTCACCGAGGGCGTGAAGGCCTTCGAGCCCGGCCTGCTGGCCGCCGCGCACCGGGGCGTGCTCTACGTCGACGAGGTCAACCTGCTGCACGACCACCTCGTCGACCTGCTGCTCGACGCCGCCGCCATGGGCACCGCCTACGTCGAGCGCGAGGGCGTCTCGGTGCGGCACGCGGCGCGCTTCCTGCTGGTCGGGACGATGAACCCCGAGGAGGGCGAGCTGCGCCCGCAGCTGCTCGACCGGTTCGGCCTCACCGTGGAGGTGGCCGCCCCGCGCGACCCCGCCGAGCGCGCCGAGGTGGTCCGCCGCCGGTTCGCCCACGACGCCGACCCCGCCGGGTTCGCCGCCGCGTGGGAGGCCGAGGAGGCGGAGCTGGCCGCCCGGATCGCCGGCGCCCGCGCCCGCCTGCCGCACGTCGTCCTCTCCGACGGCGCGCTGCGCCAGGTCACCGCCGTGTGCGCCGCCTTCGACGTCGACGGGCTGCGCGCCGACCTCGTCACCGCGCGCACCGCGATCGCGCACGCCGCCTGGTCCGGCCGCGACGCGGTCACCGAGGACGACGTCCGGGTCGCCGCCCGGCTGGCACTCCCCCACCGCCGGCGCCGCGACCCGTTCGACGCGCCCGGCCTCGACGACGACACCCTCGAGCAGGCGCTCGAGGACAGCCGCCCGGACGAGGACCCGCCTCCCCCGGACGGCCCCGGCGACGGCGGCGCCCCCCCGCCCCCTCCCGGCGACGGCCAGGGTCAGGACGGCGGCGCCTCCTCCGGTTCGGAGGAGAGCCGTTCGCGCGACGAGGGCTCCTCTGGGGGCGGCGAGGAGCGCGGTGGGGCGCCGGCGTCCGAGCGGGCCGCGGTCGCGCCGTCGGACCCGTTCCGCACCCGCCGGCTCGAGGTGCCCGGCGTCGGGACGGGCGCGGCCGGGCGGCGGTCCAAGGCGCGCGCCGAGCGCGGGCGGGTCGTGGGCTCCACCCGCCCGTCCGGGCCGGTGACCCGGCTGCACCTGGTCGACACCGTGCTCGCCGCCGCGCCGCACCAGGTCGCCCGCGGGCGCACCGGCCCCGGCCTGCGGGTCGCCCGTGGGGACCTGCGCCAGGCCACGCTCGAGGGCCGCGAGGGCAACCTCGTGCTCTTCGTCGTCGACGCCAGCGGCTCGATGGGCTCGCGGGCGCGGATGGGCGCGGTCAAGGGCGCGGTGCTGTCGCTGCTGCTCGACGCCTACCAGCGCCGCGACAAGGTCGGCCTGGTCACCTTCCGCGGCGCCGACGCCGTCCTCGCGCTGCCGCCCACCTGGTCGGTCGAGGCCGCCGCGGCGCGGCTGCGCGAGCTGCCCACCGGCGGGCGCACGCCGCTGGCCGCCGGGCTGCTGCGCGCGGAGGAGACGCTGCGGGTGGAGCGGGTGCGCGACCCCCAGCGGCGCCCCCTGCTGGTCGTCGTCACCGACGGCCGGGCCACCGGGGCGCGCGGCTCGGACGCGCTCGGCGCCGCGCACGCGACCGCCCGGCGGCTGGCCGAGGCGGGCACGGCGGCGGTCGTCGTCGACTGCGAGTCCGGCCCGGTGCGCCTGGGCCTCGCCGGTGTCCTCGGCACCCACCTCGGCGCGCGGACCCTCCGGCTGGAGGAGCTCGCCGCCGAGTCGCTCGCGGCCACCGTCCGCTCCGTGCGACAGGCGGCCTGACGGTGCCGAAGGGGCAGGTCGCCGTCGTCCCCCAGGACGGGCTGACGACCCGGCAGCGCCGCAACCGGCCGCTGCTGGTCGTGCACACCGGCGAGATGAAGGGCAAGTCCACCGCCGCGTTCGGCATGGCGATGCGGGCGTGGAACCAGGGCTGGTCCGTCGCGGTCTACCAGTTCGTCAAGAGCGCGAAGTGGCGGGTCGGCGAGGAGAACGCGCTGACCGCGCTGGGCCGGCTGCACGAGCAGACCGGCGAGGGCGGGCCGGTGGTGTGGCACAAGATGGGCTCGGGCTGGAGCTGGTCGCGCCGGCAGGGCACCGAGGTCGACCACGCCGCCGACGCCGCCGAGGGCTGGGCGCAGATCAAGCGCGACCTGGCCGCCGAGGCGCACCGCTTCTACGTCCTCGACGAGTTCACCTACCCGCTGAAGTGGGGCTGGGTGGACGTCGACGACGTCGTCGAGACCCTCACGCACCGGCCCGGCACCCAGCACGTCGTGATCACCGGGCGGGACGCGCCGCAGGCGCTGGTCGACGCCGCGGACCTGGTGGTCGAGATGACCAAGGTCAAGCACCCGATGGACGCCGGCCAGAAGGGCCAGCGGGGGATCGAGTGGTGAGCGGGGTGGGCCGGGTCCCGAGGATCGTGGTCGCCGCCCCGAGCAGCAACGCGGGCAAGACGTCGATCGCCACCGGGCTGGTCGCCGCGCTGACCGCCCGCGGGCTGGCCGTCTCCCCGCACAAGGTCGGCCCCGACTACATCGACCCCGGCTACACCGGCCTGGCCGCCGGCCGTCCGGGCCGCAACCTGGACCCGGTGCTGCAGGGCGAGGAGCGCGTCGTCCCGCTGTTCCTGCACGGCGCCCGCGGGGCCGACGTCGCCGTCGTCGAGGGCGTGATGGGGCTGTTCGACGGCGCCACCTCCCCCGACGTCGAGCCCGGCTTCGCCTCGACCGCGCACGTCGCGCGGCTGCTGCGGGCGCCGGTGGTGCTGGTCGTCGACGCGGGCGCGCAGGCGCAGAGCGTCGCCGCGCTGGTGCACGGGTTCGCCACCTTCGACCCGCGGGTGCGCCTGGGCGGCGTGGTGCTCAACCGCGTCGGCAGCGACCGGCACGAGGCGATCCTGCGCGAGGCGCTGGACGCGGCCGGGGTGCCGGTGCTCGGCGCGGTCCGGCGGCTGGACGCCCTCGGCACGCCGTCGCGGCACCTCGGTCTGGTGCCGGCCGCCGAGCGCTCCACCGAGGCGCTGGCCACGGTGCGCCGCCTCGGCGAGGTGGTCGGCGCCGCGGTGGACCTCGACGCCGTCCTGCGGCTGGCCCGGTCCGCACCCGGCCTCGACGGACCCCCGTGGGACCCGGCCGCCGAGGTCACCGCGGTCGCCGGGCGGCCGCGGGTCGCCGTCGCGGGCGGGCCGGCGTTCACCTTCGGCTACGCGGAGAACGCCGAGCTGCTCGCCGCGGCCGGCGCCGAGGTGGTCCCCGTCGACCCGCTGCGCGACGAGGCGCTGCCCGCGGGGACCGCGGGGCTGGTCGTCGGCGGCGGGTTCCCCGAGGTCTACGCCGACCAACTGTCGGCCAACACCCCGCTGCGGGACGCCGTCGCGGCCCTCGCCGCCGGCGGCGGCCCGGTGGCCGCCGAGTGCGCCGGGCTGCTCTACCTCTCCCGCGAGCTCGACGGCACGCCCATGTGCGGCGTCCTCGACGTCGCGACGGCGATGACGCCGCGGCTGACCCTCGGCTACCGCGCCGCGGTCGCCCTGTCCGACAGCGTGCTGGCCCGCGCCGGCACCCGGGTGCGCGGGCACGAGTTCCACCGCACGCACGCGCTCCCCGGCGCCGGCCCGACCCCGGCCTGGCGGTGGCCCGGCGGCGCACCCGAGGGGTTCGTCGCCGGCTCGGTGCACGCCTCCTACCTGCACCTGCACTGGGCCGGCTCCCCGGCCCTGGCCGAACGGTTCGTGGCCGCCTGCGCGGCGGCCGTCCCGGAGAGGGCACGCCATGCACATCGCTGAGGGCTTCCTGCCCGCGCCGCACGCGATCGGCTGGACGATCGCCGCCGCGCCGTTCGTCGTCCACGGCGCCCGGGCGGTGGTCACCGAGGTGCGCGAGCACCCGGAGTCCACGCTGCTGCTCGGCGCGGCCGGCGCGTTCACCTTCGTGCTCAGCGCGATCAAGCTGCCCTCGGTCACCGGCAGCTCGAGCCACCCGACCGGCACCGGCGCCGGGGCCGTGCTGTTCCGGCCACCGGTGATGGCGCTGCTCGGCACCGTCGTCCTGCTGTTCCAGGCGCTGCTGCTGGCGCACGGCGGGCTCACCACGCTCGGCGCCAACGCGTTCTCCTTCGCCGTCGTCGGGCCGTGGGTCGGCTACGGCGCCTACCGGCTGGCGCGGGCGCTGGGCGCCGGGCTGCTGCCCGGCGTGTTCGTCGCCCTCGCCCTGGCCGACCTCGCCACCTACGTCACGACGTCGCTGCAGCTCGCGCTCGCCTTCCCCGACGCCGACGGCGGCCTCCTCGCCGCGGCGGCCAAGTTCCTCGGCGTCTTCGCGGTCACCCAGGTGCCGCTGGCGGTCGGCGAGGGCCTGCTCGGCGTGCTGCTGTTCCGGGTGCTCACCGTCAACGCCCGGCCCGAGCTCGAGCGCCTGGGCCTGCTGCGCCCCGCCGCCACCCCGGAGGAGGTCCGGTGACCCGCCGCCACCTGGTCACCGCCCTGCTGGTCCTCGCGGTGGTGGCGCTGTTCGCCCTCCCGCTGGCCCTCGACGGCGGCGCCTCCGACTACGCCGGCACCGACAGCCGGGCCACCGAGGCGATCGAGGAGTCCGGCTACACCCCGTGGTTCGAGTCGGTGTCCAACCCCTCCGCGGAGGTCGAGTCGGGGCTGTTCGCCCTGCAGGCCGCGCTCGGCGGCGGCGTGCTCGGCTACGTGCTGGGCCGGCTGCGCGGCCGGCGGCAGGCGCGGGAGCAGCAGGCCGCCCCGCCTCCCGAGGCGCCGTGACGGGGCTGGCGGTCGACGACGCCGCCTGGGCCAGCGCCTGGCGCACCCGCTCCCCGGTGGACAAGCTGCTGCTCACCGGCGGACTGGTCGTCTGCGCGCTGGTGCTGCCGGTGTGGCCGGGCGGCGTGCTGGTCGCGGCCACCGCCGTCGTCCTCGCGCTCGGCCCGGCGCGGGTGCCGGCGCGCACCTTCGGCCGCGCCGCGCGCTGGCCGCTGGCCTTCGTCGCGGTCGGGGCGCTGACCGCCGTCGTCTCCGTGGGCGACGGCGGGCCCGGCTGGGCGCCGGACGCCGCGGAGCGCGCCGGCGCGCTGGTCGGGCACTCGGTCGCCGGGGGTGCGGCGGTGCTGCTGCTGGCCACCACCACGCCGATGACCGACCTGCTGGCCGCGCTGCGCCGGCTGCGCGTCCCGGCGGCCGTGGTCGAGGTGGCCGGGGTGACCTACCGGCTGCTGTTCGTGCTGCTGGAGAGCCTGCGCACCATCCGCGAGGCGCAGACCGCCCGCATGGGCCACTCGACCTGGCGCCGCTCCTACCGCTCCTCGGGGGCGCTGGCCGCCGCGGTGCTCACCCGGTCCTTCGACCGCGCCCGCCGGCTGCAGGAGGGCCTGGCCGGCCGCGGGATGGAGACCGGGCTGCGGGTGCTGCCGGAGTCCCGGCCCTCGTCCCGCCGCTTCCTCGCCGCCACCGCCGCGGGGCTCGCCGCGCTGGTCGCCGTGGGCGTCCTGGCATGAGCCACCGCACGCTGACCGCCGAGGGCCTCGTCGTCGGCTACGAGCGCGGCCGCCGGGTGCTGGAGGGCGCCTCGCTCACCGTCCCGGCCGGGCGCCGGCTGGCGGTGCTGGGCGCCAACGGCTCCGGCAAGACGACGCTGCTGCGCTGCCTGTCCGGCGCGCTGCGCCCGGACTCCGGCGGGGTGGCCGTCGACGGCGCGCTGCTGCACCACACCCGCCGCGGCCTGCGCGCGCACCGGCAGGAGGTCCAGCTGGTCCTGCAGGACCCCGACGACCAGCTGTTCAGCGCCTCGGTGGCCCAGGACGTCTCCTTCGGCCCGCTCAACCTCGGCCTGCCCGAGGACGAGGTGCGCACCCGGGTGGCCGAGGCGCTGGCGCTGCTCGCCGTCGACGGCCTGGCCGGGCGGCCCACCCACCAGCTGTCCTACGGCGAGCGCAAGCGGGTGGCGATCGCCGGCGCGGTGGCCATGCGCCCCTGCGTGCTGCTGCTCGACGAGCCCACCGCCGGCCTCGACCCCTCCGCCGTCGCCGAGGCCCTGGCGGCGCTGGACCGGCTGCAGGCGTCGGGCTCCACGGTGGTGATGAGCACGCACGACGTCGACCTGGCGCTGGCCTGGGCCGACGAGGTGGCCGTCGTCGTCGACCGGCGGGTGGTGCAGGGCCCGCCCGAGCAGCTCCTCGCCGACGACCACCTGCTCGCCCGCGCCCGCCTCGGCCGGCCCTGGGCGCTCACCGTCGGCGCCCGGCTGCGCGAGCTCGGCCTGCTGGCCGACGGCCCGCTCCCCCGCGACGCGGCCGCGCTGCTCGCCGCCCTCCCCGACCGGCCGGGCGTGACCCCGTGGACGTGACCGTCGGCGTCGGCGCGGTCGCCGGGGTGGCCGCGCACGAGGTGCTCACCGCCGTCGACGCCGTCCTGCCGCCGGGCGCCCGGGTGGCGCGGCTGGCCACCCTCGACGCGCGCGCCGCCGAGCCCGGCCTGGTCGCCGCCGCGGCCGCCCGCGGCTGGCCGCTGACCGGCCACCCCGCCGCGGACCTCGCCCGGGTCGCCGTCCCCTCGCCCTCGGCGCGGGTGGCCGCGGCGGTGGGCACGGCGTCGGTGGCCGAGGCCGCGGCCCTGCTCGGCGGCGCCCGGCTGGTGGTGGGCAAGACCGTGCGCGGGCGGGTGACCGCCGCGGTAGCGGTGTCTTCGCCGGGTGGGGGGCCGGAGGCCCTCCGGACGGCGGAGACGGACCGGCTCCACGCGACCGGGGGACGGTAAGTGGCCGCGGTTGGAGCCCGGAGGGCGACAGACGGCATCGACCTCGACCACCACGGCGACCTCGAGCTGGCCCCCGGTCTCACCGACCTCGCCGTGAACGTCCGCGCCGGCACCCCGCCGCCGTGGCTGCGGGCGGTGCTGCGGCGGGCCCTCGACGACGTCGCCGCCTACCCCGACGCCCGCCCGGCCCGCGCCGCGGTGGCCGCCGCGCACGGCCGCGACCCCGCCGAGGTGCTGCTCACCGCCGGCGCCGCCGAGGCCTTCGTGCTGCTCGCCCGCGCGGTCCGGCCGCGGCGGGCGGTGGTGGTGCACCCGTCGTTCACCGAGCCGGAGGCGGCACTGCGCGCGGCCGGGCACCCGGTGGAGCGGCTGCTGCTGGAGCCGCCGTCCTACCGCCTGCGGCCCGTGCCCGACGACGCCGACCTCGTGGTCCTGGGCAACCCGACCAACCCGACGTCGGTGCTGCACCCGGCCGACGACGTCGCCGCGCTGGCCCGCCCCGGCCGGGTGCTGCTGGTCGACGAGGCCTTCGCCGACACCGTGCCCGGCGAGCCCGGGTCGCTGGCCGGCCGCCCCGACCTGCCCGGCCTGCTCGTCGTGCGCAGCCTGACCAAGACGTGGGGGCTGGCCGGGCTGCGGGTCGGCTACGCGCTCGGCCCCGCCGACCTGGTCGCGGCCATGGCCGCCGCCCAGCCGCACTGGCCGCTGTCCACGCCGGCGCTGGCCGCGGCGGTCGCCTGCACCACCCCCGCCGCCCGCGCCGAGGCCGACGCGGCCGCCCGCGAGCTGGCGGACCACCGGGCCGCGCTGCTGGCCGCGCTCCCGGCCGGCGTGACCGTCCTCGGGGAGCCGCGGTCGTCGTTCGTGCTGCTGCGGGTGCCCGGCGGCGGGCGGGTGCGCGCGGCGCTGCGGGAGCGCGGCTGGGCGGTGCGCCGCGGCGACACGTTCCCCGGCCTGTCCCCCGACCACCTCCGCGTCGCCGTGCGCGACCCGGCGACCTCGCGTGCGTTCGCCGCGGACCTCGCTGCGATCCTTGGAGCCGAGGTCCCCGACGCCGACGACGTCGTCGGGACCGGCCGCCGTCCCGGAGGAGCCCCGCTGAGCACCCACCCGACCCCGTCCGCCGGCCGCGGACAGGTCCCGTGAACGCGACGCCCGTCGACCCCGGGTCCGGGGTCGTCTACCCCGTCGGCCTGCGCCTGCTCGACCGCCGCGTCGTCGTGGTCGGCGGCGGTCAGGTCGCGCACCGCCGGGTGGCCGGGCTGCTCGAGGCCCGCGCGCGGGTGACCGTCGTCAGCCCGGCCGTCACCCCGGCGCTGGAGGCGCTGGTCGCGCCCGGCTCGCTGACCTGGGTGCGCCGCGGCTGGCGGCCCGGCGACCTCGACGGCGCCTGGTACGCGGTGGCCGCCACCGACGACCCCGCCGTCAACGCCGCGGTCGCCGAGGAGGCCGAGCGGCTGCGGGTGTTCTGCGCCCGCGCCGACGACCGGTCGGCCTCCAGCGTGTGGACGCCCGCCGTCGGCCGGCAGGGCGACCTGGTGATCGGCGTGCACGGTGGCGGCGACCCGCAGCGGGCGGTCGGCGTGCGCGACGCCGTCGTCGCCGGGCTGAGCGACGGCAGCATCCGCGACCGCGCCGCCCGCGAGCCGGAGGGCGGCCGGGCCGGCAGCGTGGTGCTGGTCGGCGGCGGGCCGGGCGACCCGGGACTGATCACCGTCCGCGGCCAGCAGGCGGTCGCGCAGGCCGACGTCGTGCTGGCCGACCACCTGGCGCCGCAGTCGCTGCTGGCCTCGCTCCCGCCGGAGGTCGAGGTCATCGACGCCTCGAAGCTGCCGCGCGGCCGGTCGATGGCGCAGGAGCAGATCAACGCGCTGCTGGTCGAGCACGCGCTGGCCGGCCGGCGGGTGGTGCGGCTCAAGGGCGGCGACCCGTTCGTCTTCGGCCGCGGCATGGAGGAGCTCGAGGCGTGCGTCGCCGCGGGCGTGCCGGTCGAGGTGGTGCCCGGCGTGACCAGCGCGATCGCGGTGCCGGCGCTCGCCGGCATCCCGGTCACCCACCGCGGGCTGACCCACGAGTTCGTCGTCGTCTCCGGGCACGTGCCGCCGGGCCACCCGCAGTCGCTGGTGGACTGGGCGGCGCTCGGGCGGCTGCGCGGCACGGTCGTCGTGCTCATGGGCGTGGACACCGCCGGCGCGATCGCCGCGGCGCTCATCGAGCACGGCCGGGCGCCGGACACGCCGGTGGCCGTCGTCGCCGACGGGTCCACGGCCACCCAGCGCGCGGTGCGCACCACGCTGGCCGGGCTGGCCGGGACGCTGGCCGACGAGGGCATCCGCCCGCCGGCCGTCTGGGTCGTGGGCGAGGTCGTCGCCCTGGGGACGCGGCTGTAGCCCGTGCGCGCGCTCGCGGTCGCCCTGGCGCCGGTGCTGCTGGTCCAGGGCGCGGGTGTCCGCCGCCGCACGCCGGTGCTGCCGGAGGCGCCCGGGCCGCGCGCCGGCGTCGTGGCGGGTGACGGGCCGCCGCTGACCGTGGCGGTCGTCGGGGAGTCGCCGGCCGCGGGCATCGGCGTCGCCACGCAGCAGGACGGGCTCGCCGCCCGGTTCGCCGCCGCGCTCGCCCGGCGCAGCGGCCGCGAGGTGCGCTGGCGGCTGTCGGCGCGCACCGGGACGACGGTCGCGCAGGCGCTCGGGCTGCTGGTCCCCGGGCCGGCCGGCCCGCCCGCCGACGTCGTCCTGGTCGCGTTCGGCGTCAACGACACGCTGCGGCTGCGCTCCCGGGCCGCCTGGCGCCGCGACGTGACCGCGCTGCTCGGCGCCCTGGCGCCGCTCACCGCGCCCGGCGGCGTCGTCGTGCTGGCCGGGCTGCCGGACCTGGGCCGCTTCCCCACCCTCCCGCAGCCGCTGCGCGGGGTGCTCGGCCGCCAGGCCCGGGCGCTCGACGCCGAGCTGGGGCGCCTGGCCCGCCCGGGCGTCCGGCACGCCCCCGCGCCACCGCTCGACGGTCCCGGGCTGTTCGCCGACGACGGCTTCCACCCGGGCGCCGCGGCCTGCGCGATGTGGGCCGAGGTCCTGGCCGCCGCAGCACTTCCGCTGCGGATGTAGCAGTCCTACTATCACGGGACACCGCCGGCTCCCCTCCTCGGAGGCCCTGATGCCCGTGTCCCCTCCGGTGTCCGCCCCCGTCGTCGAGGTGCGCGACCTGCGCATGACCTACGGCACGAACGAGGTGCTGTCCGGCGTCGACCTCACCGTCTCCGCCGGCGAGGTGGTCTGCCTGCTCGGCCCCAACGGCGCCGGGAAGACGACGACGATCGAGGTCCTCGAGGGCTTCCGGGTCCGCTCGGCCGGGGAGGTCCGGGTGCTCGGCGAGGACCCGGCGCGCGCCGGCGACGCGTGGCGGGCGCGGGTGGGCGTGGTCCTGCAGTCCTGGCGCGACCACGCCCGGTGGACGCCCCGCCGCCTGCTGACCCAGCTCGGCGGCTACTACGCGCCGTACTCGACGCCCGACCGCCCCCGCCCGTACGACGTCGGCCGGCTGCTGGACACCGTCGGGCTGACCGAGCACGCCGACCGCAAGATCGTCACCCTCTCCGGCGGGCAGCGGCGGCGGCTGGACGTCGCGGTCGGCATCATCGGCCGCCCCGAGCTGCTCTTCCTCGACGAGCCGACCGCCGGGTTCGACCCGCAGGCCCGCCGCGACTTCCACGAGCTGGTGCACCGGCTGTCCGACCTCGAGGGCACCAGCATCCTGCTGACCACGCACGACCTCGCCGAGGCGGAGAAGCTGGCCGACCGCATCCTCATCCTGGCCGGCGGCCGGATCGTCGCCGACGGCAGCGCGGAGGAGCTCGGCCGCCGGGTCGCCGGCACCGCGGAGGTGCGCTGGGCCTGCGGCTCCGAGCGCTTCGTGCACCCGACCACCGACGTCGTCCCCTTCGTCCGCCGGCTCGTCGAGCAGCACGGCGACGAGCTGACCGACCTGGAGGTCCGGCGGGCGAGCCTCGAGGACACCTACCTGGCGATGGTGCAGCGCTCCGAGGCCGGCCTCCGGCCCCGGCCCGCCCTGGAGGAGGTCACGCGGTGAACCCGACCCGGAACGCGATCGCCCTGGGCCTGCGCCGGGGCTGGCGGGAGTTCGTGCAGAGCGTGCGCAGCCCGCAGGACCAGGGGTTCTACCTGTTCACCGCCCTGGGCACGCTGCTCCTGCTGTGGTTCAACCGGGACGACGCGATCGGGGACACCGGGCTGACCTACCCGACGTACGCGCTGCCGAGCATCCTCGGCGGGCTGCTGGCCTTCGGCCTGGTGATCGGCCCCGCGTTCGACCTGGCCATGCAGCGGGAGGACGGCACGCTCCTGCGGCACAAGGCGCTGCCCCACGGCATGCAGGGCTACGTCACCGGGCAGCTCACCTACCAGTCGCTGAACCTGCTGCCGTCGCTGCTCACGATCCTCGTGCCCAGCTTCCTGCTCTTCGACGGGCTGATGCACGGCGGGGCCGCCGGCTGGCTCACGGTGGCGTGGGTCGTCGTCCTCGGCCTGCTGGCGACGCTGCCGCTCGGGATGCTGCTGGGCTCGGTCGTCCCCAGCACCCAGAAGGTGGGCTCCTGGGGGATGCTGCCGATCCTCGTCCTCACCGCGATCTCGGGGATCTTCTTCCCGCTGCAGTCGCTGTGGGGCTGGGTGCAGGGGGTCGCGCAGGTGTTCCCCGTGTACTGGATCGGCCTCGGCCTGCGGTCGGCCTTCCTGCCCGACGCCGCGGTGACCCTCGAGGTGGGCGACTCGTGGCGCACCGGGACGACGGTGCTGGTGCTCACCGCCTGGGCGGTGTCCGGGGCGCTGGTCACCCCGCGGGTGCTGCGCCGGATGGCCCGCCGGCAGTCGGGGTCGCAGGTCGAGGCGGCCCGCGAGGCCTCGCTGCAGTGGGTGCGGTGACCACCGACCGGGGTCAGGACGCGGTCTACAACCGGATCGCCCTGTTGCGGGCCGAGCAGGGCGTGACCCGGCGGGAGCTCGCCGACGCCCTCGGCGTCCACTACCAGACGGTGGGCTACCTGGAGCGCGGCGAGTACAACCCCAGCCTGCACCTGGCGCTGCGCATCGCGGAGTTCTTCGGGCTCCCGGTGGAGGTCGTCTTCTCCACCCGGCCGTTCCCGCGGATCAGCGACGCCGCCCGCCCGGCGCCGGGTGATCCGGGCGGGCGGGCGAGCGGCACCGCGGCCGGTTAGACGACCCGGGCGAAGACGACGGTGTTGTCCTCGCTGGCGCCGGCGGACTCGTCGAACTCGCCGCCGCAGGTGACCAGCGCGAGGTCGGCGCCCGCGGGGTGCCCGTTGAGCGTGTCCGCGAGGGCGGAGGTGGCCTTGTCCAGCCCGGTCACCGGGTCGCCGAGCACCTCGAGCCGCAGCCAGGCGCCGCCGGCGTCCACCAGGACCACCTCGTCGCCGGGGGACAGCTCCGGCAGCCGGTCGAACACCGCGCCGCCCCCGGCCCCGGCGTGGCCGAGGACGACGGCCATCCGCCCGGACCCGGGCGCGGGCCCGTCGGACCACCACGACGTCGTCCGCATCGACTCGGGCACGCCGTAGCCGTCGACGGCCCGGCCGGTGAACGGGTTCCCGTACCGCACCGTCCCGCGGGACTCGACCGCGGTGTCGACGTCGATGGCCGGGACGGCGATCCGCGCCGGCACGACCGGGCCCGCGGCCGGGGTGCCGGCGGCCGGCAGGGCGGGCACCTCGCCGGTCGCCGGCACCGCCACCAGCGAGGTGGCGGGGGGCGCCACGGCGGCGTCGGCCGCCGGGCGCCCCGTCCACACGAACACGCCGGCCCCGGCGAGGACGACGACGAGGAGGACCAGCAGCGGCAGGCGCTGGCCCGAGAGCTCCCTAGCGACCGACCGCACGGGACCGGGCCCGGGAGGCGGCGGCACCGGCGCCGCCGCCGACCAGGAGGGCACCGCCCAGGGCGGCCAGCGGGACGACGGCGCCCGGACCCTCGGTCTCGACGCCCTCGTCCCCGCCGGTCGGCGCGTAGCCGAGGTACTGCACCGGCTGGTCGGCCACGGGCGCGGCGACCGGCGCGGCGTGCGGCGCCTCGGGCGTGGGCGTGGGCTCCGGCGCCGGCGCGGGGGGCTCGGGGGTCTCCGGGAGGGCGGGCAGGCAGGCCTGGAACGCCGCGATCAACTCCTCGACGTCGGCTGCCACCTGCTCGGCGGCGCTCCCGAGCGTCGCGGGGTCCAGCGCCGGCGACCGGCCGGACGCGAGGCCGGTCAGTGCCCCCTGCAGCCCCGTGACCAGCTCCTCGACGGCCGCCGCGGGGTCCTGGGACAGCACGCCGTCGAGCAGGCCCTGCACGCCGTCGGCCACCCCCTGGACGCAGTGCTCCGGCACGCCGAGCGGGGTGAGCGCGGACTGCAGGCCCTGCACGAGCGCCTCCGGCAGCGGCGGGACCGGGCCCTGCTCCGCAGGGGCCGGCTCGGCGGGCACCTCCTGGTCGGCGCCCGGCAGCGGGAGCGCACCGGTGCCGGGCAGCGCCGGGGGCTCGGCGGCGTCTCCGCCCTGCCCGGTCACGGCCTGCTCGATCGTCGTGACGGCGCCCTCCAGCGGATCGGCGGGAGTGCCGCCCGGCGCGGCCGTGGCCACCCCGGGCACCGCGACCGCCGCGGCGACCAGGCCGGCGACGAGCAGCGCCCGGCGGCCACGGGGCCTGCGGGACGGGGAACGGCGAGCGGACGACAACGGGACCCCCCGGGGATGTCAGGACATGAGCGGCGTCACTGTCCGGGGGGAACGACCGTGACGTCGATCGGTGACGGACCCCTCCGCTCGGTCGGCCCGTCGTCACGCTCCGGGGTGACCCGGTGGCCGGTCCGGCGGCGGCTAGATGTTGGCGCCGTCCGGCGGGGGCCCCTCGGGCAGCGGCGCGGCGAAGCCGCCGCCCTCGGCACCGGGCGCCGGCATGCCGACCGTGTAGGAGGTCATCGACAGCGACCCGTAGGCGTAGCCGTCGACCAGCACGTCCGCCGTCGTCCCCGTGGCCCCGGCCATGCCGGCGACGTAGAGCAGCGGCAGGAAGTGGTCGGGCGTGGGGACGGCGAGGTCGAAGTCCCGGTGCCCGTCCAGGCGGCCCACCGCGCCGGGGTCGGTGAGCATGGCCTCGCGCGCGGCCTGGTCGAAGCGCTGCGCCCAGTCGAAGCCGGCGTCGGGCAGCGCTCGGCTGACCCCGCCGAGGTTGTGCACCACGTTGCCGCTGCCGATCACCAGGACGCCGTCCTCGCGCAGCGGCGCCAGGGCCGCGCCCATCTGCAGGTGGTAGTCCGGGCCCTTGAGCGCGTTGATCGACAGCTGCACCACCGGGACGTCCGCGTCGGGGAAGGCGTGCACCAGCACCGACCAGGCGCCGTGGTCGATCCCCCAGCTGTCGAGGTCGGCGCCCACCCACGTGGGGGACACGACGTCGGACACCTGCTCGTGCAGCTCGGGCAGCCCCGGGGCGTCGTAGGAGACGTCGAACAGCCGGTCCGGGAAGCCGAAGAAGTCGTGGATGGTGCGCGGGCGCGGCATCGCCGTCACCGCGGTGGCGTGCACGTACCAGTGCGCGGAGACGACGAGGATCGCCCGCGGCCGGGGCACCGCGCGGCCGAAGGCCCGCCAGGCGTCGGTGTAGCGGTTGCGCTCCAGGGCGTTCATCGGGTTGCCGTGGCCGATGAAGGCGGCGGGCATGAGGGTCATGCGGCTGTCCTCCCCGGCGGCGTCCCGCGACTCGGTCCCGTCCGGATCATGCCCGCCCCCGGCGGGCCCCGCGAGGTGCGCTCAGCCCGCGCGGCCGGCCGGCGGCACGCGGCGCAGCAGCGGGGACAGCCGCCGGGCGCCGGGACCCTCCGCCGCCGCGGCGTCGCCCGGGTTGGACAGCGCGCACGAGGTCAGCGACAGGCAGCCGCAGCTGATGCAGGAGCTCAGCCCGTCGCGCAGCTGCTCGAGCGCGGCGATCCGCGCGTCGAGCCGGTCCCGCCAGTCGCGGGACAGCCGCGCCCAGTCGCGGGCCGAGGGCGTGCGCCCGTCGGGCAGCGTGGCCAGCGCCTCGCGGATCTCCGGCAGCGACAGCCCGACGTTCTGCGCCGCCCGGACGAACGCCAGCCGGCGCAGCACCGAGCGGGGGTAGCGCCGCGCGCCGCCGGGGGTGCGGCTCGCAGCGATGAGCCCCTCGGCCTCGTAGTACCGCAGGGCCGACGGCGCGAGGCCGGACCGGGCGGCCACCTCCCCGATCGCGAGCAGCTCCACGGCGCCCCCTTGACCTCAAGTCGACTTCAGGTCCCACGGTAGCCGCATGACACCCACCGCACTGGTCACCGGGGCCTCCCGGGGCCTCGGGCTCGCCCTCGCCAGCGAGCTGTCCCGCCGCGGGTGGCGGCTCGTCGTCGACGCCCGGGACGCCGGCCGGCTGGCCGCCGCCGTCGCCGGGCTCCCCCGCCCCGGCCTGGTCACCGCCGTGCCGGGCGACGTCGCCGACCCCGCCCACCGCGCCGCGCTGGCCGCCGCCGCCGGCGACCGCCTCGACCTGCTGGTCAACAACGCCTCCGCGCTCGGTCCCGTCCCGCTGCCGCGGCTGGCCGACCTCCCGCCGGCCGTGCTGGAGGACCTGCTGCGGACCAACGCCGTCGCCCCGGTCGCACTCGTGCAGGCGGTGCTGCCCGCGCTGGAGCGCGCCGGCGGGGCGGTCGTGTCGGTCAGCAGCGACGCCGCCGTCGAGCCCTACGCCGGCTGGGGCGGCTACGGGGCGGGCAAGGCCGCGCTCGACCTGCTCACCGCGGTGCTCGCCGTCGAGCACCCGGCGCTGCGCGTGGTCGCCGTCGACCCGGGCGACATGGCCACCGACATGCACGCCGCCGCCGACCCCGGCGCCGACCCGGCCGGCCTGGCCGACCCGGCCGACGTCGCCGCGGCGCTGCTGACGCTGCTCGAGGGGGACCTGCCCGGCCCGCGGGTGCGCCTGGCCGACCTGGTGCCGTCGGCGGTGTCCCGGTGACCGCCCTCGCCGTGCCCATGGGGGCGGAGGCCGGCGAGCCGCCGGAGCGCCGCGGGCTGGCCCGGGACGGCGTGCGGCTGATGGCCGTCCGCCCGGACAGCCTCACCTCCGCCCGGTTCCGCGACCTGCCCGGCCTGCTCGAGCCCGGCGACCTGGTCGTGGTCAACACCTCCGCGACGCTGCCGGCCCGCCTCACCGCCCGCCGCGCCGACGACACCCGCACGCCGGTGCACGTCTCGACCACGCTCGACGACGGGACCTGGGTGGTCGAGGTCCGCCGCCCCGCCGACGACGGCCCCGAGACCGGGCTCGAGCCCGGCGCCGTGCTCCTGCTGCCCGGCGGCGTCCGGCTGGTCCTGCGCGGCGGGTTCCCCGATCCCGCGCGCCCCGGCCGGCTGTGGCGGGCGGTCGCCGCGCCGGCCGTCGCCCTCCCCGCCTACCTCGCCCGGCACGGCGAGCCGGTCCGCTACCGCCACCTGCGCGGTCCGGTCGCGCTCGACGACGTCCGGAACGTCTACGCCACCGAGCCGGGCAGCGCGGAGAACGCCAGCGCCGGCCGGCCGTTCACCGACCGCCTGCTGGTGCGCCTGATGGCCCGCGGCGTCCCGGTGGTGCCGCTGGTGCTGCACGCGGGCGTCTCCAGCCCCGAGCTGCACGAGCCGCCGGCGCCGGAGCGCTACCGGGTCCCCGAGGTCACCGCGCGGCTGGTCACCGCGACACGGGCGGCCGGGCGGCGGGTGGTCGCCGTCGGCACCACCGTCACGCGGGCGCTGGAGACGGTGACCGGCGAGGACGGCGTCACCCGGCCCGGCGAGGGCTGGACCGACCTCGTGCTGGGCCCGGACCGGCCGGCCCGCGCGGTCACCGGGCTGGTCACCGGGCTGCACGAGCCCGAGGCCAGCCACCTGCTGCTGCTGGAGGCGGTGGCCGGCCGGGACCTGGTCACGCGCGCCTACGGGGCGGCCGCGGCCGGCGGCTGGCTGTGGCACGAGTTCGGCGACTCGATGCTCTTCCTGCCCGGTGGCGGTCCGGGAGCCGACCGGCGAGGCTGACCGGGCCGGGACACCCGGGCCAGGACGGCCCGGCCTCCCCGGCCCGCACGGCCGGGGAGGCCGGGATGCCAGGCACGTGGCTGCTCGGGACGCAGCAGGAGGGGACGGCGGCCGGGGACGGCGCGGAGCCACCCCGGGCGGTGCTGCTGGGACTGCACGCCGACGCGGACGCGGTCGACCCGCTGGACGAGCTGGAGCGGCTGGCCGACACCGACGGCGTGGCCGTGGTGGGCCGGATGGTGCAGGCCCGGCCGCACCCCGACCCGGCGACGTTCCTCGGGTCGGGGAAGGTCGCCGAGCTGGCCGACCTGGTCCGCGACCGCGGCGCCGGGCTGGTCATCGCCGACGGCGACCTGTCCCCGGCCCAGGTGCGCAACCTCGAGGACCGGGTCGGCGCGCGCGTGGTGGACCGGACGGCGCTCATCCTCGACGTCTTCGCCCAGCACGCGCGCAGCAGCGAGGGCCGCGCCCAGGTGGAGCTGGCCCAGCTCGCCTACCAGCTCCCGCGGCTGCAGGGGCAGGGGACGGAGCTCTCGCGGATCGGTGGCGGGCGGAGCGCCGGCGGCGCGGGGACCGGGGTGCGCGGCCCCGGCGAGCAGCGGCTGGAGTCCCAGCGGCGCCACGTGCGCCGGCGCATGACCATGCTGCGGCGCCAGGTGCAGCAGACCGCCGCCCGGCGGCAGCGCACCCGCAGTCGCCGCCGGGGCAACCGGGTGCCCTCGGTGGCGCTCACCGGCTACACCAACGCCGGGAAGTCGGCGCTGCTCAACCGGCTGACCGGCGCCGACGTCCTGGTGCAGGACGCGCTGTTCGCGACCCTCGACCCGACCGTCCGCCGGGCGGTCACCCCCGAGGGCCGGCCCTACACGCTCACCGACACCGTCGGCTTCGTCCGCCACCTCCCCCACCAGCTGGTCGACGCCTTCCGCGCCACGCTCGAGGAGGTCACCGAGGCCGACCTGGTGCTGCACGTCGTCGACGCGTCCGCGCCCGACGCCATGGGCCAGGTGACGGCGGTGCGCGGGGTCCTCTACGAGATCGGCGCGCGCGACCACCCGGAGCTGCTGGCGCTCAACAAGGCCGAC
Source organism: Geodermatophilus sp. SYSU D00867 (assembly GCF_054050315.1). Classification (NCBI taxonomy): domain Bacteria; kingdom Bacillati; phylum Actinomycetota; class Actinomycetes; order Geodermatophilales; family Geodermatophilaceae; genus Geodermatophilus; species Geodermatophilus sp. SYSU D00867. The sequence continues at coordinate 262,365 of NZ_JBJGZC010000003.1, read as the reverse complement.
GTCGCCCCGCCGGAGTGGATGGCGGCCCTGTGCACCGCCTACCCCGACGCGGTGCCGGTCTCGGCCCTGACCGGAGAGGGCGTCGGGGACCTGCGCGCCGCGATCGCCCGCGCGCTGGACCGCTGACTCACCACAGGCCGGCGGCGGCCTCCAGCAGCACCCGCCGGTCCGCCGGCGGCCGGCCGGGGCAGGCGGTGCACAGGGCCTCGCCGGGCAGCCGGTACAGCAGGCAGCAGGAGGCGCGGCGGACGAACCGGACGCCGCCGACGTCGGTGTAGCGGGGTGCGGGCATCGGGTCGCCGACGGCCGCGGCGAGCGGCGCGGCCAGCGCGGTGACCGTCTCCACGTCGCCGAGCGCCCGGCCGACGGCGAGCAGCCGGCCGGCCAGCGAGTCGGTGGCCACCGCCCACAGCGGCCGCTCGCGCAGCCCGCCGGCCGCGGCCACCGCGGCGACCGCCGACGCCAGCGCCTCCCGCAGCTCCCCCGCCTGGTCCGGGCCCGCGGGCGCCCGCGACACCCCGGCCAGCACCGCGCCGCCGGCCATCCCGTACAGGGTGGTGTCGGCCAGCCGCGCCGACAGCGGCCGGCCGGTGGCCAGCCCGGCGGCGACCGGGGTCAGCAGCACCGCCGACGCCGAGTACCACCACACGGTCGCGAGCACCCGCCGGTCGGTGCTGCGGTACCGGCGGCCCAGCGCGGCGACCCGCTCCGCGGTCCAGTCCGGGTCGGCCAGCAGCGTGGCCGGGAACGGGCGTGCCGACGGCGGGGCGAGCAGGCCGAGGCCGGCGGCGCCGGGCACCCGGGCCGCCACGACCGCCTGGGGTCCGCCGTCCACGGCCCCAGTCTGCTGCAACGACGTTGCGGTCCCCGGCCCCGCCGGCGGCCCGGCCCCCTACGGTGTGTGCTGGGACACGCCGCCGGCACGGCGTGCGCACCGACGAGACGGAGGGAGCACACGTGAGCGAGTCGACCGGGTCGGAGGGCCGCCGGTTCCCGGCGCCGGAGCAGCTGGCCGCGTCCGCCAACGTGGGCCCGGACGTGTACGAGCAGGCCGAGTCCGACCGGCTGGCGTTCTGGGAGACCCAGGCGCGCCGGCTGAGCTGGACGCAGGAGTGGGACGAGGTCCTCGACTGGACCGACCCGCCGTTCGCCAAGTGGTTCGTCGGCGGGAAGCTCAACGTCGCCTACAACTGCCTGGACCGGCACGTCGAGGCCGGCCACGGCGACCAGGTCGCCTACCACTGGGAGGGCGAGCCGGGCGACACCCGCACGATCACCTACGCCCAGCTCACCGAGGACGTCTGCCGCGCGGCCAACGCGCTGCTCGAGCTCGGTGTGCAGGCCGGCGACCGGGTCGCCATCTACATGCCGATGATCCCCGAGACGATCGTCGCGATGCTGGCCTGCGCCCGCATCGGCGCCGTCCACATGGTCGTCTTCGGCGGCTTCTCCGCCGACGCGCTGGCCAGCCGGATCACCGACGCCGGCGCCGTCCTGGTGGTCACCGCCGACGGCGGCTACCGGCGCGGGGCGCCCAGCGCGCTCAAGCCCGCCGTCGACGACGCCGTCAGCCGCACCGAGGGCGTCCGCAACGTGCTGGTGGTCCGGCGGACCGAGCAGGACGTCGAGTGGACCGAGGGCCGCGACCTGTGGTGGCACGACGTCGTCGACCGGCAGTCGCCCGAGCACACGCCCGAGGCCTTCGACGCCGAGCACCCGCTCTACATCATGTACACGTCCGGGACGACGGCGAAGCCGAAGGGCATCCTGCACACCTCCGGCGGCTACCTCACCCAGGTCGCCTACACGCACTGGGCGACCTTCGACCTCAAGCCCGACACCGACGTCTACTGGACCGCCGCCGACGTCGGCTGGGTCACCGGCCACAGCTACATCGTCTACGGGCCGCTCGCCAACCGGGCGACGTCGGTCATGTACGAGGGCACCCCGGAGACCCCGCACCGCGGCCGCTGGTTCGAGCTGATCGAGAAGTACCGCGTCTCGATCCTCTACACCGCCCCGACGGTGATCCGGACCTTCATGAAGTGGGGCGAGGACATCCCCGCCGGCTTCGACCTCACCTCGCTCCGGGTGCTCGGCTCGGTCGGGGAGCCGATCAACCCCGAGGCGTGGCTCTGGTACCACCAGAACATCGGCGGCGGCCGCTGCCCGATCGTCGACACCTGGTGGCAGACCGAGACGGGCGCGCACATGATCACGCCGCTGCCCGGCGTCACCGACCTCAAGCCCGGCTCGGCGCAGACGCCGTTCCCCGGCATCTCGGCCAAGGTCGTCGACGACGAGGGCAACGAGCTCGGCGACGACAGCACCGGCCTGCTGGTCCTCACCCAGCCATGGCCGTCGATGCTGCGCACCATCTGGGGCGACGACGACCGCTACGTCGACACCTACTGGTCGCGGTTCGGCAAGGAGGTCTACTTCGCGGGCGACGGGGCCAAGAAGGACGCCGACGGCGACATCTGGCTGCTCGGCCGGGTCGACGACGTCATGAACGTCTCGGGCCACCGGATCTCCACCACCGAGGTCGAGTCCTCGCTGGTCGCCCACCCCGCCGTCGCCGAGGCCGCGGTCGTCGGCGCGTCGGACCCGACCACCGGGCAGGGCATCGTCGCGTTCGTCATCCTCCGCGGGTCGGCCCAGGACTCCGGCGAGGACCTGGTGCAGCAGCTGCGCACGCACGTGTCCAAGGACATCGGGCCGATCGCCAAGCCGCGGCAGATCATGGTCGTCCAGGAGCTGCCCAAGACCCGCTCGGGCAAGATCATGCGGCGGCTGCTGCGCGACGTGGCCGAGAACCGCGAGCTCGGTGACGTCACCACGCTGACCGACTCCTCGGTGATGAACCTGATCAAGGACAAGCTGCCCGCCACCAGCGGCTCCGAGGACTGAGGCACCGGAGGCCCTCCGCACGTCCTGGCGCGCAGGACGTGCGGAGGGCCTCCCGCGTCCCGGGCGCCCGATCGGGTTCCGGGTGCGTGATCCGGGCGGTGACGGGGCAAGATCCTCCCCAGGCCGTCCGCGGCCGCCGATCCAGTCCGACCAGGGAGGAGCCCCCGTGGCCCACAGCGCGTCGACCACCCAGCCCGCCGGGCGGCATGCCGTCAGCGCCGACCCCTCCGTGGGCGTGCTGGTGCAGAGCGCCATGGCCGACGTCTCCACGCTGATCCGCGGGGAGATCGAGCTGGCCAAGGCCGAGATCGGCCGCTCGGCGAAGAAGGCCGGCATCAGCGGCGGGTTGTTCGCCGCCGCCGGGGTGCTCGTGGCCTTCGCCGGCATCTTCCTGTTCATCATGCTCGCCGAGCTGTTCACCTGGCTGGGCCTGCCCCGCTGGGTCTCCTACCTCATCGTCACCGCGGGCCTGCTGCTGATCGCCGGCCTCGCCGCACTGGTCGGCGTGCGCATGATCAAGCGGATCGACAAGCCGGAGCGGACCCTGGAGTCGCTGCGCGAGCTGCCCGAGGTCATGCACCGCGAGCAGCCGGGCCAGCGGCGCCGTGCGCTGCCGACGGTGAGCAACGGGCGCGTCGAGCGACGCTCCCCCGACACCTACCTGGTCTGAGCGCCGCGAGGTCCGGAGGCGCTCCCGCCGACGAGCGTCCCGACGCCACCAGCGTCCTGCTGCCCGGCTCCTGGATCCACCGCGACGTCTCGGCCAACGGCGTCCGGCTGCACCTGGCCGAGGCCGGCGAGGGCCCGCTGGTGCTCCTGCTGCACGGGTTCCCGCAGTTCTGGTGGACCTGGCGCGCGCAGCTGCCGGTCCTCGCCGCGGCCGGCTTCCGGGCGGTCGCGCCGGACCTGCGCGGCTACGGCGCCAGCGACAAGCCGCCGCGCGGCTACGACCTGCCGACGGCGGCCGACGACGTCGCGGCCCTGGTCCGCGCCCTCGGCGAGCGGGACGCCGTCGTCGTCGGGCACGACTGGGGCGGGCTGGTCGCCTGGACGATGGCCGCGCTGCACCCGCGCAGCGTGCGCCGCCTCGTCGTCGTCTCGATGGCCCACCCGCGGCTGCTGCGCACCGGGCTGCGCGACCCCGCCCAGCGGCGGGCGCTGCGGCACGTGCTGGGCTTCCAGGTGCCGCGGCTGCCCGAGCGGCGGCTCACCCGCACCGACGACGACCCGGTCGCCGAGTTCCTGCGCAACTGGGCCGGGCGGGACTGGACGCACACCGCCGACTTCGCCGAGGCCGTCGAGCGGTACCGGTCGGCGGCGCGGATCCCGCAGGCGGCCTACGGGGCCATGGAGTACTTCCGCTGGGCCGGGCGCTCCCAGCTGCGGCCGGACGGGCTGCGCTACGCCCGCCGCATGGCCGCGCCGGTCACCGCGCCGACGCTGCAGCTGCACGGCGACGCCGACCCGCTGCTGCTGCCGCGGACCGCCCGCGGCTCGGGCCGCTACGTGGCCGGCGCCTACGAGTGGTGCGAGCTCCCCGGCATCGGCCACTTCCCGCCCGAGGAGGCCGCCACCGAGGTCACGGCAGCGATCGCGGGCTGGGCGGCCGGCTGACAGCCTCTCCCGGTCAGCGGCGGCCCCGCTGCAGGGGCCCACCGCGGGCCGGCGAGCGGTGGAGGGGCAGCGGGGTCCTTCACTCACACGGGCCGGTGTCGACCTCGGCGGTGGCGGTGGCGCCGGCGGTGGCGGCGGGCGCGACCTGCTGGGCGGTGAGCGCGTAGCCGGTGGAGGGGTCGTCGATCGCCGAGGCGAACACGACGCCGAGGACCTGCCCGGCCGGGTCGAACAGCGGCCCGCCGGAGTTGCCGGCGCGGACCTCGCCGTAGAGCGCGTAGACGTCGCGCTGCACGGTGCGGGTGTCGCGGAAGTCCGGGCCGCTGATGGGGCCCTCGTCGCGCACGCGCGCCGGGCCGATGAACAGCCCCCCGCCGCCCGGGTAGCCCATGATGATCGCGTCGTCGCCGGTGCCGGCGACCTGCGGGGCGAAGGCCAGCGGCACCTGCGGGAGGTCCGGGACGGCGAGCACCGCGACGTCGACCTCCTCGTCGACGTACACCGGCGTCGCCTCGTACTCCTCGCCCTCGGCCTCGACGACCGGGGCGTCCACGCCGGCGAGCACGTGCGCGTTGGTCATCACCCGGCCGGGCGCGTAGACGAACCCGGAGCCGTCGATCTGCCGCGAGCACGACGGCGCGATGCCGCTGATCTTCACGACCGACCCCTGCACCTGCCCGACGACCGGGCTCGCGGCCAGCGTCGCGTCCGGCGCCTCGACCTCGCGGGCCTGGGTCGGCGTGAGCGGGTCCAGGACGTCGGGCAGCCCGCGCCGGTCGATCGCCTCGCGCAGCGAGTCGTAGACCGCCCGGACGCCGTCGGGCACGGCCCGGTCCACCGCCTGCACCAGCGCCGACTTGCGCACCTGCCCGGCCAGCCCGGGGAACGGCGCGGTGGCCAGCGGGGTGGCGACCATCCACGCCACGAGCAGCACCGCGATCGCCGACACCACGGCGCCGGCGACCGAGTCGAGCACCTCGGCCGGCTCCCAGGTGACCCGGCGGCGCACCGCCCGCCCGATCGCCCCGGCCAGCACCTGCCCGAGCAGCGCCCCCGCCAGGACGACGACGAGCGCGGCGAACACCCGGGTGACCGGTGAGCCGTCGAGCCGGTCGGCGACGGGCCCGGACAGCTGGGCGCCGAGCACGGCGCCGCCGAGGAAGCCCAGGAAGGAGGTGGCCGACACCAGCAGGCCCTGCCGGAAGCCGGAGAAGGCGAAGACCAGGGCCAGCGCGATGAGGACGAGGTCGACCAGCGACATGGGTCAGCCGCGCACCGTCATGACGCCGGTCTGGCCCAGCTGGACGTGGAAGCTGCACTCGAACGGGTGGTCGCCGGGGGCGGTGACCTCGAACTCGATGGTCTCCGTCTCGCCCGCGGCCAGCAGCGGGATCTCCTCGGGGATCTCCTCGACGCCGGCGCCGGGCGTGAAGCGGAAGTTGTGGGTGGCCTGCGTGGCGGTGCTCTGCACGGTCAGCCGGACCCGCCCCGGCGCCACGGTGAAGGTGTCGGGGACGAACACGTAGTCGTCCGGCGTCTGGATCGTGACCTCCTGGACGCCGTCCTCGGCCGTGGTGACCGTGCCGAGCGACGCGTCGGGGCTCGACGGCGCCGCGGCACCGCCGCCGTCGTCGCCGGAGCCGCAGCCGGCCAGCACCCCGGCCGCCAGCACCGCGCCGGTCAGCGCCGCCGGGAGGCGGCGCGTCCAGATCCTGCTCATCGCCGCGGAACCGTACTTGTCGCGGCGTCCCCGGTCGTGCCGTCGGCCACCGTCGGCGCGGCGGCGTCCTCGGCGCCGCCCTCCCCCAGGGCCCCGGGCGCGGCCGCCGGCCGCGCACCGGCCGCCGACAGCGGGCGCACGTCGCGGACGTCCCAGGGCCGCGCGAGGCCCGCGGCCTCGAGGACGGCGTCCAGCAGCGCCGCGGTGAAGCCCCACACGACCATCCCGGCCACGCCGAACGCCGGGCCGACGTACCCCGCCGGGTGGCGCACGCGGAACCGGTTGGCCGGGTCGGTGAGGTCGGCCAGCGGCACCCGGGCCACCCGGGCCACCTCCCGCGGGTCGCCGACGGCGACGTCGCGCGGGTCGTCCCACCACGCCACGACCGGGACGACGAGGTTGTCCGACGGCCCGAGGAACAGCTGGGGCAGCGTGGCGAGCACCCGGACGCCGTCCGGGTCGACGCCGGCCTCCTCCTGCGCCTCCCGCAGCGCGGTGCCCACCGGGTAGTCCTCCCCCGGGTCGGCGCCGCCGCCGGGGAACGCCGGCTGCCCGGCGTGCGTGCGCAGCAGCGCGGACTTCTCGATGAGCAGGACGTCGGCGCCGCGCGGGCCCTCGCCGAACAGGACGAGCACCGCGGACCGGCGCGCGGTGTCGGTGGCCGTCTGCGTGCGGTGGCGCAGCGGGAGGTCGGCCGCCGCGGCCACCAGCCGCAGCAGGTAGTCCGGCAGGCCGGTGGTGTCGGCGCCGGGCAGGAGGCCGGTCACAGCTGCACCCCGAGGTGCTCGGCGACCAGGGCGCGCAGCTCGTCGAGGGACTCGACCGCGCCGGTCCGCACGGAGGCCACCGACCCGTCGGCGGCGAGGAACACCGTGTGCGGGAGGCCGCGCAGCCCGAGCGCCGCGGCGACGTCGCCGTGCCCGTCGAAGGCGCCGGGGATGGTCACGCCGGCGTCCTCGGCGAACGACGCCGCCTGCGGGACGCCGTCCTGGCTGATCACGCCCACGACCCGGACGCGGTCCCCGGCGGCGTCGGCGAGCTGCTGCACCAGCGGCAGCTCCTCGCGGCACGGGCCGCACCAGCTCGCCCACAGGTTCAGCACGGTCGGCACGCCCGGGGCGCGGCCAAGGTCGAGGGTGCCGCCGCTGAAGCACTCGATCGGCGCGACGCCGGACAGGTCGCCGTCGGCGGCCGGCGTGCCGGGCTGCTCCGGGCAGGCCGCCAGGTCCGTCCGCGTCTCCGCGACGGTGGCCCGCTCGGGCGCCCCGGGCTCGTCGGCCGAGGCGGTGCACGACGACAGCAGCACCCCGAGCGCCAGCAGCGCGGCCGCGCGCCGGGCGCTCACTCGGTGTCCGACGCCGCGGGCGTCTTGACCAGCTTCATCGCCGCCTCGGGGTCGGTGGGGCCGATGCCGTAGGACGGGCACCAGCGGGCCAGCCCGCACGCCCCGCAGGCGGCCTTCTTGGCGTGGCAGACGCGCCGGCCGTGGAAGATCACGCGGTGGCTGAACATGGTCCAGTCGCGCTTGGGGACCAGCTCGGCGACCTCGGCCTCGACCTTGACCGGGTCCTCCTCGGCGGTCCAGCCGAAGCGGCGGACCAGCCGGCCGAAGTGGGTGTCCACGGTCAGCCCCGGGACGCCGAAGGCGTTGCCGAGGACGACGTTCGCCGTCTTGCGGCCGACGCCGGGCAGCGTGACCAGGTCGGCCATGCGGCCGGGCACCTCGCCGTCGAAGCGCTCGACCAGCGCCTGCGCCAGGCCGAGCACCGAGTTGGCCTTGGCGCGGAAGAACCCGGTGGGCTTGAGGATCTCCTCGAGGTCGGCCCGGTCGGCCCCGGCGAGCGCCACGGGGTCGGGGTACCTCGCGAACAGCACCGGCGTGACCTTGTTCACCGTCTTGTCGGTGGTCTGCGCCGACAGCACGGTGGCCACGAGGAGCTCGAAGGCGTTGGTGAAGTCGAGCTCGCAGTGCGCGTCGGGGTGGATGACGGCCAGCTCACGGGCCATCCGGCGGGCGCGGCGGGTGCGGGCCAGCGGCGTCTCGTCCGGGTCGAAGGGCACGGCGGCCGGACGTCGGGCGGGAGCACGGCGCGCAGCGGGGCGGGCGTAGGCCGGCGTGGACACGCGGTCGAGGGTATGCGTCACCGGCGACACCCTCCGGGCCGTGCCACCATGGCTGTACAGGCCCGCTCAGCAGCGACCGGACCCGGGAGGTGACGTGGTCGCGCTCATCGTCATCCTCTTCCCCCCGATGGTCATCGCGTTCCTGCTGGTCATGGAACGCGTCGAGGAGCCCCTCCGCCGTCCGACGTCCCCGCGCGAGGTGGCCGAGTTCCTCGAGTCGGCGACCCCGGGCGAGGTGGACACGCTGGCCGCCTCCGGCATCCGCCGGGCGATGGCGCGCTGGCGCCGCCGCCGTCGGTCGCGGGTCCGCCAGAGCACCGAACCGCTGGTCTAGACCCTCACACCGCGTCGCTCCCGGGGCCGTTCCTCACCCCGGTGGGTCACCCCGCGTGTCTCCGAACGGGTGACCGTGCGCACAGCCGCCTAGACTCCGTACGGATGCGGGGCCGACGCCCCGCAGGTCGAGCGCGGAACGGTGGGGTGGAGAGAAATCGTGGTGGACGAGGTGCTGGCCCAGTCGGGGCTCTTCCAGGGACTCTCGGAGGACGCCGTCGACCCCGTCGCCAGCCGTCTGGAGACGATCGCCCTGCCCCGCGGTCGGGTCGTGTTCAACGAGGGCGAGCCGGGCGACAGCCTGTACATCGTGCTGAGCGGCAAGATCAAGCTGTCCCGGCGCTCCCCCGACGGCCGCGAGAACGTGCTGGCCGTCATGGGCCCCTCCGACCAGTTCGGCGAGCTGTCGGTGTTCGACCCCGGCCCGCGCACGGCCACGGCCACCGCGGTCACCGACGTCAAGCTGGCCAAGATGCCGCAGTCGGTGCTGCGCCCGTGGATCGAGGCGCACCCGGAGGTCGGCGAGCGGCTGCTGCACGTGCTCGCCCGCCGGCTGCGCCGCACCAACGACTCGGTGGCCGACCTGATCTTCACCGACGTCCCCGGCCGCGTGGCCAAGGCGCTGCTGCAGATGGCCGACCGGTTCGGCAGCCGCGAGGCCGACGGCCTGCGCGTCAAGCACGACCTGACCCAGGAGGAGCTGGCCCAGCTGGTCGGCGCCTCGCGCGAGACGGTCAACAAGGCGCTGGCCGACTTCGTGCACCGCGGCTGGATCCAGCTGCAGGGCAAGTCGGTCGTCGTCCTCGACGAGGACCGCCTCCGCCGCCGCGCGCGCTGACGATCGAACGCGAGAGGACCGGGACCGTCACGGTCCCGGGCCTCTCGCGTTCGCAGCACCCGAGGGGAGCCGCCCCGCGAGGCGCGCCGACGAGTGGGGGCCGGAGGCCTCCGCGAGGAGGTGCGGGCAGGGCTCAGCGCAACTGGGGGACCGCACCTGGCCGCGGTGTGACCCGGAGGGTCACGAGGGGAGCGGCACGACCAGGCCGATGCGGGTGCCGTCGGGGAGCTCGGCGAAGCGTCCCTCGGGCGTGGTCCGCAGCTCGGGCATGATTGGGTGCAGCGGCTCTGGCGGGGACCCGGCCAGCGCGGCCGCCACGTCGGCGAAGGCCGACAGCTGGCGCAGCGTGTGGATCGTGGGCGGCAGCATCGGCCGGGTGCCGGCCCGCATCTCGGTGAGCGCTGCCTCCGGCGTCAGCCAGCTGGCCTCGTCGGCCTCCCCGGAGACGTCGCGGGCCTCCTGCCCCACCGGCAGCGCCGCGACGAAGAAGCGGGTGTCGTAGCGGCGGGTCTCCTGCGGCGGGGTGATCCAGTGCGCGAACGGCCGCAGCAGGTCCGCCCGCAGCGCCAGCCCGCGCCCGGCCAGCAACTCGGCCAGCGACAGCTCGCGGGTGAGCAGCGCCTGCCGCTGGGCCTCCCAGTCGTCCCCGGACACGTCTGGCACGACGTCGCTGCCGTCGGGTGAGCCGGCCAGCAGGACGCCGGCCTCCTCGAAGGTCTCGCGGACGGCGGCGCACACCAGCTCCCGGGCCACCCGCTCGTCGCAGCCCAGCGCCTGCGCCCACTCGGCGGGCGGCGGCCCGGCCCAGGCGACGTCGGTGTCCCCGTCGCGCGGGTCCACCCCGCCGCCGGGGTAGGCGGTCATCCCCCCGGCGAAGGGCATCCCGCGCGTGCGGCGCAGCAGGTGGACCTCGAGCCCCTCCGCGCCGTCGCGGAGCAGCAGGACCGTCGCCGCCGGGCGGATCGCCGTCATCCGCGCAGTTCGACGGTCAGCTCGATCTCCACCGGCGCGCCCAGCGGCAGCTCGGCGACGCCGATCGCGCTGCGGGCGTGCCGGCCGGCCTCGCCGAAGACCTTGCCGAGCAGCTCGCTGGCGCCGTTGACCACGCGCGGCTGGCCGCTGAAGCCCTCCGCGCTGGCCACGTAGCCGACGACGCGCACGATCCGGGCCACCTGGTCCAGCCCGACCAGGTCGTCGACGGCGGCCAGCGCGTTGAGGGCGCACAGCTTGGCGTCGGCGGCGGCGTCCTCGGGGTCGACGGACCCGCCCACCTTGCCGGTGCGCCGCAGCCCGCCGTCGACGAACGGCAGCTGGCCGGAGGTGAACACCAGGTCCCCGGTGCGCACGGCCGGCACGTAGGAGGCGACCGGCGCGGCCACCGGGGGCAGCCGGATGCCGAGTTCGGCCAGCCGCGCGTGCCAGCTCCCGGCCTGCATCCCCTGCGTCATCGCGGGCGCCTCAGGCCAGCGGGCGCTTGAGGTAGGCGACCGGCTGCTCGGGGCCGGTCGGCCCGGGCAGCACCGTCACCAGCTCCCACCCGTCGGTCCCCCACGAGTCGAGGATCGCCTTGGTGTTGTGGATCAGCAGCGGGATGGTGGCGTACTCCCACCTGCGGCGGGCCGGATCACTCATGGGGGACGACGCTAGCGCAGCGCCGGGGGGCCGGCGGCGGGTGCGCTCCGCCCGCGACGGGCCGTGGCCCCCGGAGTGCTCCTAGGCTGGTCAGGGTGAGCCCCGACTTCCCCGTGCGCTGCCACGTCGTCACCGGGAAGGGCGGGACCGGCAAGACCACCGTCGCCGCCGCCCTGGCCCTGGCCCTGGCCTCGGAGGGCCGCACCGTCCTGCTCGTGGAGTGCGAGGGCCGCCAGGGCATCGCCCAGCTCTTCGACACCCCGCCGCTGCCCTACGAGGAGCGCCGGGTCGCGGTCACCCGCCACGGCGGGGAGGTGCGGGCGCTCGCGATCGACGTCGAGGAGGCCCTGCTCGAGTACCTCGAGATGTTCTACAACCTCCGCCGCGCCGGCCGCGCGCTGCGCAAGATGGGCGCCGTCGACTTCGCGACGACGATCGCCCCGGGCCTGCGCGACGTCCTGATCACCGGGAAGATCAAGGAGGCGGTGACCCGGCGCAGGGACGGCCGGCGGGTCTACGACGCGGTCGTCGTCGACGCCCCGCCGACCGGGCGGATCACCAAGTTCCTCAACGTCACCAGCGAGATGGCGGGCCTGGCGCGCTCCGGCCCGATCAAGACGCAGAGCGACGGCGTCATGGCGGTGCTGCGCTCCCCGCAGACGGCGGTGCACCTGGTGACCCTGCTCGAGGACATGCCGGTGCAGGAGACCGCCGACGCCATCGCCGAGCTGACCGAGGCCAAGCTGCCCGTCGGCTCCGTGATCGTGAACATGGCCACCGAGCCGGTGCTGCCCGAGCCGGCGCTGGTGCGGGCCGCCGAGGGCGCGGTCACCGGCGCCGACCTCGTGCCCGGGCTGACCGCCGCGGGCCTGCCCGCCGACCCCGCGCTGGCCGACGCGCTGGCCGCGGAGGCGGTCGAGCACGCGCAGCGGTGGGCGGCGCAGGACGCGCTGCGCGCCCGGGTCGAGTCCTTCGACCGGCCGACGGTGGAGCTGCCGCTGCTGCCCGGGCCGATGGACCTCGGCTGCCTGTTCGAGCTGGCCGACCGGCTCGAGGAGCACCTCGGCACGGAGGTGGCGGCGTGAGCGCGGCCCGCGCCGCCGCGTCGCCGGCGACCGACCGGCACGCGCCGCCGATGGACCTCGCCTCGCTGATCGAGGACCGCGACACCCGGATCGTCGTCTGCTGCGGCTCGGGCGGGGTCGGCAAGACGACCACGTCGGCCGCGCTCGCCCTGGCCGCCGCGGAGGCCGGCCGCCGCGTCGTCGTCCTGACCATCGACCCGGCCCGCAGGCTGGCGCAGTCGCTGGGTCTCGTGGAGCTGGACAACGAGCCGCGGCGGGTCGACGTCCCGGGGGCCGCGGGCGAGCTCCACGCGATGATGCTGGACATGAAGCGGACGTTCGACGACATCGTGTCCGCGCACTCGACGCCCGAGCGGGCCGAGCAGATCCTGGCCAACCCCTTCTACCAGACCCTGTCCTCGTCGTTCTCCGGGACGCAGGAGTACATGGCGATGGAGAAGCTGGGCCAGCTGCGGGCGGCCGACACCTGGGACCTGATCGTCGTCGACACCCCGCCGTCCCGGTCGGCGCTGGACTTCCTCGACGCGCCCAACAAGATGAGCCGGTTCCTCGACGGCACGATGATCCGGCTGCTCACCGCGCCGGCCCGCGCCGGGGGCCGGGCCGGGCTGCGCGTCGCCAGCGCCGGGCTGGTGTTCTTCACCCGGATCATCAGCAAGGTCCTCGGCGGCCAGCTGCTGCGCGACATCTCCGCGTTCGTCACCGCGCTGGACACGATGTTCGGCGGCTTCCGCGAGCGGGCCACCGCCACCTACGAGCTGCTGCGCCGCCCGGGCACCTGGTTCGTCGTCGTCGCGACGCCGGAGCCGGACGCGCTGCGGGAGGCCTCCTACTTCGTCGACCGGCTCTCGGCCGAGGGGATGCCGCTGGCCGGGCTGGTGCTCAACCGCACCCACCCGCCGGCGAGCACGCGGCTGTCGGCCACCCGCGCCGAGGCGGCCGCCGAGGCCGCCGCGGAGAACGGGGACGGCGACCCGGCCGCGGCGCTGGCCGCCGGCGCCCTGCGGGTGCACGCCGAGCGGATGACCGTGGCCGCCCGCGAGCAGCGGCTGGCCGACCGGTTCACCAGCGCCCACCCGGAGGTGGCGATGCGGGCGGTCCCGGCGGCCGCCGGCGACGTCCACGACCTCGACGGGCTGCGCACCATGGCCGAGGCGCTGACCGGTCCCGACGACGACACGCCGACGGGCGTGCCGCGCACCCGCGTGCTGCCCGCGCGCCGCGCCTGATCACCCGTCCGGGCCACCCCGGCCCCGTACATTGGCAGCGATGTCTGCTGCCTCCCGCGCCCGAGTCCTGGGCAAGCTCGTCGCGATGATCGTCGTGGCCGGCGCGCTCGTCGCCGGCCTGCTCTTCCCGCTGGTCGGCGGGAGCGGGCTGGTGGCACGCAACTCCGCGTCGCTGCTCGACGCGCTGCCGGTGGAGCTCACCGACGCCACGCCCGCGGGCAACTCCCGCGTGCTCGCCGCCGACGGCTCGCTGATCACCAACTTCTACGCCCACAACCGCACGGTGGTGGCGTCCGACCAGATCGCCGACGTGATGAAGCAGGCGCTGGTCGACATCGAGGACTCGCGCTTCTACGACCACAACGGCCTGGACGTGCAGGGCACGCTGCGCGCCGCGGTGACCAACGTGGCCGCGGGCTCGGTGCAGGAGGGCGGCTCGACGATCACCCAGCAGCTGGTCAAGCAGACCCTGCTGGAGACCGCCGACAGCGCCGAGGAGCGGCAGGAGGCCATCGAGCAGGACGGCGTCGAGGGCCTGTCCCGCAAGCTGCGCGAGGCCCGGCTGGCCCTGGCGCTGGAGGAGACCTACTCCAAGGACGAGATCCTCACCCGCTACCTGAACATCGTGTACTTCGGGCAGGGCGCCTACGGCATCCAGGCCGCCGCCCAGAAGTACTTCAGCGTCAACGCCGCCGACCTGACCCTCCCTCAGGCGGCGATGCTCGCCGGGCTGGTGCAGAGCCCGACCAACGACGACCCGATCACCCAGCCGGAGAACGGCCAGACCCGCCGCAACCAGGTGCTGCAGCGGATGTTCGACCTCGGCCACCTCGACGGGACGACCGAGGAGCAGCTCGCCGCGCTCATGGCCGAGCCGGTGCAGGTGGCGCCGGGCATCAGCCCGCCCAACGGCTGCATCGACGCCGCGATCGGCGGGTTCTTCTGCGCCTTCATGCAGCAGTACCTGACCCAGGTCCTCGGCATCAGCCAGGAGCAGCTGGACAACGGCGGCCTGACCATCCAGACGACGCTGAACCCGCAGCTGCAGACCCTCGGCGACCAGGCGGTCCTCAACACCCTGCCGATGGGCGACCAGCTCGCCGGCATGTTCACCGCCGTGCAGCCGGGCACCGGCGCGGTCCTGGCGATGAGCGTCAACCGGCAGTACGGCTGCGCGGAGCCGCAGTGCGAGTCCGTCGTCCTGCACACGGCGGCCAGCAAGGGCTCCGGCTCGACCTACAAGGTGTTCACCGCCGCCGCGGCGCTGGAGGCCGGCATCCCGGCCAGCACCGTGATCAGCACGCCGGGCAACCAGTACACCTCGCGGGTCTTCCGCGGCCCCTCCTGCGGCGGCGACCGGTCCCAGTCGACCGGCATGTACTGCGTGGAGAACGCCGGCAACTACCCCGACACCCTCGACATGGTCGGCGCGCTGGTCCGCTCGTCGAACACCTACTTCCTCGCGCTGGAGGACCGGCTGGGCAGCGTCGAGGGCCCGGTGCGCATGGCCGAGCGGATGGGCATGAGCTTCGACCAGCCCACCCAGAACTCCGCCGACGAGATCATCGACGGCAACTTCGGCTCGTTCACGCTCGGCGCCGAGGCCACCAGCCCGCTGGACCTGGTCACCGCCTACTCCACGCTGGCCGCGCAGGGCACGCAGTGCGACCCGATCCCGGTGGTCCAGGTCTTCGACCGCGCCGGCCAGCCGCTCACCGGCGACGACGGCCAGCCCGTGGTCCGCGGCGACCAGTGCACGCCGAACGCGATCCCGGCGAACATCGCCAACACGCTGGCCAACATCCTGGTCGGCGACACCGCCAGCCCCGAGGGCACCGGCACCCGGGCCGCGATCCCGGGTCACGCGATCGCCGGCAAGACCGGTACCGCGCAGGGCCGGGACTCGGTGGCCTTCGTCGGCGTCATGCCCGAGTACGCGGCCAGCGTGATGGTGTTCAACCCCAAGGAGCAGCAGGACGTCGGCGGCTACGGCGGCAACATGCCGGCCACCATCTGGCACGACGCCTTCGCGCCCTTCCTCGCCGACAAGCCCACCTCGGCGTTCCCGCCGGCCGACCCCGCGCTGATGCAGGGGCAGCCCGCGCCGGCGCCGAGCGCCCCCGCGCCCGACCAGGGGACGGCGACGCCCGACCAGGGCGACGCCGGCCGGGGCGACGCGGACGCCGGCCAGGGCGACGCGGACGGCCGGCCCGGCAACGGCAACTGGGGCGGCGGCAACGGCGGCCGCGGCGGCAACTGAGGCCCCACCCGCGGCCGGCCCGCCCCCGGGGGCGGCCGCGGGTCAGCCGAGCTGGCGGCGGACCTCCGCGGCCACCCGGGCGCCCTCGGCCCGGCCGGCGACGGCCGCGTTGGCGGCGCCCATGACCCGGCCCATGTCCTTCATGCCGCTCGCGCCGGTGCGGGTGATCGCGTCGGCGACGATCGCGGCGAGGTCGGCGTCGTCGAGCTGGGCGGGCAGGTAGGCGGCCACCACCTCGCCCTCCGCGCGCTCGCGGCCGGCCTGCTCGGCACGGCCGGCCCCGTCGAACGCCTCGGCCGCCTCGCGGCGCCGCTTGGCCTCGCGCCGCAGCACCGCGAGCACCTCGTCGTCGGACAGCTCCCGGGCCTCCTTGCCCGCGACCTCCTCCGCGCTGACCGCCGCGAGCACCATCCGCAGCGTCGCGGTGCGCAGCTCGTCGCGGCTCTTCATGGCGGTGGTGAGGTCGGCGCGCAGCCGGTCCTTCAGGTCAGACACGCCCTCAGCCTGGCACGACGCCCTCCGTCCCGGCCGCCGGGGCCGATCACGGCCCGTAGGCTCGGGCCCGTGCGCTGGTACACCGCCCTGCCCACGGCCACCCTCGCCGCGGGCGCCTCCACGGTCGCCTACGCGTCGCTGTACGAGCGCAACCGCTGGACGCTGCGCCGCTTCGACGTCCCGGTGCTGGCCCCCGGCTCGGCGCCGCTGACCGTGCTGCACCTGTCGGACCTGCACATGACCGCCGGGCAGCGCTCCAAGCGCGACTGGGTGGCGGCGCTGGACGGCCTCGAGCCCGACCTCGTCGTCGACACCGGGGACAACCTGGCCGGGACCGACGCCGTCCCGACGGTGCTGCAGGCGCTGGACCCGCTGCTGGACCGGCCCGGGGCCTTCGTCACCTCGTCCAACGACTACTTCGGGCCGCGGCCGAAGAACCCGCTCAGCTACCTCACCCGTCCCGACAAGCGGGTGCACGGCACCGAGCTGCCCTGGCGCGACCTGCGCGACGGGCTGACCGGCCGCGGCTGGCTGGACCTCACCAACGCCCGCGGGGAGCTGACCGTCGCCGGCCGGCGGATCGTGTTCGCCGGCTGCGACGACCCGCACATCCGGCGGGACGACTACGACGCCGTCGCCGGCCCGGCCGACCCGGCGGCGGACCTGCGCATCGGGGTCGTCCACTCCCCCGAGCCGCGGGTGCTCGACCGCTTCGCCGCCGACGGCTACGACCTGCTGCTGTGCGGCCACACCCACGGCGGGCAGCTGCGGGTGCCGTTCTACGGCGCGCTGGTCACCAACTGCGGCATCGACCGGGACCGGGTCCGCTGGCTGCACCGCTGGGCCGAGCCCGCGCCGGGGCGGCCGAACGGCACCTGGCTGCACGTCTCGGCGGGCCTGGGCACCAGCCCCTACGCGCCCGCCCGGTTCGCCTGCCCGCCCGAGGCGACCCTGCTCACGCTGACGGCGCGGCCGGCCTGAGGAGGGACCCCTCCGCCCCCCGCCACCGGCAGGCTCGCGGCGGGACCCTGCAGGGGGGCCACGGGAACGGGACGGTACAGTGGTCGAGGCACCGGGGTGTGGCGCAGCTTGGTAGCGCGCGTCGTTCGGGACGACGAGGCCGCAGGTTCAAATCCTGTCACCCCGACTCCAGTCGAGGGGGCCGCCGGGAGGCGGCCCCCTCGACCGTTCCGGGGCCGTTCCGGTTGAGTCCGGTCCGCAGCGGGCACCGTCGGACCCGATGACCGAGTGGCTGCTCCTCCTCGCCGCCGTGGTGCTCACGGCACTCACCGGCTTCTTCGTCGCGGCCGAGTTCTCCCTCACGACGGTCGACCGCGGCCGCGTCGAGGAGGCCGCCCGCGCCGGCGACTCCCGGGCCGGCGGCGTGGCGACCGCGCTGCGGACCCTGTCGACCCAGCTGTCGGCCGCCCAGCTCGGCATCACGCTGACGACGCTCGTCGTCGGCTACCTGGCCCAGCCCGCGATCGGCCAGCTGCTGCACGGCCCGCTCGAGGCGCTCGGCCTGTCCCAGGCGGCGGCCACGGGCGTCTCCTACGGCCTGGCGCTGGCCCTGGCGACGACGCTGCAGATGCTGCTCGGCGAGCTCGGGCCGAAGAACCTGGCCATCGCCGACCCGCTGGGCATCGCGAAGGTCGTGGCGCCGGGGATGCGGGCGTTCACCGCGGTCGCGGGCGTCGTCGTCAACTCGCTGCAGCGGCTGGCCAACGCGATCGTGCGCCGGCTGGGCTTCGAGCCCCGCGAGGAGCTGGACTCCGCCCGCGGCGCCGAGGAGCTGGCCGCGGTGGCCCGCCGGTCGGCGGCCGAGGGCGACCTCTCCCCCGTGGCCGCCCGCCTGCTCGAGCGCTCGCTGGGCCTGCGCGCCAAGTACGCCACCGACGTCATGACGCCGCGGACCCGGCTGTGGACGCTGCGCGCCAGCGCCACCGCCGCCGACGTCATCACCGCGGCCACCGAGTCGGGCAACTCGCGCTTCCCGGTCTACGGCTCCGACCTCGACGAGGTCACCGGGGTGGTGCACGTCAAGCGCGCGGTCGCCGTCCCGGAGGCCGAGCGGGGCCGCCGCACCGCCGGCGAGCTGGCCGACCCGGTGCTCGCCGTCCCCTCGTCCCTGCGGCTGGAGCGGCTGCTGGACCTGCTGCGCGAGCAGGGCCTGCAGATCGCGCTGGTGGTCGACGAGTGGGGTGCCACGCACGGCGTGGTGACGCTGGAGGACATCGTGGAGGAGCTGGTCGGGGAGATCACCGACGAGACCGACCGGCCGCTGCGCACCATGCGCCGGGTCGACGACGTGCGGTGGGTGCTGTCCGGGCTGCTGCGCCCCGACGAGGTGCTCGACCGCACCGGCATCGCGGTGCCCGAGGGGCGGTACGAGACGCTGGCCGGGTTCCTCGCCGAGCGGCTGCAGCGGCTGCCCGAGGTCGGCGACTGCGTCGAGTTCGACGGCGCGCGGCTGACCGTGCAGAGCCTCGACGGCCGCCGGGTCGCGCGGATCCTGGCCGAGCGGACGGTGGTGCTGCCCCCGGGCGCCACGGCCTCGCGGGTGCGGCAGGAGGCGGCGGCGTGAGCGACGTCGTCAGCCTGCTGATCCTGGTCGGCCTGCTGCTGGGCAACGCGTTCTTCGTGGCCGCCGAGTTCGCGCTGGTGTCCGCGCGGGTCGACCAGATCGAGCCGCGCGTCGCGGAGGGCTCCGCGCGGGCGGCCAGGACGCTCGCCGCGATGCGCAACGTGTCGCAGAACATGGCGGGCGCCCAGCTGGGCATCACGCTGTGCTCGCTGGGCCTGGGCGCCGTCGGCGAGCCCGCCGTCGCCCACCTCATCGAGGCGCCGCTGCACGCGCTCCACGTGCCGGACGCGCTGCTGCACCCGATCGCGCTGGTCATCGCGCTGGCGCTGGTGACCGTGCTGCACATGGTGCTCGGCGAGATGGTGCCCAAGAACATCACGATCGCCGGGCCGGACCGCGCGGCGATCGCGCTCGGCCCGCCGCTGGCCACCTTCACCCGGCTGCTCAAGCCGGTCATCTGGTTCTTCAACACCACGGCCAACGGCTTCGTGCGGCTGTTCGGCGTCACGCCCACCGACGAGGTGGCGGCCAGCTTCGACGAGGCCGAGATCCGCTCGATGATCACCCAGTCGCGGCGCGAGGGGCTGCTGGGCACCGAGGTCAGCGCACTGGCGGCCGGCGCGCTCACCTTCGAGCAGCACACCGTCGAGGACGTGCTGCTGCCGATGGACACCGTCGTCACGGTGCCGCGCTCCACCACGCCGCGGCAGCTGGAGGCCGTCGTCGCCGAGCACGGCTTCAGCCGCTACCCGGTGCAGGGCGGGGACGGCTCACTGGTCGGCTTCGTGCACGTCAAGGACGTGCTGGGCATCGACGCCGCCGGGCGCGACCGGCCGATCCCCGACGAGCACGTCAACCGGCTGGTGCCGATTGCGCCCGGCACCGGGCTGCCCGAGGTGCTGTCGGAGATGCGCGCGCAGGGCGCCCACCTCGGCGGCGTGGTGGACGCCGGCGGCGGGGAGCGGCGCACCGTGGGCCTGGTGGCGCTGGAGGACGTGCTGGAGCTGCTGATCGGCGACGTCCGCGACGCCGCCGCCGAGGCCGCGGCCGAGCAGGCGCGGGTGATGGCCGGGCGGGCCGGCCGCGGCTCCCGGGGCGGGCAGCCGGCCGGTGCGGGCGCCGGGGGAAGATGAGCGGGTGAGCGCCCCCGTCCTGTCCCCGGAGGTCACCGCCCGCTGGCAGGCCCGCTTCCGCGCGCCCCGTGTCAGCCTGCCCGACTGGGCGCTGCACGCGCCGCAGCGCTGCCTGTACGCCTCGGACGTCAGCGGCGTCGTCGAGCAGTACGCGTGGGACCGCACCACCGACGCGCACCGCCAGGCCACCGACCGGCCCAACGGCACGCTGATCGGCACGCTGTCCCCCGACGGCGAGACGATCTGGTGGTTCGCCGACACCGACGGCGACGAGTTCGGCGTCTGGATGGTGCAGCCGTTCGCGGGCGGCGAGGACCGGGTCGCCGTCCCGGAGGTCGGGCCGGCCTACCCGGCCGGACTGGAGATCGGCTCCTCGCTCGTGGCCATCGGCCGGTCCACCGACGACGGCAGCGAGCTGTGGCTGGCGCCTGCCGGCGGGACGCCGCGGGTGGTCTACCGGCACGAGGACCCCGCCTCGGTCGACGCCCTCACCCTCGACGACGAGCTGCTGGTCATCTCGCACTCCGAGCACGGCGACCCGCGCTACCCCGCGCTGCGGGTGCTGCGGACCGCCGACGACTCGGTGGTGGCCGAGAAGTGGGACGGCGAGGGCCGCGGCCTGCACGCGCTGGAGTTCGCCCCGCTGCCCGGCGACCGGCGGCTGCTGGTCGGCCACGAGCGGCGCGGCCGGGAGGAGCTGCTGGTCTGGGACGTCGCGGCCGACACCGAGACCGAGATCGTGCTCGACCTGCCCGGCGACGTGACCGCCGGCTGGTACGCGGACGGGTCGGCGCTGCTGGTCGGCCACGACCACGCCGCCCGCAGCGAGCTGTACCGCTACGACCTGGCCACGGGTGAGCTGGAGCGGCTGGACACCCCGTCCGGCGTCGTCCGCGGGGCCACCGCGCGCCCGGACGGGACCGTGGAGCTGGCCTGGTCGTCGTCGGAGCGCCCGCCGGTGATCCGCCGCGCCGACGGGCCGGTGGTGCTCGCCGCGCCCGGCGAGGAGCCACCGGCCGCGCACCCCGTCGAGGACCGCTGGGTGCCCGGCCCGGGCGGGGACGTGCACGCGCTCGTCGTCCGGCCGGCCGGGCAGGCGCCGTACGCGACGGCGTTCCTGGTGCACGGCGGCCCCGAGTCCGCCGACGACGACTCCTACCGCGCCCGCCGCGCCGCCTACGTCGACGCCGGCTACGCGGTCGTGCACGTCAACTACCGCGGCTCCACCGGCTACGGCAGCGCCTGGCGGGACGCGCTGACCGGCCGGCCCGGGCTCACCGAGCTCGAGGACGTCGCCGCCGTGTACGACGCGCTGGCCGCCGAGGGCTTCCTCGACCCGGCGCGGGCGGTGCTGACCGGCGGCTCGTGGGGCGGCTTCCTCACCCTGCTGGGCCTGGGCACGCAGCCCGAGCGCTGGGCCGCGGGCATCGCCGAGGTCCCGGTGGCCGACTACCTGGCCGCCTACGAGGACGAGATGGAGGGCCTGCGGGCCTACGACCGGGCGCTGTTCGGCGGCTCCCCCGACGAGGTGCACGAGCGCTACGTGCGGTCCTCGCCGATCACCTACGTCGAGCAGGTGCGGGCGCCGGTGCTCGTCGTCGCCGGGGCCAACGACCCGCGCTGCCCGATCCGGCAGATCGAGAACTACCTCGCCGAGCTGGAGCGGCTGGGCCACCCGCACGAGGTGTACCGCTTCGACGCCGGCCACGGCTCGCTGGTCGTCGAGGAGACGATCCGGCAGGTCGAGACGGCGCTGTCGTTCGCGCTCCGGCACGTCACACCGTGACGTGTGGTCCTGGGCGCGGAGACCTCCCGCCCGGGACCAGGGATCGGCTCAACGGCGGTCGGGGACGGCCCCTGGCCGCGGTGTCGGCCGGTGGGCCGACGGTGTCGTCGCCCTGACGGGCAGGAGCGCGACGACGGCGAGCGTCGTCAGCAGGTAGAGGTCCTCGACCACGAGCCCCGGGACGCCGAGGTCGTGGTGGTGGCCGGGGTCGGCCTCGGCGAACCAGATCGACGACGACGCCAGCACCAGCCCGGTGACGACGGCGAGCGCCGCGGCGGCCCGGCGCCCGGACAGCCGCCCCGGCGCCGCCGGGCTGCCGGCGGCGACGTCCACGAGGACGACCAGCGCGGGCACCAGCCAGACGAAGTGGTGCGACCAGGCGATCGGGCTGACCAGGCAGGCGGCCAGGCCGGTGAGCGCCACGCCGGCCAGGTCGTCACCGGCCCGGGCGGCCCGCACCGCGCGGGTGAGCACCAGCGCGAGGACGGCGACCGCGAGGACCAGCCACAGCAGCCGCGGCGGCTGCGCGGGGTCGGTGAGCCGCGCCAGCCCGCCGAGCAGCGACTGGTTGGAGGTCTTGTCCAGCCGGCCCACCCGCTCGGTCTGCCACAGCGTCCCGGTGAAGAACCGCCACGACGTCGCCGGCGCGACGGCGAACGCCAGCCCGGTCGCGAGCGCCGCGGTGCCGGCGGCGACCGCCGCCGCCCGCCGGCGCCGCGTCAGCAGCAGGTAGACGACGAACAGCCCGGGCGTGACCTTGAACGCGGCGGCCAGGCCGATGCCGGCGCCGGCCCACCGCCACCCGCGACGCAGCGCGGCGACGTCGGCCAGCACCAGCGCGAGCAGCAGCAGGTTGACCTGGCCGAAGCCGATCGTCTCCCGCACCGGCTCGAGCACGAACACCACCGGCAGCGCGGCCGCGACGGCGAACGCCGGCGGCCACCCGTGCCGGCGGGCCGGCGGGACGACCAGCCACGCGGTGACCCCGGCCAGCACCAGCAGGTTGAGCCCGGCGTGCACGGCCGCGACGGCCTCGATCGGCAGCAGCGTCATCGGCAGCACCGCCAGCGCCGCGAACGGCGGGTAGGTGAAGCCGTAGTCGGTGCGGCCGAAGGTGTAGTCGTAGAGCGGCCGGCCAGAGCGCCACCACTCGACGGCGCCGTCGTACACCCGCAGGTCGAACCAGTTGTGCCAGGGGTCGTTGGGCCCCAGCGCCGAGACCAGCCCGGCGAGCACCGCCAGCCCGAGGACGACGGCGACCTGCGCGGCGACCCGCCACCCGGCCCCCGGACGGCCGACGGGTGCCACTCCGCTCAGCGCCGGAGCAGCAGCTCGGCGATCTGGACGGTGTTCAGGGCCGCGCCCTTGCGCAGGTTGTCGTTGCTCACGAACAGCACCAGTCCGCGGTCGTCGTCGACGCCCTGGTCCTGCCGGACGCGCCCGACGTAGCTGGGGTCCTGGCCGGCGGCCTGCAGCGGCGTCGGGACGTCGGTGAGCTGCACGCCCGGCGCCCCGGTGAGCAGCTCGGTGGCGCGGGCGACCGGCAGCGGCCGGGCGAACTCGACGTTCAGCGACAGCGAGTGGCCGGTGAAGACCGGCACCCGCACGCAGGTGCCCGAGACGCGCAGGTCGGGGATGCCGAGGATCTTGCGGCTCTCGTTGCGGAGCTTCTGCTCCTCGTCGGTCTCCAGCGAGCCGTCGTCGACGACGCTGCCGGCCAGCGGCAGCACGTTGAACGCGATCGGGCGCACGTACTTCTGCGGCTCGGGGAAGGCCACCGCCGCGCCGTCGTGGGTGAGCTCGGCGGCCTTGTCGACGACCGCCTTCACCTGCCCGTCGAGCTCCTCGACGCCGGCCAGGCCGCTGCCGGAGACCGCCTGGTAGGTGCTGGCGACCAGGCGGACCAGCTGCGCCTCGTCGTGCAGCGGCTTGAGCACCGGCATCGCGGCCATCGTGGTGCAGTTCGGGTTGGCGACGATCCCCCTGGGGATCTCGGCCAGCGCGTGCGGGTTGACCTCGGCGACGACGAGCGGGACGTCGGGGTCGCGGCGCCAGGCGGAGCTGTTGTCGACGACGGTCACGCCCGCCTCGGCGAACCGCGGCGCCTGCGCCCGCGAGGTGCTCGCGCCCGCGGAGAACAGCGCGACGTCGAGCCCGGACGGGTCGGCGGTGGCGGCGTCCTCGACGGTGATCTCGCCGTCGCCCCAGGGCAGGGTGCTGCCGGCGCTGCGGGCGCTGGCGAAGAACCGCAGCTCGGCGAGCGGGAACTGCCGCTCGGCGAGGATCCGGCGCATGACGGCGCCGACCTGGCCGGTGGCGCCGACGATCCCGACCCGCAGGCCGTCGTCGGAGAAGGTGGTCCCCTGCTGTGTCATCGTCCGGTCCCTCCGTAGACCACGGCCTCCTCCTCGTCGGTGCCGAGGTCGAAGGCGTCGTGCACCGCGCGGACGGCGAGGTCGACGTCGGTGTCGCGGCAGACCACGGAGATGCGGATCTCCGAGGTGCTGATGAGCTCGAGGTTGACGCCGGCGTCGGCCAGGGCGCCGAAGAAGCGGGCCGAGACGCCGGGGTGGCTGCGCATGCCGGCGCCGACCAGGCTCACCTTGCCGATGTGCTGGTCGAAGCGGACGTCGCTGTAGCCGACGGTGTGCTTGACCTTCTCGAGCGCGGCGATCGCGGCCGGGCCGTCGCTCTTGGGCAGCGTGAAGGAGATGTCGGCGAGCTTGCTGGCCTCGGCCGACACGTTCTGCACGATCATGTCGATGTTGATCTCGGCGTCGGCCAGCACGCGGAAGATCTGCGCGGCCTCGCCCGGCCGGTCCGGGACGCCGTAGACGGTGATCTTGCCCTCGCTGCGGTCGTGCGCGACGCCGGTGATGATCGCCTGTTCCACGCTGAGGTCCTCCATCGAGCCGGTCACCACGGTGCCGGGGAGCTGTGAGTAGGAGCTGCGGACGTGCACCGGGATGCCGTAGCGGCGGGCGTACTCGACGCAGCGGAGCATCAGCACCTTCGCGCCGGAGGCCGCGAGCTCGAGCATCTCCTCGTAGGTGACCGTCTCCAGCCGCCGGGCGTTGGGGACGATCCGCGGGTCGGCGGTGAAGACGCCGTCGACGTCGGTGTAGATCTCGCAGACGTCGGCCCGCAGCGCCGCGGCGACGGCGACCGCGGTGGTGTCCGACCCGCCGCGGCCGAGCGTGGTGACGTCCTTGGTGTCCTGGCTGACGCCCTGGAACCCGGCGACGATGACGACCGAGCCCTCGTCCAGCGCCGAGCGCAGCCGGCCGGGCGTGACGTCGATGATCCGCGCCTTGCCGTGGCTGGAGGTCGTGATCACCCCGGCCTGCGAGCCGGTGAACGACCGGGCCTCGTAGCCGTGCGTGCTGATCGCGATGGCCAGCAGCGCCATGGAGATGCGCTCGCCCGCGGTGAGCAGCATGTCCAGCTCGCGGCCGGGCGGGTCGTCGGTGATCTGCGCGGCCTGGTCGAGCAGCTCGTCGGTGGTGTCGCCCATCGCCGAGACCACGACGACGACGTCGTTCCCGGCCTTCTTCTCCGCGACGATGCGCTCCGCGACGCGCTTGATGTGGGCGGCGGAGGCCACGGAGGAGCCACCGTACTTCTGCACGACGAGGGCCACGGGTCCACAGGCTACCGATGCCGGCCTCCTCCCCCGTGAATCAGCCCGGCGCGGTCCTGTTGCGTCCGGCCGCCGCGGGCGATGTGATCACCGGGTGACCGCTCCCGAGGACTGGCTGCTCAGTGCCGAGGAGCGGGGCAACGCGGCCACGGCGCTGCCGGCCTGGACCGAGGGCAACCTCGCCGTGCCGCTGGTGCACGGCGCCACCTACTTCGACCGGCTGGTCGAGTGCGTCGAGGAGCTCGACGAGGGCGACCACCTCTTCTTCACCGACTGGCGCGGCGACCCCGACGAGGAGCTGCGCCCCGGCGGGCCGACCGTCGCCCAGCTGTTCACCGAGGCGGTGCGCCGCGGGGTGACCGTGCGCGGCCTGGTCTGGCGCTCGCACGTGGACTGGCTGTCGTTCAGCGCCCGTGAGAACCGGGCCCTGGACCGGGAGGTCGAGGACGGCGGCGGTCTGGTGGTGCTCGACCAGCGGGTGCGCCGGATGGGCAGCCACCACCAGAAGCTGGTCGTCTGCCGGCACGACCAGGACCCGACCAGGGACACCGCCTTCGTCGGCGGGATCGACCTGTGCCACAGCCGTCGCGACGACGCGGACCACCGCGGTGACCCGCAGACGCTGCCGATGGCCGCGGCGTACGGCCCCACCCCGCCGTGGCACGACGTGCAGCTGATGGTCCGGGGTCCGGCGGTCGCGGCCGTGGACACGGTGTTCCGGGAGCGGTGGGACGACCCCACCGACCCCGACTCGGGCAACCCGATCGCGCACCTCGTCGACCGGCTGCGGCGCAGCCGGATGTTCGCCGACCCGCTGCCGCCCCAACTGCCGCCCCCGCCGCCCGCGGGGCCGCACCTGGTGCAGAACCTGCGGACCTACCCGGCGATCCGGCCGCGCTACGACTTCGCCCCCGACGGCGAGCGGTCGGTCGCCCGCGGCTACTCGAAGGCGATCCGGCGGGCGCGGCGGCTGATCTACCTCGAGGACCAGTACATGTGGTCGGGCGAGGTGGCGGAGCTGTTCGCCCACGCGCTGCGCGAGCACCCCGACCTGCACCTGGTCGTCGTCGTGCCGCGGGTGCCCGACCAGGACGGCGCGATCGCCCAGCGGCCGCAGTACGTGGGGCGGTGGCAGGCGATCGAGATGTGCCGCCGGGCCGGCCGGGACCGGGTGCACGTGTACGACGTCGAGAACCACGAGGGGACGCCGGTCTACGTGCACGCGAAGGTGTGCGTGGTCGACGACGTGTGGGCCAGCGTGGGCAGCGACAACTTCAACCGCCGCTCCTGGACCCACGACAGCGAGCTGTCCTCCGCCGTCCTCGACACCACCCTCGACCCCCGCGAGCCGCGCGACCCGGCCGGCACCGGCGACGGCGCCCGGACCTTCGCCCGCGACCTGCGGCTGGTGCTCGCCCGCGAGCACACCGACCGGGCCGAGGACGGCAGCGAGGACGCCGACCTGCTCGACCCGGCCGCCTTCGTCGCGACCCTCGACGCCGCGGCCGACGCACTCGACGCCTGGTACGACGGGGGCTGCCGGGGACCCCGTCCTCGCGGCCGGCTGCGGCACCACCGCCCCGAGCGGCTGACGCTGCCCACCCGCCTGTGGGCGACGCCGCTGTACCGCCTGGTCGACGACCCCGACGGCCGTCCTCTCCGCCTCCGCCGCCGCCGGGAGTTCTGAGCTCCCGGACGCCACACCGGGCCCGGCCGGCCGGTCCCGGCGCACCGCGCCCACGGGTCCGACCGGCCGTTCCGCGCGCTCCCGGCTCCGCCCGTGCCGGCCCGGGCAGTGCACCTCCCGGGGGGAGTAGTGCTCTGCCCCCGATACGGACCAGAGCACAAGCACACGGAACCCATCGAGCAGGACCCACCTTCGTGCTCTGCCCCCAGTCGGGGGCAGAGCACGAGCTTCCACAGGAGCACATGCCGCACGCCGCCATCCGGTCCGCCGCTGCAGGCTGACCCCGTGACCGACTTCGACCTCTCCGGCACCCTGAGGCGGATCCGCAGGACTGCTGACCAGTCCCAGCGCGAACTCGCCCGGACCAGCGGTGTGTCGAAGACGGCGCTCGCCGCGGCGGAGGCGGGGACGCGCGGGCTCGACGCCCGCGCGCTGGCCCGGCTGGCGGCCGTCGCCGGGCTGCGGCTGGCGCTGCTGGACGCCGAGGGGCGGGAGGTGGCGCCGATGGACGGCGCGGCCGTGCGGGACGAGGGCGACCGGCACTTCCCCGCGCACCTGGACACCCGGCACGGCGACGACAGCTGGTGGCACGGGCCGCACCGGTACGACCGCACGCCGGTCACCTACACGTTCACCCGCGACCGGCGGAGCAGGGACGACCGCCGCCGGGTGCGCGGGACCCCGGAGGACCACCAGCTCCCCCGGCCCGGGGACGCCCTGGCCGACCGGGCGGCGGCCCGGCGGGCGGCCGCGGAGAGGGCCCGCGCGGAGGAACGAGAGCGCCTGCGGGCGGCCGGGCTGCTCCCGCCTGCGTCGGGGTTCCGCTGCGTGTGCCCGCCGGCCTGCGACGACCTGCTGCTCGACGAGCCCCCGCCGGCGCCGGGCCGGCCCGCACCGCCCGCCCCGCACGCGCCGGACTGCGCGTGTGGCTGCGACCTCGGCTGACACGCTGCTACCGTGGGCTCCGTGCGCGGCAGCCTCCTGCTTACCCGCCGCGGCGAGGCCTCCTCCTAGGTCGGCTCCCTCGCCGCGGAGACCCTGCCGTGGTCGATGACGTCCCGGTGCCCGCTGACCGCCCCCCAGGAGCGACAGTCCAGCCCGCGCCAGAGGAGTCATCCCACCGTGACCAGCCCGCAGCACCCGCACGCCCGCAACCCCCAGCGCCCCTCGGGGATGCCGATCTCCCGCTACACCCCGTTCCAGCCGGTCGACCTGCCCGACCGCACCTGGCCGGAGAAGGTCACCACGGTGGCCCCGCGCTGGTGCGCCGTCGACCTGCGCGACGGCAACCAGGCCCTGATCGACCCCATGAGCCCCGACCGCAAGCGCCGGATGTTCGAGCTGCTGGTGCGGATGGGCTACAAGGAGATCGAGGTCGGCTTCCCGGCGGCCAGCCAGACCGACTACGACTTCGTCCGCCAGCTCGTCGAGGACGACCTGGTACCCGACGACGTCACGATCCAGGTCCTCACCCAGGCCCGTGACGAGCTGATCGAGCGCACCTTCGAGTCGCTGCGCGGCGCGAAGCAGGCGATCGTGCACCTGTACAACTCGACGAGCACGCTGCAGCGCCGCGTCGTCTTCGGCAGCGACCGCGCCGGCATCGTCGACATCGCCGTCCACGGCGCCCAGCTGGTCCGCAAGCTGGCCGAGCAGGCCGGCGACACCGAGATCCGGTTCCAGTACAGCCCCGAGTCCTTCACCGGGACCGAGCTGGACTTCGCCCTGGAGATCTGCAACGCGGTCACCGACGTCTGGGAGCCGACCCCCGACCGGCCGACCATCCTCAACCTGCCGGCGACCGTCGAGATGGCCGAGCCGACCGTCTACGCCGACCAGGTCGAGTGGATGCACCGCAACCTGGGCCGCCGCGACGCCGTCGTCCTGAGCCTGCACCCGCACAACGACCGCGGCACCGCCGTCGCCGCCGCCGAGCTGGGCTACCGCGCCGGCGCCGACCGCATCGAGGGCTGCCTGTTCGGCAACGGCGAGCGCACCGGCAACGTCGACCTGGTCACCCTGGGCCTGAACCTGTTCAGCCAGGGCATCGACCCGCAGATCGACTTCTCCGACATCGACGAGATCCGCCGCACCGTCGAGTACTGCAACCAGCTCGGCGTGCACGAGCGGCACCCCTACGGCGGCGACCTGGTCTACACCGCCTTCTCCGGCTCCCACCAGGACGCCATCAACAAGGGCTTCAAGGCCCTGGAGGCCGACGCGGCCGCCGCCGGCAAGCCGGTCGGGCAGATGCCGTGGGCGGTGCCGTACCTGCCGATCGACCCCAAGGACGTCGGCCGCAGCTACGAGGCGGTCATCCGGGTCAACAGCCAGTCCGGCAAGGGCGGCGTGGCCTACGTCATGAAGACCGAGAACCACCTGGACCTGCCCCGGCGGCTGCAGATCGAGTTCAGCGGGGTCGTCCAGCGGCACACCGACGACGAGGGCGGGGAGGTCACCGCCCAGCAGATGTGGGCCGCATTCAGCAACGAGTACCTGCCCGACCCCGACGCCCCGTGGGGCCGGTTCGCCCTCACCGGCCACCGGCACACCGCCCACGGCGACCAGCTCGACGAGATGGTCGTCGAGCTGACCGCCGACGGCGTCCCGGTCACCGTGCAGGGCCGCGGCAACGGCCCGATCGCCGCGTTCGTCGACGCGCTGGCGACCCTCGACGTCGACGTCCGGGTCCTGGACTACGCCGAGCACGCGCTGTCCGCCGGTGGCGACGCCCGCGCCGCCGCCTACGTCGAGTGCGCGGTCGGCGAGCGCGTGCTGTGGGGCGTGGGCATCGACCCGAACATCGTCAGCGCCTCGCTGCGCGCCGTCGTCTCGGCGGTCAACCGGGCCCTGCGCTGAGGACGAGCCCGGGGCTCCGCGGCGTCAGTCGCCGCGGAGCCCCGGGTCCGCGCCCCCGCCGGCGTGCTCGGCCACCTCGTCGACCACCAGCAGGTCCCGGCGCACGTGCCGGCGGCGGTAGGCGATCCGGCTGACCATGTGCGCCGACAGCGGCGCGGTCAGCACCTGCAGCAGCGCCACCAGCAGCAGCACCCACATCGCCGGCGTCCCGGCCAGCCGGATCGCCGCGCCGACCAGCACCAGCAGCAGCCCGGTGACCTGCGGCTTCGTGGCCGCGTGCAGGCGGGTCAGCACGTCGGGGAAGTGCAGCAGCCCGAGCCCCGCGGTGAACGCGAGGAACGACCCGAGCAGCAGGCAGACGGTCGCGACGACGTCGAGGACCGCGCTCACGGCCGCTCCTCCCCCGCGGGGTCGTCGCCGGAGGGCCGGTCGAGCACCATGCCGCCGACGTAGCGGACCACCGCGATCGCGCCGATGTAGCCCAGCAGCGACACGACGACGAGCACCGACACCGCGGACGCGTCGCGGGACAGCGCCACGTGCACGCCGAGCCCGCCGGCCGTGATCACCAGCATCGCGTCGCCGGCCACGACCCGGTCCAGCAGCGACGGCCCGCGGGCCAGCCGCACCAGCGCGAGCAGCGCCCCCGCCCCGACGAGGCCGAACGCCACGACGGCCACCCAGCTCACCGCGCCACCTCCGTGGGCTCCCGGTCCAGCGCGGCACGCTCGCGGGACCGGCCGAAGGCCCGCACCACCCGGTCCTCCACGGCCAGCACCCCGGCGCGCTGGCGCTCGAGGTCGTCGCGGTCGCGGACCTCGAGCAGGTGGACGGCCAGCACCCGGTGCTCGCGGTCCAGGTCGAGCACCACCGACCCGGGGACCAGGCTGAGCGCCTCGCTGATGACCGCGAGCAGCAGGTCGGAGTCGGTGCGCAGCTGCACCCGGATGACGGCGCTGCGCAGCGGCGGGCCCGGCCGCAGCGCGCGCCAGGCCACCTGCGCGCTGGAGACGGCGAGGTCGACGGCGAACACGGCGAGGAACCGCAGCAGCGCGAGCGGCCGGATGCGGATGTTCTCCACCACCGCCGGGAGCGGCACCACGCGGGTGACGAGGACGGCGACCAGCACGCCGCCCAGCACGTTCGCCCACGACCAGGTGCCCCACAGCAGCACCCAGACCAGCACCAGCCAGACCAGCGCGGGCAGCTGGCGCAGCAGGTGGCGGGCGCGGTCGGTCACCGCTCCCCCTCCACGGCCGTGCGGTAGGGGCCGCGGTCGAGCAGGTCGGTGGCGGCGCGGCCGGCCAGGCCGTAGAGCGGGCCGGCCAGCGCGGTGAGGGCGACGGTCAGCGCCACCAGCGCCGCCGTCGCGCCGACCAGCACGCGCGGCAGCCGCTCCGCGGGCTCGCCCGGGTGCTCGTCGGGCTCCTCGGGCCCCTCGGACGCCGTCGCCACGGCCACCTGCCGCTGCCACGCCGCCGACAGCCGGGCGGCGCCGTTCCCCGACGGGCGGGCCCCGCCCCGCGGCCCCGCGTCGACCGCCGCCGCGGCGGCGGTGTCGGCGCCGGGCTCCTGCGCGCGCGGCCGCCAGAACGCGCGGGTCCACACCCGGGCCACCGCCAGGAGGGTGAGCAGGCTGGTCACCAGCCCGGCGCCGACCAGCACCAGCGCCAGCGGGCGGCCGTCGGCGACCCCGGCCTGCAGCAGCCCCAGCTTGCCGAGGAACCCGGACAGCGGCGGGATGCCGGCGAGGTTCAGCGCGGGCAGCAGGTACAGCACCGCGAGCAGCGGGGAGGCGGCGGCCAGCCCGCCGAGCCGGCGGATCGACGTCGACCCGCCGGTGCGCTCGACCAGACCCGCGACGAGGAACAGCGTGGTCTGGACGACGATGTGGTGGACGACGTAGAACACCGCGGCGGTCAGCCCCGCGACGCTGCCCAGCGCGATGCCGAACACCAGGTAGCCGATGTGGCTGACCAGCGTGAAGGACAGGATCCGCCGCAGGTCGGTCTGCGCGACCGCGCCGAGGATGCCGACCACGAGCGTCGCCAGCGCCGCCGCCATCAGCAGGGTGTCCAGCGCGCCGTCGGGGAACAGCAGCGTCTGCGTGCGGACGATCGCGTAGACGCCGACCTTGGTGAGCAGCCCGGCGAACACCGCGGTCACCGGCGCCGGCGCCGTCGGGTAGCTGTCGGGCAGCCAGGCCGACAGCGGGAAGACGGCGGCCTTGATGCCGAAGGCGATGAGCAGCAGCGCGTGCAGCAGCGTGCGGGTGCCCTCGGGGACCTCGGCCAGCCGCACCGACAGGTCGGCCATGTCCACGGTGCCGGTGGCCGCGTACACCAGGCCGATCGCGGCGAGGAACAGCAGCGACCCGACCAGGCTGACCACGACGTAGGTGATCCCGCCGCGCACCCGCGGCGCGGACCCGCCGAGGGTGATGAGCACGTAGCTGGCGGTCAGCAGCACCTCGAAGCCGACGTAGAGGTTGAACAGGTCGCCGGAGAGGAACGCGAACCCGACGCCGGCCATGAGCACCAGGAACGTCGGGTGGAAGATCGACACCGGCGCCTGCTCGCTGCCGTCGGCGGCGCCCTGGCCGACGGCGAACAGCAGCACCCCCAGGCCCACGGTGTGTGCCACCACCAGCATCAGCGCCGACAGCCGGTCGACCACCAGCGAGATCGCCTGCGGCACCGGCCAGTCGCCGACCGCCACCGCGACCGCGCCCGACCGGTCGGCGAGGACCAGCAGGGTCACCGACACGCCCAGGACCGCGGCGAGCACCGCGACGCTGAGTACCCGCTGGGTCCGCGTGTGGCGGCTGAGCAGCAGCGAGACGGCAGCACCCAGCAGCGGCAGGACCACCGGCAGCGGGGCGAGGACGCGGATCACCGCGACCGCCGTCGCGCCGGGGGCAGGTCGACGTCGTCCGCGGGGGTGCCTGGCGGCGGCTGACCGCGGCGCCGGGGCGGCTCGGCGTGGAACGGGCGCCGGTCCTCGGCGGCCAGCCGGTCCGGGTCGATCTCGTCGGGGTCCTCGCGGCCGGAGCGCCGGCCCTCCCGGGTGGCCAGCCGGCGGTCCTCCTCGTCGGCCTCCACCGCCTCCTGGCGGGCCAGCCGCCACGAGCGGTGGATCACCGCCAGGAGGAACGCCGAGACGCCGAAGGTGATGACGATCGAGGTGAGCACGAACGCCTGCGGCAGCGGATCGGCGGTGGCGTCGTCACCGCGGCCGAGCAGCGGCGCGCTCCCGGCCGGGCCGGCGGCGGAGATGAGCAGCAGGTTGGTGGCGTTGCCCAGCAGCAGGAAGCCGAGCAGCACCCGGGTGAGGCTGCGGTCGAGCAGCAGGAAGACGCCGGCGGCGTACAGGCCGCCGATGACCACGGGCAGGACGACGGTCGGCGTCACCGGGCCACCACCTCCCCCGGCGTGGTCTCGACCGGGTCGTCCTCGTCCTCCTGGCGGTCGAGCTCGGCGCCGAGGCTGCGCAGCACGTCGAGCACCAGGCCGACGACCACCAGGTAGACGCCGACGTCGAAGAACAGCGGCGAGACCAGCTTGACGTCGCCGAGGACGGGCAGCGTCCACTCCCAGTAGGTGGACTCGAGCTCCTGCCCGCCCAGCACGAGCGCGGCGACGCCGGTGCCGCCGGCCAGCAGCAGGCCCGCACCGAGCAGCCGGCCGGGGTCGAGCGGGGCGGCCTCGCCGAGCTCGTAGCGGCCGCCGGCAAGGTAGCGCAGCACCAGCGCGAGCCCGGCGACCAGGCCGCCGGCGAACCCGCCGCCGGGCTGGTTGTGCCCGGCGAACAGCAGGTACAGCGAGAAGACCAGGACGGTGTGGAACAGCATCCGCACGACGACCTCGAGCACCACCGACCGGCGCCGCGGGTCGAGCGTGCCGCCGGCGGCCAGCCACTCCCCGACCGGCGCCCGCCGGGACCGCCCGGCGACCTGGTCCTCCCGCTCGGCCCGCTCGATCGCCCCGGTGCGCCGCCGCAGGAAGACCAGGCTGGCCACGCCGGTGGCGGCGACGATGAGCACCGAGATCTCCCCGAAGGTGTCCCAGGCGCGGATGTCGACCAGGGTCACGTTGACGACGTTGTGCCCCTGCGCCTCCTCGGCGAGCCGGGCGTACTCGTCGGACACCGGGGCGGCGTCGCGGGCGGCCAGCGCCACGGCGGACACCGCGCCCATGAGCAGGCCGACGCCGACGGCGAGCAGGCCGCGGCCGGCGCGCTCGCGGCGGCGGTGCCGCTCGGACACGTCCTTGGGCAGCTTCCGCAGCACCAGGACGAACGCCACGATCGTCACCGTCTCGACGAGGAACTGGGTGAGCGCGAGGTCCGGCGCCCCGGCGATCACGAAGAACACCGCCAGCCCGTAGCCGGTGACGCCGACGACCAGCGCCGCCGACAGCCGCTGCCGCACCCGCACCGCCATCGCGGCGGCCAGCAGCACGACGACGCCGACCAGCACCTGGACCGGGCTGTCCCAGGCCCGCCACTGCGCCGGGCGCTCGGCGACGGTGGCGAGCAGCGCGCCGGGCAGCAGGACGACCGCGGTGAGGATGGTGCCGAGGTAGGCGGGCAGCGACCCACGCTGCGTCGTCCCGGTGACCAGGACGGCGAGCCGGTCGACGCCCTGCAGCACGTTCCAGTAGCCCTCGTCGGCCGACGCCCGGACCGTGAGCCGCCGCTGCACCCGGGCCACCGCCGCCCGCCCGGCGAACAGCGCCGCCCCGCCGAGCAGGGTGAGCGCCGACAGCGCCAGGGCCGGCTGGAGCCCGTGCCACAGCGCGAGCTCCTCGGTCTCCGGCGCGTAGCCGGGCAGCCCGTCGGCGTAGCGGCCGACGACCGGCTCGAGGCCCTTCGCGAGCACGCCGCCCGCGAGGCCGAGGAGGGTGAGGACGACCGGGGCGGCGAGGAACAGCGGCCCGGGCGGGTGCGCCACCTCCGTGGCCGGCCGGCCGGCGTGGGCCGCGAACGCTCCCCACACGAAGCGGAGCGTGTATCCGGCGGTGAGCACCGACCCGAGCACCAGCCCGGCGAGGACCAGCAGCGCGGCGGTGCGGTCGAGCAGGCCGCCGTCGAGGAGCGCGGTGAACGCCGCCTCCTTGCCCACGAAGCCGAGCAGCGGCGGCAGCCCGGCCATCGACGCCGCGGCCAGGCCGGCGACCGCGGCGACCACCGGCATCCGGCGGCCGAGGCCGGACAGCTCGCGCAGGTCGCGGGTGCCGGTGGCGTGGTCGACGACGCCGACGGTGAGGAACAGCGTGGACTTGAACAGCCCGTGGGCGAGCACCATGGCCAGCCCGGCGCGCGCGAGCTCGGCGCTGCCGGCGCCGACCAGCGTGGTGAGGAACCCGAGCTGGCTGACCGTGCCGAAGGCGAGCAGCAGCTTGAGGTCGGTCTGGCGCAGCGCCCGGTAGCCGCCGACCAGCATCGTGGCCACGCCCAGCCCGAGCACCAGCGGCCGCCAGCCGGGCAGGTCCGCGGCGCCGGGCGCCAGCCGCGCGACCAGGTAGACGCCGGCCTTCACCATGGCCGCCGCGTGCAGGTAGGCGCTCACCGGCGTCGGCGCCTCCATGGCCGCCGGCAGCCAGAAGTGGAACGGCACCAGCGCGGACTTGGTCACCGCGCCGGCCAGCACGAGCAGCACCCCGGTGACGACGGCAGGCCCGCTGCCCGGGTCGGCGACGATCGCCGACAGCCGCGACGTGCCCGCGGCGTGCGCCAGCACGACCAGCCCGGCCAGCATCGCCAGGCCCCCGGCGGTGGTGAGGACCAGCGCCTGAGCGGCCGCCCGCCGGGCCGCCAGCGACGTCCCCGACCCGCCGATGAGAAGGAAGGAGAAGACCGTCGTCAGCTCCCAGGCGACGTAGAGCAGGTAGACGTCGTCGGCGAGGACCAGCGCCAGCATCGAGCCGGCGAAGGCGGTCAGGCAGCCGGCCAGCCGGCCGGTGCCCTCAGCGTCCGGCTCGACGTAGCGGCTGCAGTAGAGGAGCACCAGCGCGCCGACGCCGGTGACCAGCCCGGCGAACACGAGGGCCAGCGGGTCCAGCCGCAGCGCCACCGACAGGTCGAGCGCGGGCACCCAGGGCACGGTCTCGCGGACGTCGTCGCCGGACGCGACCGCCGACAGCTGCGCGAGCGTCCAGGCGAATCCGGCCGCGGGCACCAGCGCGAGGGCGAGGAAGGCGTCCCGTCCCCACCACCGCACCAGCACCGGCGCCGCCAGGGCGGCCACCAGGTGCGCGAGCAGCAGTGCGGTCACGGGGCTCCCGGGTCGGCGGCGGAGGGGAGCACGCGACGACGGCGGTGCGGCGGCGTCGCCCCCTCGTGGGGGTACCGCTGCTCCCGCGCCGGGAAACCGGGGGTGCGGAGAACCGGGTCACCTACCCGGCGTCACCAGGCCCGACTCGTAGGCGAATGCAACCGCCTGGACCCGGTCGCGCAGGCCCAGCTTGAGCAGCACCCGGCTGACGTGCGTCTTCACCGTCGCCTCGCCGAGGTACAGCCGCGCGGCGATCTCGGCGTTGGACAGCCCGGCGGCGACCAGCGCCAGGACGTCGGTCTCCCGCTCGGTCAGCGCCGCGAGCTCCGCGGCGCGGCCGGGGTCGGGCGCGGGCGCCGCGGCGAAGGACCGGATCACCCGCAGCGTCACGGCCGGGTCGAGCAGCCCCTGCCCGGCGGCCACGGTGCGCACCGCGGCCACCAGGTCCTCGGGCGGGGCCACCTTGAGCAGGAACCCGCTGACCCCGGCGCGCAGCGCGGCGGCCACGTACTCGTCCTCGTCGAACGTGGTGAGGACGACGACGCGCGTGGGCAGGCCGGCCCCGACGATCCGGCGGGCCGCCTCGAGCCCGTCCGTGCCGGGCATCCGGACGTCGAGCAGCACCACGTCGGGCGCGAGCTCGGTGACCACCCGCACGCCGCCGGCGCCGTCGCCGGCCTCCCCGACCACCTCGATGTCGGGCTCGGCGGCCAGCACCATCCGCAGGCCGGTGCGGATCATCGACTGGTCGTCGACCAGCACCACCCGGATCGTCACGCGCCCACCGCCGCGGGCGCGCTCGCCGGCGCGGGCACCGGGAAGCCGGCGCGGACCCGGTAGCCGCCGCCGCGGACCGGCCCCACGGAGAGGTCGCCACCGGCCACGGCCACCCGCTCGCGCATGTGCAGCTGCCCGTGCCCGCCGGTGCCGGGGACCGGCGGCGGCACGGGGACCCGCGGCCGGCCGTCGTCGGTGACGGTCACCGTCACCCGGCCCGGCCTCCAGGCGACCTCCACGCACGTGGCCGCGGCACCGGCGTGCCGGACGACGTTGGACAGCGCCTCCTGCACCACGCGGACGGCCGCGACGTCGACCAGCTGCGGCAGCTCGGCCGGCTCCCCCGTGACGACGAGCCGCACCGGCATCCCGCCGGCGCGCAGCTCGGCGAGGACGGCGTCGAGCCGGGACAGCGACGGCCGCGGCGCCGGGTCGCCGCCGCCGGACTCGCGGAGGATGCCGACCACCCGGCGCATCTCGTCGACCGACTCGCGCCCCAGCCGCTCCAGCCCCAGCAGCACGTCCTGGGCCTCCGGGTGGTCGGGCAGCAGCCGGCGCAGGCCGCCCATCTGCAGCACCATCACGCTCACCGCGTGCGCCACCGAGTCGTGCACCTCGCGGGCGATGCGCGCCCGCTCGGCCACCACCGCGGCGCCGGCCACCGCCTCCTGCTGCTCGGCCAGCCGCGCGGCGAGCGCCTGCAGCGCCAGCGAGCGCGAGTGCGACTGCCGCACGAGGACCCCGACCGCCCAGGCGGTGCCGGTGACGACCAGGTAGAAGACGCTCTCCCAGGTGGAGGGGCCGAAGGCGATGCCGCTGCCCACCACGACCAGCGTCGCGACGACGGCCGCGCGCAGCCCCCGCCGCACCGGCAGCACCGCGGCGGCGTGCCCGACGAGCACCGCCATCGCGATCAGCTGGGCGCCGCCGGGACCGGGCGTCCCCAGCGCGTAGTTGCCGAGCACGCTGAGCCCGCCGGCCACCGCGGCCGCCTCCGGCCACCGGGCGCCGAGCGCCACGACGGCCCCGACGGCGACGCCGGGCAGCGCGGTGACCAGCGGGTAGCGGAACACCTCCTCGGTCAGCGTCTCGACGACCGACAGCACCGCGAGCACGGCGCCGAGCACCGGCCAGACGAGCCGGCGGGCGGAGGGGGACGACGACCAGCGGGGCACGGCGAGCACGGTAGGGGCCCGCGGGGGTGCCCGGGATCCCCCGCGCGGCCGATGGACACGCGCCCTCCCTCCTCCTCGCGGCGGAGGGCGGTCGGTCCGCCGGGACGGACGTGGCGGAGGGCCCCGCGGCCGGAGAGTCCTCGCCGACGCACCGCAGCGAGCGGTGCCCCGACCGACGAGGACCGATGACCACCTCCCCGCTCCCGACCCGTCCCGCCGCCACCCCCGAGGCGCGCCCGGCCCGCAGCGCCGGCTCGCTGATGCTGCCGATCGCCGGCGCCGCCCTGGTCGGCGGCTCGCTGCTCTACGTCGCCGGCATGGTGACCTCCCCGCCGCAGGACTCCCAGGCCGCGGCCGACTACATCGCGGCCCTGGGTCGCGACGAGGGCCGGACGACGCTGTCGGCGGTGCTACTGCACTACGGCAACATGGCGCTGGCCCTGGCCTGGCTGGCCGTCCC
The DNA here is from genome assembly GCF_054050315.1 of Geodermatophilus sp. SYSU D00867. Taxonomy (NCBI): domain Bacteria; kingdom Bacillati; phylum Actinomycetota; class Actinomycetes; order Geodermatophilales; family Geodermatophilaceae; genus Geodermatophilus; species Geodermatophilus sp. SYSU D00867. Next base: position 223,750 of record NZ_JBJGZC010000003.1, on the reverse strand, counting down.
GACGCTGGTGCGGGGCCGCCGCGGGCGCATCCCGACCGTCGTCGGGGCGCTGCTGTCCGCGATCGGCCTGGTCACCGTGGCCGGCTTCGTGCTCTACGACCACTGGACCGGCGCCATCGGCCGCGAGCTCGACCCGGCCACCGCCCTGGGCCTCTACGACGCCGTCGGGGCCAACCCGGGGGTCGCGGTCGTCGGCGTCCTGACGCTGTTCGGGCTCCTCGGCCCGATCGTCGGGTACGTGGGTCTCGCCCGCGCCGGGGTGACCGGCTGGTGGCTGCTGCTCCCGGCCGTCGGCTGCCTCGTGGCCTCCGCGGTGATCCCGTTCTCGCCGACGGTCCACGGCGCCCTGGCCCTCGTCGGCGCCGTCCCGGCGGTCGTCGTCGGCCTGCGGATGCTCGCCCGCACCCGCGCCGAGGCCGCCGTCGCCTGAGGGAGGACCTCCCTGCCCTCCGCCACTCGCAGGCTCGCGGCGGGCCCCTGCAGGGAGGCCACCCGCTCGTGCTCCGGGTCCGCTGCGGACCCGGAGCACGAGCGCGCGCGGGGCCGGGTCAGCGCTCGGTGCCCTCGGCAGGCAGTGTCGATCACAGGGTGCTGGACGGCCCCCTGGGCGCCTCCGCGCCCGGGTGGACAGGGGCGCGGAGCGACGGCGGGTCACCCCTCGACGAACGCGCCGGGGGTCAGGCGCCGAGGGCACGTGCCAGCAGCGTCCGGCGACTGCGGGTGCCCGTCTTGTCGAACACCGACTTGAGGTGGTCCTGCACGGTGTGCGCGGACAGGAACATCCGTGCGGCCACGTCGCGGGTGTCGGCGCCGGTCGCCAGGTGGGCGAGCAGCTCGGCCTCACGGGCGCTGAGCCCCGTGCAGCGGGCGAACAGCGACAGCCGCTCGGAGGCGCTCGACTCGTGGATGGTGACGGCGATGTCGCGCTCCTCGCGTGGAGCGTCGCCCTCGAGCCGGGCGGCCCGCAGGGTCAGCCAGCGGTTCCCGGCCAGGTGGACCCGCGCCCACGGCGGCGAGGCGTCGACCCCCGCCTCGACAGCGAGCAACTGGGCGGCGACGTTGAGGGCACCGGCCGGAACCGGCGGCCCCTCGTCGTCGCGGGGCACCAGCAGCCGGAGCGCGTCCCGCGTGCCAGGTGTCTGCCGCACCGCCTGCAGGTCCGGCGCCAGCAGCAGGAGCAGGGGCCCGGTCGGGTGGTCGGAGGGCGAGGCGGTCTCGAAGGTGCGCGCCTGGCCGCGCCGCAGGGCCGTGGTGACGGTCGGGGCGACGTCCCGCAGGAACTGCGCGTGGACCCGGTCGAAGGCCCGGCCTCCGGTACGCCACAGCTCCAGGAACGCCCAACAGCCGAAGCCGTCGCGGAAGACCACCGAGGCGACGTCGGCGACGTCGTACCGGCACAGCAGCTCCCGCCACAGCGGGCTGCGCCCGAGGTCGCCGTCTGTGGCCTCGGCGAGCAGCGCGACGGGTCGGTCGGTCAGGGTGGTCCAGCGGTTGAGCGCGGTCAGGTAGCGCAGCCGGATCAGCCGGGGCAGCTCGGGCAGGCACGGGACGTCGGCCAGCGGCCCGCAGCCCACCCGCGTCTCCGGGTCGGTGAGCACCCAGGCGTAGGCGTCGAACCCGACCGCGCGGCGGAGCTCGGCCAGCAGCCGCAGGCGCAACGTGCGGGCGTCGGCACCCGCTGCGCAGATCCGCTCGACCCGCTCCCGCGCCGCCGTGGACCCGGCCACGACGGCAGGCTACGGACACCCCGCCGCGCCGGACAGCACCGCGCGTCACCGGACCCCAGACATCTGGGATGGGGCCGCCGCCGCCCGGTTCCTAGCGTCGTGGACGTGATCACCCTGCACATCGAGCACCCGATCAGCGACCTCCCCACGTGGAAGGCCGCCTTCGACCGGTTCGCCGAGCGCCGCCGACAGGCCGGCGTGTGCGGCGAGCGGGTACGGCACCCGGTCGACGACGACCGCTACGTCCTCGTCGATCTCGACTTCCCGACCCGGGAGCAGGCGCAGCGCTTCCTCGACTTCCTCGAGACGACGGTGTGGGCCTCCCGCGACAGCTCACCAGCGCTGGCCGGGACGCCCCGGACGCGCCTCCTCGAGCCGGTCCGAGCCGCACCGTCGCTGAGTCGGCGACCCGGGTGAACACCTCCTGCCGGGTCAGCCCTCGGCGAGCTCCGCGGCGGCCAGCCAGTCGGTCTCGACCCGGTCCTTCTCGGCCAGCAGGGTCCGCAGCCGGCCGTCGAGCTCCACGACCCTCGCGTGGTCGGTGGCGGCGGCGGCGAGCTCGGCGTGCAGCCGCTCCTCCTCCGCGCCGAGCTTCTCCAGCCGCCGCTCGAGCCGGGCGGCCTCCTTGCGGGCGGCGCGCACCTCCGCCGCCGAGGGGCCGGCCGGGGCGGGCGCCGGGGCCGCGCCGCCGGCGGGCGCGAGACCGGAGCCGGCCGAGGGCAGTGCCGCCTCACCGGCGGCCCGGCGGGCGAGGTACTCCTCCACCCCGCCGGGCAGCGCGGCCAGCGAGCCGTCGCCCATCAGCGCGACCACCGAGTCGCAGACCCGGTCGACGAAGTACCGGTCGTGGCTGACCACCAGCACCGTGCCGGGGAAGGAGTCGAGCAGGTCCTCGAGCTGGGTGAGCGTGTCGATGTCGAGGTCGTTGGTCGGCTCGTCGAGCAGCAGCACGTTCGGCTCGGCCATGAGCAGGCGCAGCAGCTGCAGCCGCCGCCGCTCGCCGCCGGAGAGGTCGCCGACCGGCGTCCACTGCCGCGACGCCGGGAAGCCGAACCGCTCGGCCAGCGACGACGCGGAGACCTCCTGGTTGCCGATCCGCGCGATGCGGGCGATCTCCTGCACCGCCTCGAGCACCCGCAGCCGCCCGGGCAGCTCGGTGACGTGCTGCGACAGGTACGCGGGCGCCACCGTCTGCCCGCGCACCACCCGGCCGCGGTCCGGCTCGACCTCGCCGACCAGCAGCCGCAGCAGCGAGGTCTTGCCCGCGCCGTTGACGCCGACCACGCCGATGCGGTCGCCGGGGCCCACGTGCCAGGTCAGGTCGCGGAACAGCGCCCGCGGGCCGTCGTCGGAGGGCACGGCGTAGTCGACGTCCTCGACGTCGTAGACGGTCCTGCCGAGCCGCCGGGCGGCGAAGCCCTTCAGCGCCATCGACTCCCGCGGCGGCGGCTCGTCGGCGATGAGCGCCTCGGCCGCCTCGATGCGGAACCGCGGCTTGCTGGTGCGCGCCGGCGCGCCGCGGCGCAGCCACGCGAGCTCCTTGCGCACCAGGTTCAGCCGCCGCTCCTCGGTCACCGCCGCGACGCGGGCGCGCTCGGCGCGGGCCAGCGTGTAGGCCGCGTAGCCGCCCTCGTAGGCGTGCACCGCGCCGTCGGTGACCTCCCAGGTCTGCGTGCAGACCTCGTCGAGGAACCACCGGTCGTGGGTGACGACGACCAGCGCGCCGACCCGCCGCTTGACGAAGTCGGCCAGCCAGGCGACACCCTCGACGTCGAGGTGGTTGGTCGGCTCGTCGAGCACCAGCAGGTCCAGAGGCCGGATCAGCTGCGCGGCCAGGGCGACCCGCCGGCGCTCGCCGCCGGACATCGGGGCGACCGGGCTGTCCAGGCCGAGCCGGTCGAGCTCCAGGCCGGTCAGCACGCTGCGGACGGCCGGGTCGGCGGCCCACTCGTGCTCGGCGGCGAACAGCGTCCCGGGCAGGACGACGTCGCGGACGGTGGCGCCCGGCGGCAGCGTGCCGGACTGGTCGAGGACGCCGACGGCGAGGTCGCCGCGCCGGGTGACCCGGCCGGAGTCGGGCTCCTCGCGGCCGGTGAGGACGCCGAGCAGCGTGGACTTGCCGCTGCCGTTGCGCCCCACGACGCCGATCCGCTCGCCGGCGGCGACGCCGAGGGAGACGCCGTCGAGCAGCACGGTCGTGCCGTGTGCCTTGGAGACCCGCTCGAGGTTGAGCAGGTTCAGCGGGGCGCTCACGGCCGGGTCCAGGTCATCGGACCCCAGTATCCCCGGCCGCCCGCACGCCCCGGCCGCCCGGGGCGGTCCGCTAGTGGACCCCAAGGCACCCGCAAGCGGCGTCCGGAGAGTCATCGGCAGCACACCCCGGGTGTCCGGGGCGGACGAGCGGAGGACGACATGAGCATGACGGCAGCGGCCCACGACACGGCGTTCCCGGCCCCGGCGCCGGCGGCACCGCGCCTGCGGGCGGTCCCGCCGCTGGCCGAGCCCGCCCCGGGGACGACGGCGCTGTGGTGGGCCCGGCTGCTGCGCCGCGGCCCCGGCCCCGTCGAGTACTCGCTGGTGGCGGTCAACTCCGACCGCTTCCCCGACGGCACCCCGGTCGACATGACCGCCGTCGACGCCCGCGGGCGCCGCCCCGCCGGCTGGCAGGTCGACGTCCGGCACCGCGCCTCCGACGGCCGGGTGGTGCGCATCGAGGTCGCCGAGGAGCTGTCGGGGACCTGCCCGCCGATGTGGTTCGCCGAGGTCACCCACGCGACCAGCGCCGTCCCGGCCGCCTCGCTGCTGGCCTTCCGCGGCCACGCCTTCCGGCCCGGCGCGGTCGTCCGCCCGCACGAGGTCGCCGCCGCCGGGGTGCGGATGACCGACCGGATCGCCGAGGTCCGCTGGTGGATCCGCTCCGGCCTGGTCGACGACGTCACCGTCGAGCCGGTGTACCGCGGCCGCGGCGTGGCCCGCACCCTGGTCACCGCCGCCGAGGGGCTGCGCTTCCTGCGCGGCTGGGCGCCGCTGCGCTCCGACGGCCGCCTCACCGACGCCGGCGCCGCCTGGCTGGAGTCCGCCCCGCCCGCGTGGCGGCCGCGGCTGGCCGACCGCACCGAGGTGCTCCCCGACGCCGATGCCGAGGAGGAGCTCACCGGCGTCGCCCGGCTGCTCCGGGGCTTCTAGGCGAGGGGCTCCCGGGCGAGGGGCTCCCCGGGCGAGGAGCTCCCGGGCGGGGAGCTCCCGGGCGAGGGGCTCCTAGGCCAGCCGGGTGACCTCCACGGTCACCGTGTGCCCCTCGCTGCGCGGGCCCGAGAAGATGCCGGTGAACGGCGGGACGTCGCCGTAGTCGCGGCCGCGGCCCAGGGTCACGTGCCGCGGCCCGATCGGGACGCCGTTGGTGGGGTCGGCGGCGCACCAGCCGCCGTCCCACCACTCCACCCAGGCGTGGCTCTCGCCGGTCACCGTCTCGCCGATGCCGGCCGACGGCCGAGGGTGCAGGTAGCCGGAGACGTAGCGGGCGGGCAGGCCCAGCTCGCGCAGCAGGCCCACGGTGACGTGCGAGATGTCCTGGCAGACGCCCCTGCCCGCCGTCCAGGCCTGCATCGCCGTCGTCCGCACCGACGTCGAGCCGGACAGGTACTCCATGTGCTCGCGGACGAACCGGCACACCGCGGGCCCGGCCTGGTGCGGCGGGGCGTCGCCGACCGCGGCCCGGGCGGCGCGCACCACGGTCGGGTCCATGGCGGTGCGGGGCGTGGGGGCCAGCAGCTCGCCGAAGCGGTCGCGGACCAGCCGGCCGCGGAGGGCGGACCAGCCCACGTGGTCGTGGTCGACGACGTCGGGGCCGGCCTCCACGATCGAGGTACCGGTGACCACCAGCTCCCGGTGCGGGGTGTGCAGGTCGAAGGCGGTGACCGTCGAGCCCCAGTAGTCGCGGTAGGCGAACGCGGTCGCGGCCGGCTCGATCTCCACCCGCGAGCGCAGCGTCGTCTGCCGGCCGCTGTTCTCCGGCGTCAGCCGGGCCTCGTTGTAGGAGGAGCGCACCGGCCCGCCGTAGCGGAACCGGGTGGTGTGCACGACCTGCAGCCGCCAGCGGTCGCCGGGCGGGCGCGGCGCCCGGCCGGGGACCTGGGTCTGGACCTGCGACTGGCTCACGCGACCCCCTCGGGCACCCACACCTGCGGCGCCTGCTCGGTGAAGAACCGGCCGGTGACCGCCGCGCTGGCCAGCGAGCAGGTGCGCTGCAGCTCGTCGAGCCGCTGCGGCAGCCGGTCCAGCAGCTCGGGCGGCGGCATGAACTCGAGCATCGTGCGCGCCCGGCCGACGATCCGGTGTGCCTCGCCGGCCACGCCGATGCGGGTGGCGTCGCGGACGGTGGAGCGCTCCAGCTCGGCCAGACACGCCTCGGCCTGCTCCAGCGCGGCGAACACCGACCGCGGGAACAGCCGGTCCAGCAGCAGGAACTCCGCTGCGCGGCTGGAGTCGACGACGCCGCGGTAGGTGCGCAGGTAGGGCTCGTAGGCGCCGGTGGAGCGCAGCACCAGCGTCCACGACGGCGCCGCGTCCCCGGCCAGCACGCGGGTGGAGAGGATCCGCGCGGTCATGTCCACCCGCTCCAGCGAGCGGCCGAGGACGAGGAACAGCCAGGACTCGTCGCGGCTCATCGTGGAGTCGGCCAGGCCGAAGACCATGGCCGAGCGCTCGCGGACGAACCGGAACAGCGAGTGCGGCCCGTACCGGCGGGCCATCGTGCGCTGCTGGGGCAGCGCGTTGTGCGTGACGTTGAGCGACTCCCAGATCTCGGCCGAGAGCACCTCGCGGGCACCGCGGGCGTTCTCCCGCGCCGCCGACAGCGCCCCGACGATCGAGCTCGGGCTGTCCCGCTCGAAGGCCAGGGTCGCGAGCACCCGCTCGGTGTCGGCCTCCTCCTTGGGCACGCCCGCGCCCATGAGGCCGAGCAGGTTCGCGCAGGCCCGCCGCTCGTCGATCCACGGGTCCTCGACCAGCCGCTGGGTGTGCACGTCGAGGATCCGGGCGGTGTCGTCGGCGCGCTCGACGTACCGGCCGATCCAGAACAGCGACTCCGCGATCCGGCTCAGCACGGCGTCTCCCCCAGGGTCTGCTGCTGCTGTTGCGACTGGCCGGCGACGGCGTCCTCGAACGGGCCGGGGTCCTGGCCGGGCGGGTCGCCGGGCAGGTCGGCGGCGGTGAACTCGATCCGGGTGCGCGCCGGCGGCTCGTCGTCCTCGGGCGCCGGCCGCGGCGGGCTGAACACCCACGTGTCCTTCGAGCCCCCGCCCTGGCTGGAGTTGACCACCAGCTCGCCCTCGGGCAGCGCCACGCGGGTCAGCCCGCCGGGCAGCACCCAGACCCGCTCGCCGTCGTTGACGGCGAACGGCCGCAGGTCGACGTGCCGCGGGGCGATCCGGCCGCCCACCAGCGTCGGCGACGTCGACAGCCCGATCGGCCGCTGCGCGATCCAGTCGCGGGGCCGGGCGCGGACCTTCTCCGCCAGCTCGGCGAGCGTCGCGTCGTCGGCGCGCGGGCCGATGACGATGCCCTTGCCGCCCGAGCCGTCGACCGGCTTGAGCACCAGCTGGTCGAGGGAGTCGAGCACCCAGCGCACGGTGTCCTCGTCGTCGAGCCGGTGGGTCTCGGCGTTGTCGAGGACCGGCTCCTCGGCGAGGTAGTAGCGGACGAGGTCGGGCACCCAGGTGTAGAGCAGCTTGTCGTCGGCGACGCCGTTGCCGACGGCGTTGGCGATGGTCACCCGGCCGGCGCGGGCGGCGTTGAGGACGCCGGCGCAGCCGATCACCGAGTCGGGACGGAAGTGCACCGGGTCGAGGAAGTCGTCGTCGATGCGCCGGTAGATGACGTCGACGCGGCGCTGGCCGTCGGTGGTGCGCATGCTCACCTGGTTGCCGGCGCACACCAGGTCGCGGCCCTCGACCAGCTCCACCCCCATCTGCCGGGCCAGCAGCGCGTGCTCGAAGTAGGCGGAGTTGTAGACGCCCGGGGTGAGCAGGACGACGGTCGGGTCGCTGACGTTGGGCGGCGCCGAGGCCTTGAGCGCCTCGAGCAGCCGGGTCGGGTAGTCCGCGACCGGCTCGATGCGGTGGTCGGCGAACAGCTCGGGCAGCACCTGGCTCATCGCCGCGCGGTTGGTGATGACGTAGCTGACCCCGGACGGCGAGCGCAGGTTGTCCTCGAGCACCCGGAAGTCGCCGGCCTCGTCGCGCACCAGGTCGATCCCGGCCACGTGCACCCGCACGCCGTTGGGCGGCACCAGCCCGTGGGCCTGCCGGTGGAAGTGCGCGCTCGTCGTGACCACGCTGCGCGGCACGACGCCGTCGGCGAAGACCTCACCCGCGCCGTAGACGTCGGCGAGGAAGGCCTCCAGCGCGTGCACCCGCTGGGCGACGCCGCGCTCGACGACCGCCCACTCGTCGGCCCCGATCACCCGCGGCACGATGTCCAGCGGGAAGGGCTGCTCCTCGCCGGCGTGGGCGAAGGTGACCCCGGCGTCCCGGTAGGTCTGCGACAGCAGGTCCGCCCGCGCGGCGAGCTCCTCGCCGGCCATCGGCTGCAGCGACGCGAACAGCCCGGCGTAGGCCGGCCGGGGCTGCGCCGGGCCGCCGAACATCTCGTCCCACTGCTCCCCGAGTGGGTAGCCGTCGAAGAGGTCCGCCATGGTCCGGAACCTAGTTCGGGCGTGTGTCCGGCGCGTTTCCGGACGGCGACGACGCGCCGGGGCGCATTGCTCGACCTGCGAGAACATTGCGCGCCACCTACCGTCGGGCGGGTGCCCCTCCCCGCCGTGACCTGGCCGGACGTCGAGCGGCGGGCGGCCACCGTCCCCGGCGGGGAGGTCCGCCGCGTCGGGGGTACCGACGCCCTGACCGTGCGCGGCCTGGTCACCGACTCCCGGCGGGTGGCGCCCGGCTCGCTGTTCGCCTGCGTCCGCGGCGCGGTCAGCGACGGGCACCGGCACGCCGGGGCCGCCGCGCGGGCGGGTGCCGCGGCGCTGCTGGTGGACCGGCCGGTCGACGTCGCGCTGCCGCAGCTGCGCGTCTCCTCGGTGCGCGCCCAGCTCGGCCCGCTCGGCGCGCTGCTCGCCGGCGACCCGGCGCGCGCCCTGCGCCTGGTCGGGGTGACCGGCAGCAACGGCAAGACGACGACCGGCGCGCTCGTGCGCGGGGTGCTCGACGCGGCGGGCGTCCGCACCGGCGTCGTCGGCACGCTCGGCGCGTCCGTCGGCACCCGCTCGCGCGGGACGGCGCTGACCACGCCCGAGGCCCCGGAGCTGCACGAGCTGCTGCGCTGGATGGTCGACGCCGGGGCGCGGCGGGCCGTCGTCGAGGCGTCCTCGATCGCGCTGGACGTGGGCCGCATCGACGGGCTGCGCTTCGACGTCGCGGTGTTCACCGGCTTCGAGGAGGACCACCTCGACCACCACGGCACCCTCGAGCAGTACTGGGCGAGCAAGGCGCGGCTGTTCGAGCGCGACCGCGCGGCGGCCGGCGTCGTGGTGGTCGACGAGCCGTGGGGCCGGCGGCTGGCCGACCAGGCGCCGGTGCCGGTGACCCGCGTGGGCTCGGCCGCGGACGCCGACGTCCGGGTCCTGGGCTGGCGCACCGGCGCCGGCGGCACCGACGTGCTGCTGGCCGACGACACCGGCGGCCACCGGGTGCACAGCCCGCTGGTCGGCCGGGTGCACGTGACCAACCTGGCCGCGGCGTGGGCCACCGGGCGGGTGCTCGGGGTGGACCCGGTGCGGATCGCCGACGGCCTGGCCACGGTCGCGCCGCCGCGGGGGCGCAACACCGTGCTCGGCGGGCGCGGGCGGCCGCTGGTCGTCGTGGACTACGCGCACACCCCGCGCGCGCTGGCCGCGGCGGTCACCACCGCCCGCGACCTGTGCGGGCCCGGCGGCCGGGTGCACCTGGTGCTCGGCGCCCGCGGCCGCCGCGACCGGTACAAGCGGCAGGGCCTGGGCGAGTCCGCCCGCGCGGCCGACGTCGTCTGGCTGACCAACGAGGGCAGCCACGGGGAGGACCCGGCGGCGATCGTGGCCGAGCTGCGGGTCGGCCTGCTGGGAGCGGACGCGGCCGTGCGCACCGTCCCGGACCGGCGCGCGGCGATCCTGGCGGCGGTGCGCGCCGCCGGCCCGGCCGACGTCGTCCTGCTCGTGGGCCGCGGGCACGAGACCCGGGTGCTCGACACGACCGACCCGCGCGACGCCGTCCACCTCGACGACGCCGAGGTCGCCACCACCGCGCTGATCGCCGAGCACGGCCCGCCGGTGGTCGCCGCCGAGGGCGAGCTCGCCTCCTGACCCGCCCCTCCCCGCGGCCGGCGTCAGCGCGCCTCGGCGACCCCGAGCCACGGCCGCAGCGCGCCGTCGGCGAGCAGCCGGCCCACCCGGCGGGACTGCTCCTGCGCCTCGCGCCAGCGCGGGTCCTCCCCGTGCCGGCGGGCCACCTCGGCGTCGACGGCGTCGGCCCGCCCGCTCCACTCCGGCGGGCTGTCCCCGAGGTCCGCGGTCGCGGTCTCCCCCAGCCGGAACCCGGCCGCGGTCACCAGCTCCGCCAGTTCGCGCTCGCCGGGGAACTCGTTGCCCTCCGGCAGCGGCGGCGGCAGCGGGCCGACGGCGACGAAGACCAGCAGGCCCAGCCGGCCGCCGTCGGCCAGCACCCGGCGCAGCTCGGCCAGCGCACCGGGCTTGTCGGCGGTCGTGCACAGCACCCCGAGGCACCACTCCGCGTCGAACGCGGCGTCGCGGAAGGGCAGCCGCTGGGCCACCGCCGTGACCGACGGCAGGCCGAACAACCGGGCGGCCGCCCGCGCCGCGGTGTGCATCGGCTCGGCGCACACGGGCCGGACCCCGCGGTCGGCGGCCAGCCAGCCGGCCGGGCCGCCGACCCCGGCGCCGGCGTCGAGCACCCGGCTGCCCGGGCGCAGCGCCAGCCGGTCGGCCAGCCAGCGCAGCGCGCCCTGGCTGCCGCTGCCGCGGCACCCGGCCGGGATGGCGTGCCCGGCCCCCAGCGCCCGCACCGCCTCCTCGGTCCAGCCGGCGACGTCGCCGAACTCGGCCTCCATCGCCTCGCTCTCCAGCTCGCTCACGCGACCTCCCGGACGGCGGCGGCGACCTCCGCCTTGACCTGCGCCCCTGCGTCCTCCCCGCCGCCCGCGGCCAGGCCGGAGAGGTTGACCCCGACGACCCCGGGGACCGCCAGCAGCGCCCGGGCCTCGGCCACCGCGGCCGCGATGCCGGCCGCCCGGGGGTCCGGGGCCGCGAGCACGCGCTCGACCGTCGCGTCGTCCACGTGCAGGCCGGGGAACCCCTGGAGCACCCGGGCCGACCGCTCGTCGGTGTAGACCGCCACCGCGGCGACGAACGGCAGCGTGGCCCCGGCCCGGCGGGCCGCGGCGACGAAGGCCGCCACCTCGGCCGGCGTGCGCACGTGGTTGAGCACGCACAGCTGCGCGCCGGCCCGCTGCTTGTCCGCCACCCGGGCGGGGCGCCGGTGCACCGGCGGTGCGGACGGCGACTCCGGGACGGCGACCGGCAGCCCGGCGGTCGCCGCGAGCGCGGCCAGCCGGACGCCGTCGAGGTCGAAGACCTGGGTGGCGCCGGGCCGGACGCCGGGGCCGCGGGCGTCGCCGGTCACGCAGAGGACGCCGTCGACGCCGACGGCGGCCAGGCCGGCCAGCTCCTGCTCGAGGACGACGCGGTTGCGGTCCCGGCAGGCCAGCGTGGTCCACGGCCGGCCGCCGGCCTGCAGGACCTCCGCGGCGACGAGGGTGGGCGGGAAGTCCGGGCGGTTGGCGTGCTCGCCCACCAGCAGCCCGTCGGAGACGGGGGCCAGCGCCCCGACCACCCGGCGCAGGGAGGTCGGGTCGTAGGGCGCCACGCTGAGGTCGGTCAGCACGACGGGCCGGGTGCGGGCGCGGTCGAGCAGGCCGCCCGGCCGGGGCGGCGCGGGGGGCGGCGCCGGCGCCTCCCACGCCGGCGCGGGGTCGTCGACGAAGACGCACCGCTCCTCGGCGACCTCGCAGCGGCCGTCGTCCCGGACCCCGCCGCACGGACCGAAGACCATGCGCTTCGGGCAACCGGGCCGCCGGCCGACCTCGTCCACCCCCGGGACGTGACCGGTGCGCGGGCGGGCGAAACGACCGGGAACAGATCCGCCGCACGCGGTGCTGTGGTCGCCACTGGTTGAGAGCTCAACTGAGGAGGCCGGCGATGCCCGCCGTCACCGTCGAGGACACCACCACCCTGCCGCGCGTCCCGCTGCCCGGGCCGGGCACGGTCCGCCGCCGCACCCGCTCGGTGACCACCGCGCCGTCGGGCCTCGAGGGCGAGGGCTTCCCGGTCCGCCGCGCCTTCGCCGGGGTCGACCTGCGCGACCTGGACCCGTTCCTGCACATGGACCAGATGGGCGAGGTCGAGTACGCCCCCGGTGAGCCCAGGGGCACGTCCTGGCACCCGCACCGCGGCTTCGAGACCGTCACCTACATCCTCGACGGCACCTTCGAGCACGCCGACTCGCACGGGGGCGGCGGCACGATCAGCGACGGCGACACGCAGTGGATGACCGCCGGCGGCGGCGTGCTGCACGTCGAGCGGCCGCCGGAGCACCTCGTGGTCAGCGGCGGGCTGTTCCACGGCCTGCAGCTGTGGGTGAACCTGCCGCGGGCGCAGAAGTGGGTGCAGCCGCGGTACCAGGACCTGCGCGCCGACCGGTCGGTGCTGCTGGCCAGCCCCGACGCCGGCGCGTTGCTGCGGGTCATCGCCGGCGACGTCGCCGGGCACCGCGGGCCGGGCTCGACGTACACGCCGATGGCGATGGTGCACGCCACCGTCTCCCCCGGCGCGACGCTCGACCTGCCGTGGGACCCCTCGTTCAACGCACTGGTCTACGTCCTGTCCGGCGCCGGCTCGGTCGGCATCGACGGGGCGCCGGTGCGCACCGGCCGGCTCGCCGTCCTCGGCCCCGGCGACACGGTGACCGTCCGCGGCGCGGTGCGGCAGGAGTCGCGCACGCCGGCGCTCGACGTCGTCGTCCTCGGCGGGCGGCCGATCCGCGAGCCGATCGCGATGTACGGGCCGTTCGTCATGAACACCCGGCAGGAGCTGCTCGACGCGTTCGCCGACTCCCGGGCCGGCCGGCTCGGCAGCATCCCGGCCACCTACGCGCACGCCGCCGTGCGCGGCGGGACCGGGCAGTGAGCACCGGACGGTGAGCAGCGGACGGTGAGCAGCGGACGGCGAGCACGGCCCCGGTGGCGGCTTCCGCGCCGCCGCCGGGGCCTGCATGCTGGCCGCGACCGCCGACCGAGGAGCCCCCGTGCCCGTCTTCCCGCCCGTGCCGCTGGCCGACTGGGCCGACACCAAGGACACCCTGCACCGGTTCCTGCAGGTCGTGGGCAAGCTGCGGCTGGCCAACGCCCCGCGGCGCAACCACTGGTGGCACGTCCCCTTCCACCTCACCGGCCGCGGCCTGACCACCCGGCCGATGGGCTTCGACCCCGTCTTCGCCGTCGACCTCGACCTGGTCGACCACCGGCTCGAGATCGCCGTGGCCGACGGGCGGCGGACGTCGTTCCCGCTGCCCGGGCTGAGCGTGGCGGCCTTCTACCGGCAGCTGCTCGGCAGCCTGTCGGCGCTGGGCCTGCCCGCGACCGTCGAGCTGCCCGTCCCCTTCGACCTGGCCGACCGCACGCCGTTCGCCGAGGACGAGCACCACGCCGCCTACGACCGCGCCGCGGTGACCCGCTACTGGGTGGTGCTCGGCCAGGTGGCCCAGGTGCTCGAGGAGTTCGCCGGCCGCAGCTACGCCAAGACCAGCCCGGTGCACCACTTCTGGCACACCTTCGACCTGGCCGTCACCCGCTTCTCCGACCGCCGGGTGGAGCAGCCGGACACCGTCGACCCGGTCACCCGCGAGGCCTACTCGCACGAGGTGGTCAGCGCCGGCTTCTGGTTCGGCGACGACCAGGTCCCGGAGCCGGCGTTCTACTCCTACACCGCGCCCGAGCCCGCGGGCCTGGCCGAGGAGCCGCTGCGGCCGGCGGCGGCGCGGTGGATCGACAGCCGCGGCGCCCACCTCGCGCTGCTGCCCTACGAGGACGTGCGGGCGGCGGCCGACCCGCGCGCCACCGTCCTGGAGTTCCTGGACAGCGCCTACGCCGCCGGCGCCCGCCGCGCCGGCTGGGACCTGGCCGCGCTGCGCTGCCCGACCGCGCCCGAACCCCGCTGACCCTGCCCACCGTCCGCCGTCCGGAGGTCCGCCCATGAGCAACACCGAGCCCCGCCCCACCCCGCGCGAGGTGGGTGGCCTGGACGGCACGGCCGCCGGTCCGGCCCTCGACCTGCTGCCCGCCAAGGAGGTGCCGCTGGGGGAGAACACCGTCGTCCGGCGGCTGCTGCCGACTCTCGGCCGCCGGATGGTCGGCGCCTGGGCGTTCGTCGACCACTACGGCCCCGACGACGTCGCGGCGACCTCCGGCATGCAGGTGACCCCGCACCCGCACACCGGGCTGCAGACGGTGTCCTGGCTGCTCCAGGGCACCGTGCACCACCGCGACTCGCTCGGCAGCGACGTCACCTTCGGCCCCGGCCAGCTCGCGCTCATGACCGCCGGGCACGGCATCGCGCACTCCGAGCAGTCGCCGGTGCCGCACCCGCGGTTCCTGCACGGCGCCCAGCTGTGGGTGGCGCTGCCCGGCGCCACCCGCGACACCGCGCCTGCCTTCGAGCACCACGCGACGCTGCCCGGGTTCACCTCCGACGGGCTGACCGCGACGGTGCTGATGGGCGGGTTCGGCGGCGCGGTGTCGCCGGGCACCGCGCACACGCCGATCGTCGGCGTCGACCTGGACCTGGCCGCGGGCGCCGACGTCGAGGTGCCGCTGGAGCCGGACTTCGAGCACGCGCTCCTCGGCGCCTCGGGCGGGGCCGACGTCGAGGGCGCGCCGCTGGCGCACGGGGCGATGGTCTACCTGGGCACCGGCCGGCGGTCGGTGCGGATCCGGACCGAGGCGGCCACGAGGCTGCTGCTGCTCGGCGGCGAGCCGTTCGAGGAGCGGCTGGTCATGTGGTGGAACTTCGTCGGCCGCTCCGGCGAGGAGATCGCCGAGTACGCCGAGCGGTGGAACGACGGCGACCCGCGGTTCGGCGTCGTCGCCGGGTTCGACGAGGACCAGCGGCAGCTCGCGCCGGCGCTGCCGCCGGTGCCGCTCAAGGCCCGGGGGCGGGTCCGGTGACCGCCGACGAGCGGCACCTGGCCTTCGTGGCGGAGCACCACATGGGCGTGCTGGCCACGGTCAAGCGCGACGGGCGGCCCCAGGTGTCCACCGTCGGCTACGCCTACGACCCGGAGCGGCGGCTGTTCCGGATCTCGGTGACCGCGGACCGGGCCAAGACGCGCAACCTCCGGGCCGACCCGCGGCTCACCCTGCACGTGACCTCGCGCGACCTCTGGTCGTGGGTGGCCGTCGAGGGCACCGCGGAGCTCACCCCGGTCGCCGCCGACCCGCACGACGCCACGGTGGAGGAGCTCGTCGCCTACTACCGCGGCATCTCCGAGGAGCACGAGGACTGGGACGACTACCGCCGGGCGATGGTGGCCGAGCGGCGCCTGGTCGTCCGGTTCACCCCCGAGCACACCTACGGCCAGCTGCCCGGCTGACCCGGGCTGACGCGCCCGGCGGCTCCTCCGGCAGGGAGGAGCCGGTTGCCGCCCTCCGGCGCGCCGGGGACGACCCGCCCGGGCCGCCGAGCCTCCCGTGCACCTCCGCGGACGTGCGCGGGAGCCGCGTCAGAAGCGGCCGCCGCCGCTGCGGCCGCGGCTGCGCGAGCCGCCGAAGCTGCCGCCCCGCGGCCGCCCGCCACCGCTCCCCAGGCCACCGCTCCCCAGGCCACCACCGAAGCCACCGCCGAGGCCCCCGCCCCCGTGGCCCCGGCCGTGCCCGCCGCCGAAGCCGCCGGCCAGGATGCCGCCGAGCACGAGGCTGCCGAGGTCGACGCCGCCCCGCCCGCCGCCGTACCCCGGCCCGTACCCCGGCCCGTACCCCGGCCCGTAGCCGCCGCCGTACCCGCCGCCGTAGCCCGAGGACCACGTGGCGACGTCGGCCTGCGCGAGCTGCAGCGCCGACTGCGCGAGCTGGTCGGCCAGCTGCGCCTCCCGCAGCGCGCCCTCGGGGTCGGTGCGCCCGGTGCCGACGGCGGCGTCGAGGTGGCGCTGCGCCTCGGCCAGCCGCGTGCGGGCCTCGGGGCCGACCGCGCCGCGCCGGGTGGCGACGAAGTCCGCTGCGGCGGCCACCGCCGAGCGGGCCCGCAGCAGCGTCTGGTCCAGCGCCGCGGCCGCCCGGCGGGCCCGGGTCTGCGCGTCCCGGGCGACGGCGAGCGCCTGCTCCAGCGCGACGTCGGCCTCCTCCAGCCTTCGCAGCGCGGTGAGCGGGTCGGGCAGCGCGCCGTCGCCGGAGCCCATGGCCTCCTCCGCCGCGGCGAGCCCCGTCTCGGCCCGGGCCACCTGCGGCCGCAGCCCGCCGGCGTCCCCGGAGGCCACCAGGGCGCGGGCCTCGGCGAGGTCCTCCTCGGTCTCGGCGCGGACGGCGGGCAGCCGGGCGGCGGCCTCCTCGAGGTCGCGCTCGAGCCGGGCGACGGCGTCGAGCAGCGTGCCGACCTGGGCCACCGCGTCCTCGGCCGCCCGCAGGTCGCCCACCGCCTCGCCGGAGCGGCCGGCGTCGAGCGCGGCCCGGGCCTCGGCGACCTCCTGCTCGGCGGCGGCCAGCCGCGCGCGGGCCTGGTCGAGGTTGTCGGCCACCGGCGCCAGCGCGGACGCCGCGTACCGCCGCTGCAGCCGGGTCATCCGCTGCTCGTCCTGCGGCAGCCGGCCGTGCAGCGCGGTGATCCGCGGGCCCAGCGCCTCCAGCGCCTGCGGGGCGGTGCGCTCGAGGTCGCGCAGCTGCTCGAAGGCCTGCGCCTGCTCGTCGAGCCGGGCGTCGGCGGCCGCGGTGAGCTGCAGGATCTCGCCCAGGATCCGCCGCCGCGCCGGCTCGTCCTCCGGGACCTCGTCGTCGAGCTGCTGGCGCAGCGTGAAGGCGCGGGTGAGTTCCTGCCGCGACTGCCCCAGCGCCTCGGTGAACCCGGCGACGGCGGCCTCCCCGTACTGCAGCCGGGCGAAGTCCAGGTCCAGCTGGGAGGTCTTCACCGCCTCGTCGAGGTCGAGCAGCGCGGCGCCGGCCCGGCCCTGCAGCTCCTCGGTGGGCACACCGGCGTTCGGGTCGGGCCGCTCGATCCGCGTCGTCGGGGGCGGCGTCCCCTGCCGGCGGCGCCGCGAGCGCGCCACCAGGTAGGCACCTCCGCCGACGACGGCGACCCCTCCGACGACGGCGGCGGTGACGGCCCCCGAGCCGCCGTCGGAGCCGGAGCCCGCCGGGTCGCCGACGCCCTCGGCGAAGGCCACCCCGGCGCCGGCCCAGTCGTCGGCGCCGAGCTCGGGCTCGACGTCGCGCGCGAGGAACTCCTCGACCTCCGCGTCCGTCTGCGGGAACGCGTCGTCGACCCAGTAGCCGTAGCGCCGGTCGTCCACCGCGACGGCGAACAGCACGTCGGTCGACCCGAGTCCGGACGCCTCCGCGGTGGCCTGCGCCCACGCCCCCTGGTCGATGCCGTCGAAGCTGGCCACGTAGACGACGAACGCCTGCGTGCCGTCCTCGGCCTGCCGCTCGTCGACCGCCTGCTGCACCTGCGCGAGTCCCCCGGAGCCGAGCACGCCGGCGCGGTCGGTCACCTCGTCGGGGACGTCGAAGGGCGGCTCGGCCAGCGCCGGGCTGCCGCCGGCGACCAGGACCGCGGCCGTGACTGCGAGGACCCCCATCAGCCGGCGCACGGTCCCGACCCTAGGTGGGCGCCTCCCTTTCGGCGGGATGGGACGGGCACGACCGGGTAGGGGGCGGTCGACCGAGTCCCGACCCGAGGAGGACCACCCGTGAGCGAGACCGACCGCATCCCCGCCGACCGGCTGCCCCCGGGGACGGTGGGCCGGGCCGGGAGGTGGGCGGTGGGCAACCGCGACGGCGAGTACTTCGCCGTGTCCCGCCGCTGCCGCCACCAGCTCGCCGACCTCTCCGAGGGGTCCCTCGACGAGGACGGCTGCCTGGTCTGCCCGTGGCACCAGAGCCGGTTCGACGTGCGCACCGGCGAGATGGTCGAGGGCCCGCGCGGCTTCCTCGGCTACCACGGGCCCACGCCGGGCTACACCCAGTTCGTCCGGGGCTACGCGAAGGTGCTGCGGCTGCGGGTGAAGCGGGCGCTGCGCCGCGGCGACGACGTCGTCGTGGAGGACTGAGGCACGGGGAGCGATCCCCACGTCCCGGCGGCCGGGACGTGGGGACGGCCCTCCTGCAGGGCGCCGCCGCGAGCCTGGGAGCGGCCGGGGGCAGCAGGGTCCTCCGGCTACGCCCGGCTCAGCTCCTGCCAGGTGGCCCGGCGGACGGCCTGCTCGGCGGGGTCGGGGACGGGCAGCGACGCCAGCAGTCGCTGCGTGTACGGGTGCTGCGGCGCGCCGAGCACCTGCTCCCCGGTGCCCTCCTCGACCAGCCGGCCGCGGTAGAGCACGGCGATCCGGTCGGCCAGCAGGTCGACGACGGCGAGGTCGTGGCTGATGAACAGCGCCGCGAAGCCCAGCTCGCGCTGCAGCTCCGCGAACAGCTCCAGCACCCGGGCCTGCACCGAGACGTCCAGCGCCGAGGTCGGCTCGTCGGCGATGAGCAGCTCGGGGTCCAACGCCAGTGCACGCGCCAGGCTGGCCCGCTGGCGCTGCCCGCCCGACAGCTCGTGCGGGTAGCGGTCGCCGAACGCCCGCGGCAGCTGCACCGCCTCGAGCAGCTCGTCGACCCGGCCGCGCGCCTCGTGGGCGTCACCGGCGCGGCCGTGCACGACCAGCGGTTCGGCGACGGCGTCGGCCACGGTCAGCAGCGGGTTGAAGCTGGAGGCGGGGTCCTGGAAGACGAACCCGATGCGCTCGCGGACCGGCCGGAAGCGCTTCTCCTTGACGCCGTTCATCTCGGTGCCGAGCACCGACAGGGACCCGCCGGTCACCCTCGTCAGGCCGGCGATGGCCCGCCCGATCGTCGTCTTGCCGCTGCCGCTCTCCCCCACCAGGCCGAGCACCTCGCCCGGGCGGATGGCGAACGAGACGCCGTCGACGGCGGTGAAGTCCGGCCGGCGCAGCCGGCCGGGGTAGACGATCCGCAGGTCGCGCGCCTGCACGACCGGCGCGGCGGTCTCCCAGCCGGCCGGGCGCGCGGCGGCGCGCTCCGCCGTCCGCACCCGGCCCTGGCCGAGGCGCGGCACCGAGCCGAGCAGCTGGCGGGTGTACTCCTCGCGCGGGGCGGAGAACAGCGTCCGGACGTCGGCCTGCTCGACGACCCGGCCCTGGTACATGACCGCCACCCGGTCGGCGAGGTCGGCCACCACGCCCATGTTGTGGGTGATCAGCACGATCGCGGCGCCGAACTCGTCGCGGCAGCGGCGCAGCAGGTCGAGGATCTCGGCCTGCACGGTGACGTCGAGGGCCGTCGTCGGCTCGTCGGCGATGATCACGCCCGGGTCGAGGACCAGCGCCTGGGCGATGACGATGCGCTGCTTCTGGCCGCCGGAGAACTGGTGCGGGTAGTGGTCCACCCGCGTCTCCGGGTCGGGGATGCCCACCCGCCGCAGCACGTCGACGGCCTTGGCACGGGCCTCCTTGCGGGACAGCCGGCCGTGCGCCCGCAGCCCCTCGGCGATCTGCCAGCCGACCGGGTAGACGGGGTTGAGCGCGGTCGAGGGCTCCTGGAAGACCATCGCCGCGTCCCGGCCGCGCACCTCGCCGAGCCCGGACCGGGACAGCGTGACGACGTCGTGCGCGTCGCTGCCGTCCTTGCGGGTGAGCAGCACCGCGCCGCGGGTGGTCGCGGTCTCCGGCAGCAGCCCCAGGATGCTGCGCGCGGTCACGGTCTTGCCGCTGCCGCTCTCCCCCACGATCGCCAGCACCTCGCCGGCGGCCACCGACAGGCTCACGTCCTGCACCGCGGCGACGGTGCCGGCATCGGTGGCGAAGGAGACCGACAGGTCCTGGATGTCGACGACGGGCTCGCCGCCGACGGGCAGGGTGGTGCTCACCGGACCTCCTCGATGCCGGCCAGGCCGGCCGGACCCCCACCGAGCACGCCGCCCGGCACCACGGACACCTCGCCGGACTCCCCGGACTCGGCGGCCCGGCGGCTCCGCAGCCGCGGGTCGGCCAGGTCGTTGAGGCTCTCGCCGACGAGGGTGAGGCCGAGGACCACCAGGACGATGGCCAGGCCGGGGAACACCGACGTCCACCAGATGCCGCTGGTGACGTCGGAGAGCGCGCGGTTGAGGTCGAAGCCCCACTCCGCGGCGGCGGTCTGCTCGATGCCGAACCCGAGGAAGCCCAGGCCGGCGAGGGTGAGGATCGCCTCGGAGGCGTTGAGCGTGAGGATCAGCGGCAGCGTGCGGGTGGCGTTGCGCAGCACGTGCCGGGTCATGATCCGCCAGTGGCCCGCCCCGATGACCTTCGCCGACTCGACGAACGCCTCGGCCTTGATCCGCACCACCTCGGCCCGCACCACGCGGAAGTACTGCGGGATGAAGATGACGGTGATCGACAGCGCCGCGGCCAGGATGCCGCCCCACAGGCTCGACTGCCCACCGCTGATCACGATCGCCACGACGATGGCGAGCAGCAGCGACGGGAAGGCGTAGATGGCGTCGCAGACGACGACGAGCACCCGGTCGACCCAGCCGCCGAAGTAGCCCGACACCAGTCCGAGCAGCACGCCGACGAAGATCGACAGCACCACGGCGACGACCACGACGAGCAGCGCCGTCCGGGTGCCGTGGACGACCCGCGACAGGACGTCGTAGCCGCCGACGGTGGTGCCGAGCAGGTGGTCACCCGACGGGGGCCGCTGGGCGCCGAACGAGCCGGACCCGTCGCGCAGCTGGCTGAAGCCGTACGGGGAGATGACGTCGGCGAGCAGCGCGGTGAGCAGGAAGAGCCCGGTCAGCACGAGGCCCGCGACGAGCATGCCGCGCTGCAGCCCGACGCTCTGGCGCAACTGGCGGACCAGCGGCAGCCCGCGCTTGCGCCGCGGGGTCACGGTGGTGGCCATCAGTACCTCACTCGCGGGTCGATCAGCGCCGCGATCACGTCGACGACGAAGTTGGTCACGGCGACGATGACGGCCAGCAGCACGACCATGCCCTGGACGGCGACGAAGTCCCGGGCCTGCAGGTACTGCACCAGCTGGAAGCCCAGGCCCTTCCACTCGAACGTCGTCTCGGTGAGGACCGCGCCGCCGAGAAGCAGCGCGATCTGCAGGCCCATGACGGTGACGATCGGGATGAGCGCCGGCCGGTAGGCGTGCTTGCGCAGCAGCCGGCGCTCGCTGACGCCGCGCGAGCGGGCGGCCTCGACGTAGCCCATGCCCAGCGTCCCGATCACGTTGGTGCGGACCAGCCGGAGGAAGACGCCGGCGGTGAGCAGGCCGAGCGCGACCGCGGGCAGGACGGCGTGCTCGAGCACGTCGCGGACGACCTCGCCGTTGCCGGTGCGGATCGCGTCGACCAGGTAGATGCCGGTCGGGTCGTCGACACCGGTCTGGATGAGGATCTCGCTGCGGGTGGAGGCCCGGCCGGCGACCGGGAGCCAGCCCAGGCCGCTGGCGAAGACCAGCTTGAGCAGCATGCCGGCGAAGAAGACCGGCGTCGCGTAGCAGAAGATCGCGAACACGCGCAGGACGGCGTCGGGCCAGCGGTCGCGGGCGTAGGCGGCGAAGCGGCCGAGCGGCACGCCGACGACGAACGCGACGAGCAGCGCGTAGACGGCCAGCTCCAGCGTCGCGGTACCGAACTCGGTGAGCACCTCGAGCACCGGGCGCCGGTCGGAGAGGGTCGTGCCGAAGTCCAGGCGGACCAGGTCCCCGAGGAACTCGCCGTACTGCACCAGCAGGGGGCGGTCGTAGCCGGCCTCGCGCACGCGCTGGGCCAGTTCGTCGGCGGGCAGGCGGCCGCCGAGCGCGGCGGTGATCGGGTCGCCGGTGGACCGCATGAGGAAGAAGACCGTCGTCACGAGGACGAAGACGGTCGGGATGATCAGCAGGAACCGGATCAGCAGGTAGCTGCCCAGCCCGCCACCGCCGCGGCGCCGGCGTCCGCCGGCGGGGGCGGCGTCGGCCTCGGGGCCGGTGCCGGTGAGCTCGGTCGTGGTGGTGGTCATGTCTCCTGCTCGTTCAGGTCCGGTGAGGACCGGTGCCGGGTCCCGGTCACATGGTCCGCCTCACACGGGTCGGCCCCGGGTGGCCTCCGTTCGGGAGGCCACCCGGGGCCGGGGTCGTCCGCCTGCCCGCGTCAGCCGCGGGACAGCGCGCCGTAGCGGAACTTGAAGGACGCGTCCAGGGTGTCCTGGGCGCCCTCCACGCCGGTCCGCACGACGGCGACCTGCGCGCCCTGCAGGTAGGGCACCGTCGACAGGTCGGCGGCGACCAGCTGCTGGATCTGCTCGATCAGCGCCTGCCGCTGCGCCGGGTCGGCGGTGGTGGCCTGCTGCAGGATCAGGTCGTTGACCTGCTGGTTGGCGTAGTGGTTGCTGAGGAAGTTCTCCGTGAGGAAGAACGGCGTCAGGTAGTTGTCGGCGTCGGAGTAGTCCGGGAACCAGCCGAGCTGGTAGGCCGGGTAGACGTCGGCGGTGCGCTGCTCGGAGTACTGCGTCCACTCGGTGGTCTGCAGGTCCACCTGGAACAGGCCGGTCGCCTCGAGCTGGTCCTTGATGAGCGCGTACTCGTCACCGGAGCTCGGCCCGTAGTGGTCGTTGGAGTACTGCAGCGACAGCTGGACCGGGGTCTGCACGCCGGCGGCCTGCAGGGTCTGGGCCGCCTTGTCGGCGTCGGGGCCACCCTGGCCGTCGCCGTAGAGGTCCCGCAGCGGCGTGGTGGCGCCGGTCAGGCCCTCGGGGACGAAGGAGTACAGCGGGGTGTAGGTGCCGCGGTACACCTGGTCGGCGATCTCCTGCCGGTCGAGCAGGTGGGCCACCGCCTGGCGGACGGCGAGCGCCTTGGCCGGGTCGGCCTCGGGCGTCGTCGCGCCGTGGGGCTGGGTGTTGAAGTTGAAGACGATGTAGCGGATCTCGCCGCCGGGGCCGTCGACGACCTCGACCTCGTCGTTGCCGCGCAGGTCGTCGATGTCGGTCGCCGACAGGCTGCGGAAGGCCACGTCGACCGCGCCCTCCTCGACGTCGAGCTTGAGGTTCGACGCCTCGGCGTAGTAACGGACGTTGACCGCGCTGGTCTTCGGCGCGCCGAGCAGGCCCTGGTAGTCGGGGTTGGCCTCGTAGGAGATGAGGTCGTTCTGCTCGTAGCTGGTGATCGTGTACGGGCCGGCGAAGGCGTTGCCGTCGACGATCTCGGCGTCGGGGGTCAGCGCGTCGGCGGCGAAGACCTCCTCGTCGACGATCGGGCCGGCCGGGCTCGACAGGATCTGCGGGAAGACCTGGTCGTTCGGGGAGGTCAGGTTGAAGACGACGGTGGTGTCGTCCGGGGTGTCGACGCCGGCCAGGTTGTACAGCAGCGACGCCGGGCCGTTCGGGTCGTTGATGGCGACCATGCGGTCGAACGAGAACTTGACGTCGGAGCTGGTCAGCTCGTGGCCGTTGGCGAAGGTCAGACCGTCCTTGAGCGTCACCGTGTACTGGTTGGGCGCGGTGAACTCGGCCGACTCGGCGATGTCCGGCTCGACCTCCGGGCTGCCGTACGGGGTGTTCATCAGGAACGGGTAGACCTGGTTCATGACGGCGAAGGAGCCGTTGTCGTAGGAACCGGCCGGGTCGATCGTCGTGATGACGTCGGTGGTGCCGATGATCAGCGCGTCGCCGCCGTCACCCGAGCCGCCGCCGGAGCCGCCGTCGTCACCACCGCCGCCGCAGGCGGTCAGGGCGAGCGCCGTGACGGCGATGCCGGCGGTGGCCGCGCGCGCGCGACGGCCAGGGGTCCCTACGGGAGTCATCCGCTACCTCGTTCTCGAGCGCGGCCGCGCGGCGCCTCCGGGGCGCCGACGTGCGGCCGCCGTGGCCTGTGGCTGCTCATGGGTAGCACACGTCTCTCAGCGCTCAGAGACCTCGACGGCGGGCGTTACCCGACCGTGACGGCCGTCCCGCGTCCACCCGCTAGGCGTCGATGCGGCGGCGGCCCTCGAACGCGCGGCCCAGGGTGATCTCGTCGGCGTACTCGAGGTCGCCGCCGACGGGGAGCCCGCTGGCCAGGCGGGAGACGGTGAGGCCCAGGGGGCCGACCAGCCGGGCCAGGTAGGCCGCGGTGGCCTCGCCCTCGAGGTTGGGGTCGGTGGCGATGATCAGCTCGGTGACGGTGCCGTCCATGAGCCGGGTCATGAGCTCCTTGACCCGCAGGTCGTCGGGGCCGACGCCCTCGATCGGGCTGATCGCGCCACCGAGGACGTGGTAGCGGCCGCGGAACTCGCGGGTGCGCTCGATGGCGACGACGTCCTTGGGCTCCTCGACGACGCAGATGACGTCGTCGGAGCGGCGCGGGTCCTTGCAGATCCGGCACTGCTCGCCCTCGGCGACGTTGTAGCAGGTCACGCAGAAGCGGACCTCGGCCTGCACGCGCTGCAGCGCGGCGACCAGCCGGCCGACGTCGGCGGACTCGGCGGCGAGCAGGTGGAAGGCGATGCGCTGCGCGCTCTTGGGCCCGACGCCGGGCAGGCGGCCGAGCTCGTCGATGAGGTCCTGGACGGCCCCCTCGTACACGGTGCTCCTCGGGGAGAAGGGAGAGGTGGTGCGCCGGTCAGGCGCCGGGCAGCCCGGGGAAGCCGCCGCCCAGACCACCGGCCAGGGGGCCCATGCGGTCGGCGGTCAGCTCGCTCGCCAGGCGCGAGGCGTCGCGGACGGCGGCGACGACGAGGTCCTGCAGGGTCTCCACGTCGTCGGGGTCGACGGCCGACGGCGCGATGGTGACCGCCCGCAGCTCGCCGTCGCCGGTCATCGTGGCCGTGACCAGGCCGCCGCCGGCCGAGCCGGTGACCTCCTCGTTCGCCAGCTGCTCCTGCGCGGCGGCCAGCGCCTGCTGCATCTGCTGGGCCTGCTGCAGGATCGCGGACAGGTCGGGCTGGCCACCACCGGGGAACATGACCCGAGGGTAGGCCGCCGGTCCGACATCCGGGGGGACGGCGGCCGGGACCGGCGCGGTCAGCCCTCCAGCGGCTGGGCGCCGAGCTGGGCGCGCAGCAGCGCGAGCGCCGCCTGCTCGGGGTCGACGGAGGGCTCGCGGTCGGCGGCGGGGTCGTCGCCCTCGGCCGCCCGCTGCGCCATGAGCTCGCGCGCCTCGGCGGCCTCCGCCGCCCGGGCCGCCTCGCGCGCGGCCTCCGGGGACGGGCCGGCGGGACCCGAGCCGCGGGTCGCGCCCTCGACGACCGCCTCGACCTTCCAGCGCACGCCGAGCAGCTCGTTGAGCGCCTCGCGCAGCACGTCCTTGTTGAGGTCGTCGCCGATCCGGCGGGCCAGCGCGGGCGACGACGTCGACAGCGTGAGCACGCCGTTGCGCAGCTCGTGCACCTGCGCGTTCTTGAGCAGCGCCTCGGTGGTGCGCTTGTGCCGCTTGACGACGGCGAGCAGCTCGGGCCACACCCGGCGGACGTCGCCGGTGCCCAGCCCGCCCTCGCCGGCGTCCCCGGCCTGGTCGGCGGGCGGGTTCGCGGACACCACCGGGGTCGGCTCCCCGCCGCGCGGGGCGGGCGCGGACCCGGCGGCGGCCCGCGGGGGCGCGGCCGGCGGGCGCGGCTCGGCCACCCGGGCCGCCGCGGCGCGCGCGGCGGCGGGCTGGGCCGGGTGCGGCCAGTCCTCGTCGTCGGTCGGCTCGGGCGGCAGCGGGATGTCGGGTTCCCCGGTGGCCACCCGCGCGCCGGGCCGGGGGCCGGCCGGGGCGGGGGTCGGGCGGGACGGCGCTGACCCGGGCGGCGTGGTCTCGGGCCAGTCGTCGGCCGCGGCTGCCGGGGAGGACGCCGCCGGGGACGCCGCGGCCGGGGCGCCGGCACCGGGCGCCCGGGTCTCCGGCCAGTCGTCGGCAGCCGCCGCCGGGGAGGTCGCGGCGGGCGCCGGGCTCGGCAGCGGACCCGCGGCCGCCGGGGCGGGCGGGGCCGCGGGCGGCGCGGCGGGAGGCGCCGCGGGCGCGGGCGGCTCGGGCGCGGCCGGGGGCTGCGCGGCCCGCTGCGAGGGGCGGACGTACTCGCGCCGCGGCGGGCCGCCGCGCTCGGCCGGCGCCGGCGCCGGCTCCTCGCGGACCGGCGCGGGGCGCGCGGCCTCGCGGGCGGGCGCCACGGGCGCGACACCGGCACCGGCACCGGCCTCCGGCGCGCCGCCGATCGCCAGCCGCCGCTCGAGGCGCTCGAGCCGCTGCAGCGCGCCGGCGGCGGTGTCGTCGGTGGCCGGCAGCAGCATCCGCGCGCAGACCAGCTCCAGCAGCAGCCGCGGCGCGGTCGTGCCGCGCATCTCGGTCAGCCCGGCGTGCACCGTGTCGGCCAGGCGCGACAGCGTCGCCGACCCGAGCGCCTTGGCCTGCTGCACCATCAGGTCCAGCCGGTCGGGCGGGCAGTCGAGCAGGCCGTTGGCGCCGGCGTCGGGCACGGCGTCGAGGACGATGAGGTCGCGCAGCCGGTCCAGCAGGTCGGTGGCGAAGCGGCGCGGGTCGTGCCCGGCCTCCACGACGCGGTCGACGGCCCGGAACACACCCGGCGCGTCCTGGGCGGCCAGCGCGTCGACGGCCTCGTCGAGCAGCGCGTCGTCGGTGACGCCGAGCAGCCCGACGGCGCCGGCGTAGGTGACGCCCTCGGGCCCGGCGCCGGCCAGCAGCTGGTCGAGGATCGACAGCGAGTCGCGCACCGAGCCGCCGCCGGCCCGCACGACCAGCGGGAACACCGTCGGCTCGACCTGCACGCCCTCGGCGGCACAGGTCTTCTCCAGCAGCCCGCGCAGCGTCGTCGGCGGCACCAGCCGGAACGGGTAGTGGTGCGTGCGCGAGCGGATCGTCGGCAGCACCTTGTCCGGCTCGGTCGTCGCGAAGACGAAGACCAGGAACTCCGGCGGCTCCTCGACCACCTTGAGCAGGGCGTTGAAGCCCTGCGTGGTCACCATGTGCGCCTCGTCGACGATGTAGACCTTGTAGCGGCTGTTCACCGGCGCGAAGAAGGCGCGCTCCCGCAGGTCCCGGGCGTCGTCGACACCGCCGTGGCTGGCCGCGTCGATCTCGATGACGTCGAGCGAGCCCGGGCCGTCGGGCGCCAGCGCGACGCAGGACGCGCACACCCCGCACGGGGTCGACGTCGGCCCCTGCTCGCAGTTGAGCGAGCGGGCCAGGATCCGCGCCGACGACGTCTTGCCGCAGCCGCGCGGGCCGCTGAACAGGTAGGCGTGGTTGATCCGGCCGCCGTCGACGGCGTTGACCAGCGGGGTGGTCACGTGCTCCTGGCCGACCACCTCGGCGAAGGTCGCCGGGCGGTACTTCCGGTAGAGCGCCAGAGCCACGCGGCGAGGTTACGCGGCACCGCGGACAGCCCGGCGGACCTCGGGTCCCCCGGTCCCCGCGGGCCGCGCTCAGCGCACGACGGTGTCCGGGTCGGCGTCCAGGAGCGCGAGGTCGGCGCGCGACGGCAGCCCCTCCCAGTCGCCGGGCACCGTCACCGCGAACGCCCCAGCCGAGGTCGCCAGCGCCAGCCGCTCCTCCGGCGGCAGCCCCAGGCACAGGCCGCCGAGGTAGCCCGCGCCGAACGCGTCCCCGGCCCCCACCGGGTCCACGACGTCGACCCGGCGGGCCGGGACGCGGCGGACCACCCCGTCGATGCTCGACAGCGACCCCGCCGCGCCCTTCTTCACCAGCACCTGGCGGGGCCCCAGGGCACCCAGCGCGGCGAGCAGCGTCCGGTCGTCCGGGCCCTCGACGAGCAGGCGGGCCTCCTCCTCGGTCGCCAGGACGACGTCCGCGGCGCGCACCAGCTCGTGCAGCACCGGCCCGGCCTCGGCCGGGGACCACAGCGCGCTGCGGTAGTTGAGGTCCACCGACACCGGCACGCCGGCCGACCGGGCCTCCTCCACGGCCGCGAGGACCGCCTGCCGCGCGGAGGCGCTGAGGGCCGGCGTGATCCCGGTGACGTGCAGGACGCCGGCCGCGGCGACGACCGCGGGGTCGACGTCGTCCGGGGACAGCCGGGAGCCGGCGCTGCCGGAGCGGTAGTAGAGGACGCGGGTGGCCCGCGCGGTCCGACGCTCCTTGACCATCAGCCCGGTCGGGGCGCCGGGGTCGACGACGGCGGTCGCGGTGACGCCCTGCCCGCGCAGCGTCGTGGCGACCAGGCGGCCGAACTCGTCGTCCCCGACCCGGCCGATCCAGGTGGCCGGCACGCCCAGCCGCACCGCGCCCACGGCCAGGTTGGACTCGGCGCCGGCGATCCCCAGCCGCAGCGCGGGCGCGTGCCGCAGCAGGCCGACCTCCGGCGGCCACAGCAGCGCCATGGTCTCCCCCAGCGTGACGACGCCGCGGACGACGGCAGGGTCCCCCGCCGCGCTCACGCGCCGGACCGCCCGCGGGCCACCGCGTCGAGCGCGGCGCGGGCCCGGCCGGCCAGCCCGGCCAGCTCCGCGTCGTCCTCGAGCGCCCGGCCCAGCAGCGGGCCGCCCATCCCGACGGCGACCGCGCCCGCCTGCAGGTAGCCGGGCACGTCCTCGACGCCGACGCCGCCGGTGGGCACCAGCAGGACGTCGTCGAGGGGGCCGCGCACCTCGCGCAGGTACCGCGGGCCGCCGGCCGACCCCGCCGGGAAGACCTTCACCGCGGCCGCCCCGAGGTCCCAGGCGCGGGCGATCTCCGTGGGCGTGAGCGCGCCGGGGTACCAGGCCAGTCCGCGCTCGGCGGCGCGCCGCCCGACCGCCTCGTCGGTGTTCGGGGCGACGACGAAGACCGCGCCGGCGTCGGCGGCGCGGTCCACCTCCTCGGGCCGGCGCACCGTGCCGACGCCGATCTCGGTCCCCGCGCCGGCGTCGGCGGTCAGCCGGCCGACCACGTCCAGGGCGCCCGGGGTGTTCATCGTGACCTCGAGGCAGCGGACGCCGGCGTCGAGGAGCACCTCGCACGCGGCGGCCAGCCGCTCCCCGGACCGGCCGCGCAGGATGGCGACCAGGCCGCTCCCGGTGAGCGCCGGCCCGGGCTGCAGGCGGGCGCCGGTCACCGTGCCGCACCCATCCGCCGGATGCCCTCCAGCAGGTCGTCGGTGTCCGTGGCCAGCGACAGCCGCACCCACCCCTCCCCGAGCGGCCCGAACGTGGTCCCGGGCGCCACGGCGACGGAGTCCCGGCGCAGCAGCTCCAGGGACCACGCCCCCACGTCCCCGCCGCTGCGGTCCCGGACGTCGACCCACAGGTAGAAGGCCCCCTCGGGGCGCAGGTACCCCAGCCCGCAGGCGCCGAGCGCGTCGACGGCGAGGTCGCGCCGCTGCCGGTAGGTCTCCCGCATCGCGACGACGTCGTCCTGCGGGCCGCGCAGCGCGGCCAGCGCCGCGGCCTGGGCGGGGGCGTTGACGCAGGCCAGCAGCGGCTCCTGCAGCTTGGCCGCCTGCCGGGCGACGTCCTCCCCGGGGCTGACCAGGTAGCCGACGCGCAGCCCGGTCATCGCGTAGGTCTTGGAGAAGCTGAAGGCGCTCAGCACGCGGCCGTCCCGGTCGAACCGGCCGGGGCTGACGTGCGGCCGGTCGAAGGTCAGCTCGTCGTAGCACTCGTCGGAGAGCAGCCAGAGGTCGTGGTCCTCGGCGAAGCGGACCAGCGCCTCGACGTCGGCGGCCGGGAGCACCGTGCCGAGCGGGTTGGACGGGGTGTTGACCACGATCAGTCGGGTGCGGTCGGTGACCAGGCCGGCCAGCTCGCCGGGGTCGGGGCGGAAGCCGTTCTCCGGCCGCAGGGGGTAGCGCACCGGGACCGCCTGCAGCAGCTGCACCGCCATGGCGTAGTTCGGCCAGCCCGGGTCGGGGATCAGCACCTCGTCGCCGGCGCCGATCGTCAGGGACAGCGCGTTGTGCAGCGC
This sequence comes from Geodermatophilus sp. SYSU D00867, assembly GCF_054050315.1. Taxonomy (NCBI): domain Bacteria; kingdom Bacillati; phylum Actinomycetota; class Actinomycetes; order Geodermatophilales; family Geodermatophilaceae; genus Geodermatophilus; species Geodermatophilus sp. SYSU D00867. Next base: position 193,868 of record NZ_JBJGZC010000003.1, on the reverse strand, counting down.
CTGCGCCCCGCCCGCGGAGACGACCACCTGCGCGGGCGTCGCCGGGAAGCCGTTGACCGTGCTGACCTTCTCCGCGATCGCCTGCCGCAGCGGGTCGATCCCGGCGTTCGGGACGTAGTGCGTCTCCCCGGCGGCGTACGCCGCCCGGGCGGCCTCGACGACGTGCGCCGGCGAGGGGAAGCTCGGCTCCCCCACGTGCAGGCCGATCACCGGGCCGGGCAGGCTCCACGCGAGGTCCATCACCTGTCGGATGCCGGAGCGCGGCATGGTCTCCGCCCCCGTGGCCAGGCTGGGCATGGGTCGGTCGTCTCCTCGTCGGGGTCGGTTCAGGCCGCGGCGGCGGCCAGGCGGGGGAACAGCGAGCGGGCGGTGCCGCCGGTCACGCGGGCCGCCTCCCGCCCGGTCAGGCCGGGCAGCGCGGACGCCACGATCCCGACGAGGGTGTCGTACCCCGGGACGTCGCTGGGCCACGGGTGGTCCGAGCCCCACAGCAGGCGGTCGGCGCCGTAGGCGGCGGCCAGCCGGCGCGTGACGGGGAACAGGTCGGCGTACGGCGGTTCCTCGGCCGAGAGCGCGTACTGGCCCGAGACGAGCACGTGCACCCGCGGCGCGTCGGCCAGCCGCAGCAGCCGCTGGACCAGCGGCTCGGGCAGCGGGTCGTCGAACCGGGGCCGGCGGTGCTCGTCCACCCACATGTCGTGGGGGCAGAAGCCGAGGTGGTTGAGGACGACGACGAGGTCGGGCAGCAGCCGCACGAGCTCCTCGAGCAGCGGCAGCTGCGGCGGCGGCAGGTAGCTCCACAGCGGCAACCCCTCCTCCGCCATCAGCCGGAGCACCGGCAGGGCCGGGGAGTCCGCGACGGGCCGGGACGGGTCGCCGAGCCAGCCGGTGCGCAGGGCGCCGAGGTCCCAGCGCTCGCGCCGCCGGCGCAGCGCCGCGACCGGGTCGGCGCCGGTGGTCCCCAGCTCGGCCCCCGTGGCGACGGCGACGCCGGCGAACCGGGTGGGGAACCGGTCGAGGGCGTCGGCGACGTCGTCGTCGACGGCGTCCAGGGCGACGAGCACCGCCGCGTCCACGCCCGCGGCGTCCATCCGGGCGAGCAGGTCCTCGGCGGGCGCCTCCCGGTCCGCCGGGGCCAGCTCGTCGACGCCCCGCGGGGAGACGGCGGCGGAGCGGAAGACGTGCGCGTGCCCGTCGACCACGCCGCTCATCGCCGGGCCCGGGTGACGAACACCGCCGCCGCCGCGAGGATCACGACGCCGCGGATGAGGTCGGTGAGCGTCGCCGGCAGCTGGAGCAGGGTGACCGAGCTGCTGACCAGCGACAGCAGGACCACGCCGCCCATCGTGCCGACCAGGCTGCCGCGGCCGCCCAGGAGCGACGTGCCGCCCAGGACGACGACGGTGATGGCCGACAGCTCCAGGCCCTGCCCGGCGGTGGGCGACCCGACGGTGGCCCGCGCGGCCAGCAGGACGCCGGCCAGGGCGGCCAGGACGCCGGCCAGGACGTAGGCGGTGACCAGGACCCGCGCCACCGGGACGCCGTTGGACCGGGCCGCCGCCTGGTCCCCGCCGACCGCGAACAGCTGCCGCCCGAACGCCGTCCGGTGCAGGACGAACGCGACGACGGCGAGGGCCAGCAGCAGCACGCCGAAGGAGTAGGGCACCGGGCCGATCCGCTGCAGCGCGATCGTCGACAGCGCGGTGGTGACCCGGCCGGTGGGCGTCGTGCTGATCGTGAAGGCCGCGCCCTGGATGAGGTAGAGCGTGGCGAGGGTGACGATGAACGGCGGCAGCCCCACCCGGGCGACGAGCACCCCGTGCAGGAGACCGACCAGCGCCCCGAGCAGGAGCATCCCGACGACGACGGGCACCGTGCGGATCGGGTAGCCGTTGATCAGGATCGCCGTCAGCAGGGCCGACAGCGTGGCGAGGGAGCCGACCGCCAGGTCGATCCCGCCGCTGAGCACGACGAGGTGCTGGCCGAGCGCCGCCAGCCCCAGGACCACGGTGGCCGTGAGGACGTTCGCGACGTTGGCCGGTGCCCAGAAACCGCCGGCGTCGGCGACGGTGAGGGCCAGCACCGCGACCAGGACGACGATCCAGACCGCCGCCCCGGTGCGGGTGAGGCTCGCGAGCAGGGAGCCGCGCGTGCGGGCGGGGGCGACCCCGGCCGCGGCGCTCACCGGGTCACCCCCGCGGTGTCCAGGGCGAGGTGCATGACGTTCTCCTCGGTGACGTCCTCGCCGGCCAGCTCGCCGACGACGCCCCCCGCGCGGCAGACCAGGACGCGGTGGGACAGCCCGAGGACCTCGGGGAGGTCGCTGGAGACCACGACCACCGCCATCCCCTCGGCCGCGAGGCCGGCGATCAGCCGGTAGATCTCCGCCTTGGCGCCGACGTCGACGCCGCGGGTGGGCTCGTCGAGCAGCAGCACGCGCGGCCCCCGCCGCAGCCACTTGGCCAGCACGATCTTCTGCTGGTTCCCGCCGGAGAGCTGCCAGGTGCCCTGCTCCGGCCCGGACGCCCGGATGCCCAGGCGGGCCTGCTCCTCCTCGAACACCGCCCGCTCGCGGCGGGCGGAGAGGAAGCCGCCGCGCAGGACCTGTCCCAGCGCGGCCAGCGTGGTGTTGGCGCGCACCGGCAGCGGCAGGACCAGCCCGTCGGTCTTGCGCTCCTCCGGCACCAGGGCGACGCCGGCGGCGATGGCGCGGCGGGTGCCGGTGGGCACCGGGCGCCCGGCCACCTCGACCGTGCCCGCGGCCCGGCGGTGCTCGCCCGCGATGGTCCGCAGGAGCCGGCTGCGCCCGGAGCCGACCATGCCGGCCACGCCGACGACCTCGCCGGCCCGCACGTCGAGGTCCAGCGGCGCGGGCGTCCGGGAGCTGCTGACGGGGACCAGGCCGCGCACCCGGAGCACCGTCTCCGCGCCCGGCTCGGGCAGCGGCGGGAAGACGGCGTCGACGTCGCGGCCGACCATCTCGCGGATGATCCGCGGCACGTCGTAGTCCGACGCCGGCCCGGTGGAGACGACCCGCCCGTCGCGCAGCACGGTCACGTCGTCGGCGAGGTCGGTGACCTCCTCCAGCAGGTGGCTGATGTAGACCACCGCCACGCCGTCGGCGGCCAGCCCGCGGACGACGCCGAACAGCGCCTCCAGCTTGTCGCCGGAGAGCACCGCGGACGGCTCGTCCAGCACGATCACCCGGCTCTTCCGCACCAGCGCGCGGGCGATCTCGACCATCTGCTGGTTGGCCAGCGACAGGTCCTCGGCCCGGGTGCGGGGGTCGAGGTCGCCGAGCCCGACGCGGGCCAGCGCGGCCCGGACCTCGCGGTCCTGGGCCGGGCGGTCGAGCAGGCCCCGCGCGGTCCGCTCCTGGCCGAGCATCACGTTGTCGGCGACGCTCATGGCCGGGAGCACGGTCAGCTCCTGGTAGACGGCGCTGATCCCGGCCGCCATGGCCTGCCGGGGGTCGGTGAACCGGACCGGCTCGCCGTCGAGCAGCAGCTCCCCCTCGTCGGGGACCTGGTTGCCGGTGAGGATCCGGACGAGCGTGGACTTGCCGGCCCCGTTCTCACCGACGAGGGCGTGGACCCGACCGGGCCGACACGAGAGGTCGGCCCGGTCGAGCGCCCGCACCCCGGGGAAGGACTTGGTCAGCCCCCGGGCCTGCAGGACGGCCGTCGTGGAGGACGCCATCGGCTCAGCACAGCCCCAGTTCGCGCAGCTGCTCGTCCGGCAGGCCGGAGGGGACGAACAGGTTGTCGCTGCACTCGGGCCGCACGTACTGGTCGAGCTGCTCGTGCGTGAAGCTCGGGCTCTCGATGTAGACCTTGTCGAGGACCGGCTCGCCCTCGAGCACCGACATCGCCGTGTCCAGGCACTGGGTGCTCTGCTCGGGCGGGAAGGACGACAGCGCGAACTTGACGTCGGTGCCCTGGACCGCCTTGAGGAACGCGTTGATCGCGTCACCGGTCATCGGCGGCACGGGGCGCCCCGCCTCCTGGTAGGCCTGGACGACGCCCAGGTCGCCGTAGCCGGAGTCCGACCAGATGCCGTCCAGCTCGGGGTACTGGGTCACGAGGTTGGCGGCCACCGTCTTGGCCACCGTCGGCGACCACTCGGTGTACTGCTCGGTGACGACCTCGATGCCCGGGTACCGCGAGAACACCTCGAGCGCCGCGGCCTTCTGGAACTCGGCGGTCGGGACGCCGGCCAGCCCGCTGAGGACGGCCACCTGGCCCTCGCCGCCCAGCTGCTGCACCAGCCACTCGGCGTACATGGTGCCGAGCAGCTCGTACTGGCGGGTCACGGTGGACACCGCGCCGCTGTCCGCGCCGAGCCGGCCGGCGCAGAGGACCACCGGGATGCCCTGGGAGGCGGCCGCCTGGACCTGGCCGGTGATGCCGTCGCCCATGGGGACGACCACCATCGCGTCGGGATCCTGCGAGGCCAGCTGCTGGATGTTGTCGACCTGGGCGGTGGCGTCGCCGTTGGCCGAGGCGTAGAGGACCTCGACGCCGAGCTCCTCGGCGTGGGCGCGGAAGGCCTCCTCGTTGGTCAGGCCCCAGGAGTTGGTCGGGCCCTGCGCGGCGAAGGCGATCCGGTAGGTGTCGCCGTTCTTGGGCTCGGCGGCCCACTCGGAGGTGTCGACCTCGCAGATCTCCTCCTCGACGGGCTCGAGCTCCTCGAGGCCGAGCTGCTCGGCCGCCGTGGTCCAGGCCTCCCGGTAGGTCGCCTGCGCCTCCTCCGAGTTGGCGCACTCCTCCCCTCCGCCCCCGCCCCCGCCCGCGGACGTGCCCTCCTGCTCCGTGCCGCAGGCCGCCACGAGCGCGGCCGCCATGCCGAGAGCCAGGGGCAGGCGCAGCCGGCCCCCGCGGCGCGAGGTGCTGACGTGTGTCCTCATCGCACTCCATCCCTCTGCTTGTTCCGACGAGGGGACCGGACGGTCCACCCGCTGCTCTGGAGCCAGACGGCGAGCAGGATCACCGCGCCGCTCACCACCAGCTGCGCCCCAGCCCCGGCGCCGAGCTGCCGCAGCCAGGCGAGCAGCACGGCCAGGAGGACGACACCGGCGACCGTCTGGCCGATCCGGCCGCGTCCCCCGGTGAGGGCGATGCCACCGATCACCGCGGCGGCGACGGAGTTCAGGTCGAGGCTGCGGGACAGGCGCGCGTCGACGTAGCCGATGTAGCCGGCGTTGATCAGCCCGGCGAGGACCGCGAGCAGCGCCGCGGCGACGAAGCAGCCCACGACGATCCACCCGGTGCGCACCCCGGACAGCGCCGTCGCCCGGGCGTTCGCCCCGGTGGCGTAGAGCCGCCGCCCCAGGCCGGTGCGGGACAGCACGACGCCCGTCACCACCGCGACGGCGAGGAACACCCAGGTGGGGACGGGGACCCCGAGCCACCGGCCAGTCCCCAGCCCGCCGAGCCCGCCGGGGATGTCGCCGGAGGGGGCGCCCCGGGTCCACGCGGTGATGACGCCCTGGACCAGCACGAAGGTGGCGAAGGTGGCGACGAACGCCGGCACGTGCCGCCGCACGACGAGCAGCCCGTTGAGCAGCCCGACGACCGCGCCGGCGCCGAGGGCGAGCAGGACGGCGCCGAGCAGCCGGTCGTCGTCGCCCTGCGTGTACTCGGCGAGGATCACCGTGGTCAGCCCGACGACGGCGCCGATCGACAGGTCGATGCCCCCGACCAGCAGCACCAGGGTCTGGCCGATCGCCGTCACGCCGATCAGGCCGACCTGGAACAGCACCAGCCGCAGCACCCCGCCGCTGTAGAAGCCCGGCGTCGTGATCGCCGCCAGCACCAGGACGACCGCGAGCCCGGCCAGCGGGGCCACCAGGGACAGGGCCCGGCGCAGCAGGTCCCGGCCGGCACCGGGGCCGGCCGCCGGTGTCCCCGCCGTGGTGCCCTGCGTCGGCGCGCCGGCGGTCACGACGTCCCCTCCCCGTCCCGCGCCGTGAAGGCCCGGGCCAGGTGCTCGTACAGGTCGACGGCCCGCCGGACGGCGGCGACCGAGACCCACTCGTCGGCCCCGTGCGCGCGGCGCAGCAGCCCCGGCCCGAGCGCCGGCAGGGTGGCGATCCCCTGGGCGGCGGCGAACCAGGTCGCGTCGGTGGTGCCGGGGAAGACCGACAGCGGCGGCGCGGCGCCCAGCACCGCCTCGCACGCCTCCTGCGCGGCGCGGGCGACGGCGTGCCCCGCGGGCACGGCCGCCGGCGGCAGCCAGTCGTTGGGGGCGGCGTCGTACTCCACCGCGAGGTCGGCCCCGGTGTCGCCGGCCACCCGGGTGACCAGCCCGGTGAACGCCTCGGTCACCCCGCCGCGGTCCATCCCCGGCAGGAGCCGGACCTCGGTGTCGACGGCGACCCGGCCGGGCAGCACGCCGTAGCCGACGCCGCCGCGGAAGGTCATGCCGGTGTTGACGGTGGCCGCCCAGCCCTCGAGCGCGTCGTCGTTGGCCGGCACGGCGAGCTCGAGGTCGTCGGCGACGGCGGTGACCAGGCGGGCGGCGTCGACCCCGGCGTTGCGCGTGCCCGGGACGCCGGACAGGCTCGAGTGACCCTGCCGGCCGCGGGCGACCAGCCGCAGCCGGGCGATCCCGCGGCTGACCAGGTGCACCCGGTCGAAGTCCTCCTCGATCCCCCCGGGCTCGCCGATCACGACGGCGTCGGCGCTCAGCGGCCGGGTGGAGGCGACGTGGTGGGCGCCGTAGGTGGCGCCGTCCTCCTCGTCGGCGGTGAGGAGCAGGCTCAGCCGCCCTCGTCCGCCGGGGGCGCGCGCCAGCCGGGACGCGGCCACCAGCATGGCGGCGATCGCGCCCTTCATGTCGGCCGAGCCCAGCCCGTACAGCCGGTCGCCGTCGAGGTCGGCGCCGAGCGGGTCGACGGTCCAGGTGGCGTCCCCGACCGGCTTGGTGTCCAGGTGGCCGGACAGCACGAGGTGGCTGCCGCCGGGCCCGAGGTCCAGCGTCACCAGCAGGTTGGGACGTGCCGGGTCCAGCGCCAGCACCTCGGCGGCCGGGAGGCCGAGGGCCGGCAGCGCGTCCCGGACGACGCCGGCGACGGCGCGCTCGTCCCCCGGGGGGTTCGGGCTCGGCGTCCGCACCAGCGTCCGCGCGAGCTCGACGACGTCGAGAACGTCGCCGGCCGGTCCGTCCGCCGCCCCGGTCACTTGTACCGCCGCGCCCAGTCCTGCCCCTGCCACGTCTGGAACGTGACCGGGACGAGTCGGTAGAGCCAGCGCGGCTTGTCGAGCGTCGGCTCGAGGTACTTCGGGCCGTTCTCGCCCAGGTAGCGGGTGGACATGCGCTCGGCGACGGGCACCCACTGCCCGCCCACGTTGGGGCGCTCGACCAGCTCGGCGCGGCACTGGGCCACGACCTTCCGCTGGGCGCCCTCCTCGTCGACGGTGATCGCGCAGCGCGGCTCGGCCTCGAGGTAGCGGCCCCACGCCGCCTTCTCGCGGGGCACCACCCAGAACGCCTCGCCGTCCCACTCCTGCCAGCACGGCACCACGTAGGGCCAGCCCTGGTCGTCCAGGCAGGCCAGGCGGGCGATCCGCGGCTCGGCCAGGAACGCGGCGATCGCGTCCTCGTCGAGCTTGCCGACCTTGCCGCGCCAGCTCTCGTCCTCGCTCACGGGGTCCTCCTCTCGGCGCCCGGGGTCTCCGGGCCGCTGGTCAGGGCGCCGGCCGGGCCGTCCCCGGGCAGCGGGGCACCCAGCCGCCGGGACAGCTCCGTGGTCACCCGGAGCACGTCGGGCGCCAGGCGCTGCACGTCGTCGCTGGTGAAGCGGTAGGCGGGCGCGGACACCGACAGGCCCGCCACGACGGCGCCGGTGTGGTCGCGGACCGGGGCGGCGACGCAGCGCACGCCCTCCTCGTTCTCGATCTCGTCGGTGGCGTAGCCGCGCTCCCGGATGCCGCGCACGTGCGCGAGCACCGCCGCCACCTCCGTGAGGGTGTTCTCGGTGCGCCGCTCCAGCGGGTCCGTCAGCAGCGCGAGCACCTGGTCGTCGTCCCGCCCGGCCAGCAGCACCTTGCCGATGCCGGTGCAGTGCAGGGGGGTGCGGGAGCCGGGCCGGGCGGCCGGGCGGACCGGCTTGGGGCTGTTCACCGCGGCGACGTAGAGCACCTGCCGGCCGTCCAGGACCCCGAGGAAGCAGGTCTCGCCGCTGATCTCGACCAGTTCCTCCATGAGCTCGGCGGCCTGCGAGCGCAGGTCCAGCCGGTCGAGGAAGGACTGGCCCCAGGCGGCGACGCGCGGGCCGAGCGTGTACGCGCCCTGGCCGTCCACGCGGAGCACCTCCGCCCGGCAGAGGACGTCGAGCAGCCGCAGCGCCGTGGGGCGCGGCAGGCCGCTGGCCTCGACCAGGTCGACCAGCCGCAGCGGGCGGTCGCTGTCGGCGACGTGCTCGACCAGCCACAGGCCCTTCACCAGGGCCTTGGCCGATCCGGCCGCAGAAGTGGACGCAGTGTCCAGTTCGGCTTTGGGCACGGGGTCCATTCTGTGGGGATCAGGTTCCCGCACAAGACCCGAGCGCGTGACGATCTCGTTTCCCGGCGCCTCGGCGCCTCCGGCACCGGGCGCGGGACCGGCTCGGCCCGCGCCCGGCGCGGCTCACAGGGTGAGCTTGAGCAGGAACTCGACCTGGCCGCGGTCCTCGACGCGGACGAAGCCCAGGTCCGGCGCCGAGATGCCGAAGTCGGCGAACACGACCGGGACCGCGCCGGAGGCCTCGACCCCGCCGGCGGTGCGGACGACGGCGAGGTCGGTCTGCACCTGGCGCGTCGTGCCGCGCAGCGTGAGGTCGCCGGTCACCGGCACGGTCACCGGGGTGCCGCCGAGCTCGGGCAGGTCGACGGGCCCACGGACGGCGAAGGTCGCCGTCGGGTGGGTGCCGACGTCCATGACGTTGCCGCGGAAGTAGTCGTCGCGCCGGCCCGAGTCGGTGCTGATGCTCGCGACGTCGACGGTGACCTCGGCCGAGGCGATGTCCCCGCCCTGCACCACCACGGAGCCCGTGACCCGGTCGGTGGTGCCGGCGACGGTCACGTCGGCCCCGTTGAGCACCTCGTCGACGCGGTAGCCCGCCGAGGAGCCCGGGGCCACCGTCCACGTCCCGTCGGTGTCGGCGGCCAGCTCGACGTCGGAGGGCTGGGCCTGCACGGTCGGGGCCGCGGCGGCGTCCTCCTCGAGCGCGGCGTAGACCAGGGGACCGACGCCCAGGCCGAGGGCGAGGACCGCGACCGGTCCCCCGACGATCCACCACGCGCGACGGCGACGGGCCATGACGAGCTCCTCTCCTTGACGGTTCAAGGATGTTGGCGCACCGACCTGGGAGCCGGCTGTGAGCCGCGCCACGGAGCCCGACGTGTCGGGGAAAGAAGGGACCCCCCGCGCACCCGCCAGAGCCCGCTTATCCTTGCTGCCTTCCGGCCCTGGGGAGGTTCACGGGGTGACGCCACACGAGGGGTCTGCACCCACTGTAGAGGACGCCGCCCGCTAGCCTCACGGTCCATGGCCCCCCGGCGCGCCCTCGTCCTGCCCCCGCCCCGCTCCTGACCCGGAGCACCGCGGGCTGACCCGCGCGGCCGGCGCACCCGCCGTCCGCCGCTGCGCCGTGCTCCGGACCCGGTCCCCCGTCCGGAACCAGCGCCCAGGAGCGTCGTGTCCACCCTGTCCTCCCCCGCCCTCTCCTCCCCCGCGTCGAGCCGCGGGTTCCTCCTCGTCGTCCTCGCCGCGCTGTGCTGGGGCACCGCCGGCCTGTCCGGCCGGCTGATCGCCGACCGCAGCGACCTGTCCGCCCTCGACATCGCCTGGTACCGCCTCGCGATCGGCGCCGCCGCCCTCGCGGTCGCCTGGCTCGCCACCGCCCGCCGCCGCACCGCCGCCGTCCCCCTGACCCGGCCGGTCGCCGTCCGGCTCGCCCTCGTCGGCGCCGGGCTGGGCGCCTACCAGCTCGCCTTCTTCAGCGCCGTCGAGCGCGCCGGTGTGAGCATCGCCACGCTCGTCGCCCTCGGCCTCGCGCCGCTGCTGATCACCGTCGGCGGCACGCTGCTCGGCCACGGCCGGCCGAACCGGGCGACGCTCGTCGCGCTGACGGTGGCCCTGGCCGGGCTCACCCTGCTGGTCGGCGTCTCCGCCGGCGCCGACACCGGGACGACGGTGCTGCTCGGCGCCCTGATGGCCAGCGGCTCGGCGCTCGGCTACGCCGTCGTCACGCTGGCCGGGAGCGGCGTGCCGGCCGGCGTCCCGGTCACCCTCGCCGGCTTCGCCGGGGGCGCGCTGCTGCTGACCCCGGTGGTCCTGGCCGAGGGACTGTCGGTGCCCTCCGACGGCGCGGCGCTGGCCGTGCTGCTCTACCTGGGCCTGGTGCCGAGCGCGCTGGCCTACGGCCTGTTCTTCACCGGCGTGCGGACGGTGCCCGGCGCGGTGGCCTCGATCGTCACGCTGCTCGAGCCGCTCACCGCGACCGTCCTGGCCACCGCGTTCCTCGGGGAGCGGCTGGCGCCGGCCGCCGTCGCGGGTGGCCTGCTGCTGCTCGCCGCCGTGGCCGGGCTCTACGTCCGCCAGCTGCGGCGGAGCCCGGAGCCGGTGGCCGGGGCGTAGGCCCGGGCATGGACGGCGACGGGCTCCCGGCCGGCTGGCCGGGAGCCCGTCGCGTGCCTGCGGAGGATGGGAGATTCGAACTCCCGAGGGGTTGCCCCCAACCCGCTTTCCAAGCGAGCGCCATAGGCCACTAGGCGAATCCTCCAGTGCACGCCGATGGTACCGGGCGCCGGGCCGCGGGTCAGCCGCCGCCCCGGCACGGGCGTGCCGCCCCGGGTGGTCCGCGCGGGCGGCACGGGGCAGGCTGGACCGGTCGCACACCGCACGGGCACCGCACGGGGCCGCACGGGGGAACCGAGGAGGCAGGACGGATGAGCGAGCCGGATCAGGTCCGACCGGAGGTCGTGGAGGCCATCGTCGCCGTCCTGCACGGGGCCGACCCGTCAGGACTGCCGCCGTCGGCGACCGCGGAGGAGAAGGCGGCCGCCAAGGACCGCTACCTGTCGGAGTTCGCCGCCGAGCGCAGCAAGCGCGACCGCCAGGCCCAGGCGTGGGAGCTGCTGCTGACCCGCGGCTACGACGAGCCGCCGACGTGGGCGCGGCTGTTCGACGACCTGGCGCCCGACGCGGTTGAGCAGCTGGGCGAGCTCTACGACGTCCTGCCCGAGGGGGCGCAGGAGGAGTACGCGCGCCGCTACGGCGTCCCCAGCACGGTCTGACCCGGCCCGTGCCGGGCGCCCGCCCGCGGGGTAGGAGCCGCCCGTGACCTCGACCGTCCCCGGCCGCCTGGTGGCCGGCCGCTACCGCCTCCTGGAGCGGATCGGCGGCGGCGGCATGGGTGCGGTGTGGCTGGGGCGCGACGAGCTCCTCGACCGGCGGGTGGCGATCAAGCAGGTGCTGCTGCCGGCCGGTGCCGACCCGGAGACGACCGACCACCACCGCCAGCGGGCGCTGCGCGAGGGCCGGATCGCCGCGCGGCTCACCCACCCGCACGCCATCTCGGTCTACGACGTGGCGCTGGAGCAGGGCATCCCGTGGCTGGTCATGGAGTACCTGCCCTCCCGCAGCCTGGCCGTGGTGCTGGCCGAGGACGGGCCGCTGCGCACCGACCAGGTGGCGCAGGTCGGCGCCCAGCTGGCCGACGCGCTGGCCGCCGTCCACGCGGCCGGGATCGTCCACCGCGACGTCAAGCCGGCCAACGTGCTCATCGGGCGCGACGACCGGGTCGAGGGCCTGGTCAAGATCACCGACTTCGGCATCTCGCACGCCAGCGGCGACGTCACCCTCACCCAGACCGGCCAGATCACCGGGACGCCGGCCTTCCTCGCCCCGGAGGTCGCCCAGGGCGCCGGGATGACGCCGGCCAGCGACGTCTTCTCCCTGGGCGCCACCCTCTACACCTGCGTCGAGGGGCAGCCGCCGTTCGGCATGGACGACAACGCGCTGCGCCTGCTGCACCGGGTCGCCGGCGGGGAGATCCGCCCGCCCGCCCGCGCCGGGTCGCTGGAGCGGCCGGTGCTGCGGATGCTCGCCCGCGACCCCGCCGACCGGCCGGAGATGACCGAGGTCCGCGACGTGCTCGCCAAGCTGGCCGCCGGCCGCGACGGCGACACGACGACGGTGCTCCTGGCCCGCACCGACCTGCGGTCCTCCCGCGACCGGGACCGGACCGCCGCGGTGCCGGCGCCGGTGCCCCCGACCGATCCGGCGGCCCGCGCGGACCCGCCGACCGCCGTCCAGCCCGCGGCCGTCCCCGCCGGCCCGCCGACCCCCGGGCCCGGGACGGCCGCCCGCCCGGGGCCGGAGCCCGCCGCCCGGCCCGGACCGCCCCGGACCGGACCGTCCGTCGGCGCCCGGCGCCGGCGCCGCCGTCCGCTGCTGGTGGCCGCGCTGGTCCTGCTCGTCGTGCTCGCCGCGTCGCTGGGCACCTGGCTGGCCGTGCGCGGCGACGGCGGGAGCCCGTCGGCCGACCCCGCACCGCAGAGCTCGGCGGACCCGACGTCGCCGGGCACGGAGCCGGCTCCCGCGCCGGAGACCGGGTCCGCCGGGCAGCCGACGGAGGAGTCCACCCCGGAGCCGACGGAGGAGGCGACGCCGGCGGACGAGACGACGCCGGACGACGAGGCCGGGCCCGCGTCGGACGCGGAGGCCGAGGTGCGGCAGACCCTCGAGCAGTACTACGAGTACCTGCCCGGCGACCCCGAGAGCGCGTACGCGATGACCGGGCCGAGCCTGCGGTCGCGGGCGAGCTACGACTACTACCGGGACTTCTTCGGCCGCTGGGACGAGGTGTCGCTCGTCGACGTCCGGGACGTCGACGAGCAGGACGACGGCCTCACCGCGACCAGCCGGGTGGAGTTCCGGCGGGGCGGCGAGCGGGTGGTGGAGACGCACGCGGTGACGTTCGTCCGCGGCGACGACGGGGAGCTGCTGGTCGACCTCGACGTCGTGGCCTGACCCGGGAGACCCTGACCCGGGAGACCCTGACCCGGGAGACCCTGACCCGGGAGACCCTGACCCGGGAGACCCTGACCCGGGAGACGACGACGGCGGCGCCCCGTCGCGGGGCGCCGCCGTCCGGTCCTGCTGGCGGTGGCGGTGGGATTTGAACCCACGGAGGCTTGCACCTCACACGCTTTCGAGGCGTGCTCCTTCGGCCGCTCGGACACGCCACCGCCGAAGAGACTACAGGGCCCGTCTCCGGCGGAAGAACGCGCGTAGGAGTGTCGCGCTCTCCTCGGCCCGGACCCCGCCGGTGACCTGCGGCCGGTGGTTGAGCCGGCGGTCCCGGACCACGTCCCACAGCGACCCGGCGGCGCCGGCCTTGGGGTCGTCGGCGCCGTAGACGACGCGCGCCACCCGCGCCAGCACGCTGGCGCCGGCGCACATCGTGCAGGGCTCCAGCGTGACGACGAGCGTCGCGCCGGTCAGCCGCCAGCCGTCGCCGTGGACCGCGGCCGCGGCGCGCAGGGCGAGGACCTCGGCGTGCGCCGTTGGGTCGCCGCGCTTCTCGCGCTCGTTGGCCGCCTCGGCGAGCACCGCGCCGTCCGGCCCCAGGACGACGGCGCCGATCGGCGTGTCGCCCCACTCCTGCGCGGCGACGGCGAGCCGCAGCGCGCGGACCATCGCCGCGTCGACGACGTCGTCGGGCAGGACGCCGCCGGGAGCCGTCACGGCCGGGCGCCGGCCAGCGGGAGGCCGACCAGCGCGGACAGCTCGGCGAGCGCGGTCGCGGGGTCGGCGACCTTGATCGTGTGCATGCCCAGCGCCCGGGCCGGCTTGAGGTTGATGCCCAGGTCGTCGAGGTAGGCGCAGTCGGAGAACGCGAGGTCGCGGCCGGTGGCCTCGTTCAGCCGGGCCAGCGCCCGCCGGTAGATCTCCGGCTCGGGCTTGCGCACGCCCTCGACCGAGGACTCGACGACGGCGTCGAAGAGGTCGAGCAGCTCGGCCAGCCGCCCGGTGCGCTCCATCGGCGCGACGTTGTTCGACAACATCCCCAGCGGCAGGCCCGCGGCCCTCAGCGTCCGCACCGCCTCCACCATCTGCGGGCGGATCTCCCCGGACAGCGCGGCCAGCACCCGGCGGGCGTCCACCCGGTGGCCGGCGGCCAGCGCCTCGGCCTCGAACGTGTCGACGAACCCCTCGACGTCGAGCTCGTTGCGCTCGTACCGCGCCCAGGCGTTGGTGTCGGGGTCGGTGCTGTTGAGCCGCCGGATCAGCCCCTCGGGCAGGCCGGCCTCGGCCTCGTAAGCGGCGAAGGCCAGCATCGGGCTCTCGGTGATGACCCCGCCGAGGTCGAACACCACGGCGGTCGCGGTCGCGCTCACGCCCGCACCGCCGCGGCCAGCTCGTCGGCGAAGCCCAGCCGGGTGGCGATCCGCGCGACCATCTCGTCGGCCCACAGGTCGTCGGCGGTCACGATCGGCCGCAGCTCGTCGGCGGGCAGTCCGTCGTCGGCGAACACGTCCAGGTCCCCTCCCGGCCATCCGGTCTCGTCGTCGTCGAAGGCGCCGTCCTCGTCGACGGCGATGCCGTAGCGCTCGACCACCTCGGCGCCGAGCACCCACTCCTGCATGGTCGCGTCCGAGATCAGCGCGCGGACCATGCCCCCGGGGCCGTGCCGCAGCACGACGAAGTACAGCCGCGAGTCGACGACGACCACGAACGGCCCCGGCCACTCCTCCGTGCCGGGGTCGCCCAGCGCCCGCTCGAGCACCGGCAGCTCGTCGGAGGCGTCGGCGGCCAGCAGCTCCACCCGCCAGCGGCCGCCGCGGCGGGCGACCCGCACCGCCCAGCTCGGCGGGGCGGCCGTCCCCGGGGCGCTCACCGGACCCGCAGCACGGTCAGGCCGTCGGCCAGCGGCAGCAGCACGGTCTCGAAGCGGGGGTCGGTGGCGAGCGAGGCGTTGAGGCCGGCGATCACGCGGTCCTCGTCGCTCTCGGGCGCCAGCACGCGGCCGCTGCGCAGGGTGTTGTCCAGCAGCACGAGGCCGCCGGGCCGCATCCGCGGGTGCAGCTCCTCGACGTAGGCGGGGTAGCCGCCCTTGTCGGCGTCGACGAAGGCCAGGTCGAACGCGGGCTCGGCGGGCACCGCGCGCAGCAGGTCCAGCGCCTCCCCCAGCCGCAGCTCCACCCGGTCGGCGACGCCGGCCCGCTCCCAGTACCGGCGGGCGATCGCCGTCCACTCCGCGCTGCGGTCCAGGCACAGCAGCGAGCCACCCTCGGCCAGGCCACGGGCGATGCACAGGGCGGAGAACCCGGTGAAGGTGCCGATCTCGACCGCCCGGCGGACCCCGAGCGCGGCGGTGAGCAGCTGCATGAGCACGCCCTGCTCGACGGCGATCTGGAAGGTGGCCGGGACCTCGCCCCGGTCGGCCAGCGCCGCGGTCTCGGCGACCAGCGCGGCGGCCACCTCGTCCAGCGGCTCGGAGCTGGCGCGGACGTAGTCGGAGACCTCCTGCGTGAGGAGGAACGACCGGGGGGTCATGCCGGAGGCCAGGAGCGCGGGGAGTGCGGCATAGCCTCTGATCATGGCCGATCCCGCACCCTCCGACGGAGCCGAGGTCGACGCCGCGCTGTTCGCCCGGCTGGCCGCCGACCCGCTCGCGGAGCTGCTCGGCATCGAGCTCGAGGAGGTGCGGCCGGGGTACGCGCGGGCGGCGATGACCGTCGGCCCGCGGCTGCTCAACGCCGTCGGCACCGCGCACGGCGGCGCGACGATGGCGCTGCTCGACGTCGTCCACGCGGCGGTGGGCAACAGCCACGGCACGGTGGCCGTCGCGCAGGACGTGCACACCGAGTTCCTGGTCGCGGGCCGGCCCGGGGAGCGGCTGGTGGCCGAGGGCAGCGAGCTGCACCGGAGCCGCCGCACCGCCGTCTACCGCATCGACGCCCGCGGCGAGGACGGCCGGCTGGTGGCCACCGCGCTGGCCCGCGTCTTCCGCACCGACCGGCCCTGGGGGTCGCCGGCATGAGCCTCCCCGTCCCGACGATGCCGGCGCCGCCGGTCGGGGTGGTCGGCCTGGGCCAGCTGGGCGGGTCCCTGGCGGCCGCGCTGGTCGCCGCCGGCCGCGAGGTGTCCGGGTGGGACGTCGACCCGGCCGCGCGCGAGGCGGCCGCGGCCCGCGGCGTGCGGGTCGGCCGCGAGCTCGGCGGCGTCGTCGTCCTCGCCGTCCCCCTGCCGGCGACGGCCACGGCCCTCGACGGCCTCGACGTCGACCCGGACGCCACCGTCACCGACCTCGGCTCGGTGAAGGTCCCGGTGCTCGCCTCGGTGGGCGCGGCGCTCGGCGGCCGGTTCGTCGGCGGGCACCCGATGGCCGGGACCGAGCGGTCCGGGCACGGGGCCACCGACCCCGGGCTGTTCCGCGGCGCGCGCTGGGCGCTGTGCCTGGAGCCGGGGACCGACCTGCGGCGCTGGCTGCGCGCCGCCGAGGTCGCGCTCGACGCCGGCGCCGAGGTGGTGCCGGTGACCGCCGCCGAGCACGACGACGCCGTCGCCGCGGTCAGCCACGTGCCGCACCTGCTCGCCGCCGCGCTCGCCGCCGCCGCCGGTGACGCCGGCCCGCTGGCGCTCGCGCTGGCGGCCGGCAGCTTCCGCGACGGCACCCGGGTGGCCGGCAGCGACCCGGCGCTCGTCACCGCGATGGTGGAGGGCAACGCCGGGCCGACGGCGGCCGCGCTGGCGCGGGTGCGCGCGCAACTGGGCCGCCCGTGGCCGGAGCTGGTCGCCGCCGGGCACGCGGTGCGCAGCGCGGTCCCCGGGCGCCGGCCGGTCCGGGTCCCGCTGGACCGGCCGGCGCTGCTGGCGCTGGGCCGGGCCGGCGGCGCGGTGACCCGGCGGCTGGCCGCGTTCGTCGAGGGCTGGGTCCCCGAGGCCTGACCGTTTCGCCTCCGTCGCGGCGGGCAGGGAGCGCCCATGGACGACAGCGAGATCCGCAGCCGCATCGACGCACTGGTCGAGGAGGAGCACCGGCTCCGCGACGGCGGGGAGCACACCGCCGACCAGCGCACCCGGCTCCGTCAGATCGAGGAGGAGCGGGACCAGCTCTGGGACCTGGTCCGCCAGCGGGACGCCAAGCGGCAGTACGACGAGGACCCCGACACCGCCGAGGTGCGCCCGAGGTCCGAGGTCGAGGGCTACCTGCAGTAGTCGGAGGGCCCCCTCGCCGCCCACCGCTCGCGAGCTCGCGGCGGGCCCCTGCGAGGGGGCCGTTCCAGCAGGTCGCTAGGCGGAGTCGCGGACCGGCCGGCGGTGCCCGGCGTCGTGGTGGCCGGTGCCCAGCAGGGCCAGCTGCCACAGCAGCCGGGCCCGCGGGTCGGTGAGCTTGCGGCCGGTCACCGACTCGATCCGCCGCAGCCGGTGCATGACCGTGTTGCGGTGGCAGTACAGGAGGTCGGCCGCGCGCGTCGGCGAGCCGTCGGCGTCGAGGAAGGCCGACAGCGTCTCCAGCAGCACCTCGCGCTCGTCCCCGGGCAGCTCGAGCAGCCGGCCGAGGGTCTGGCCGACCAGCCGCGCGGCGATCTCCGGGGAGTTGCTCAACAGCGCCTCGGGCAGCCGGTCGTCGATGGTGACGACCCGGGCGACGCCCTCGGGCAGGGTGCGCGCGGCGGTCTCGGCCAGCCGGTAGGCGCCGGCCACGGCCGCCGCGCCCTCGACGACGGAGGACACCCCGACCGGGCCGGTGGCCACGGCGCCGAGCCAGGTCAGGAGCTCCGGCAACCGGCGGGTCCCCAGCGCCACCAGGCCGACGGCGGCCTGCGACCGCGCGCCCCACGCCGAGCGGATGCCGCGCTTGAGCAGCGCGGACGTCGGCTCGGGGAGCGCGTCCCCCTCCTCGCCGGCCGGCGCGACGACGACCGCCAGCCGGCCGGCCAGCGGCACCGACAGCAGGTCGGCGGCGGTGCGGGCGTAGGCCGGGTCCCCGCCGCGGCCGTCGAGCAGCCCGTCGAGCAGCCGCTGGCGCTCGGCGGCGTCGAGCCCCGAGCGGCGCCGCTCCTCGTCCCGGTAGCCCTCCGCGGCGGCGCTGCAGCCGCGGTCGTTGGTGCGCCACAGCGAGCCCGCGACCTCGAGCAGCAGCCCGTCGTCGTGCCGGTCACCCTGGCGGGACAGCGCGACCAAAGCCTCCCAGGTGATCTGACCACCGAGCCGGTAGGCGCGGAGCACGGCCTCCAGCGGGATGCCCTGCGCGGCCCGCAGCCGGCCGACGGCGCGGGCGCCCTCCGCGTGGCTCTGGTGGTAGGCCGCGGGGACGTCGGGCCGCAGGCCGCGGACGCCGACCTCGAGGTTGCGCCGCAGCGTCGCGCGCATCTGCTGGTCGCCCCCGAGCAGGGCCTCGCGGTAGGCGGGCTCGGTCTCGACCAGCACCTCCACCATCCGGTCGGTCATCTCGTCGAGCCGGTCCAGCAGGGCCGGGACCAGTTCGGCGAGGCGCTCCTCCACACCCCAGGGGGCCGTCCGCACGCGCTCACCTCCTGTGTTCATCGCACAGAGCACAACACGTGGCACCGATCACTGTGCGGTGCGCCCATTGTGACGGTCTTCACCGGCCCGCAGAGTCATACGGACGTAGCCGTGACCCAATCGTCGCCCTCCGGGCGGCGGTCGGCAGCGCGGCGACCTCCCCGACGCAGAGGAGACGTGGGCACCTTGGCGCAGCCGCCGGAAACCGCAGGCAGCAGCACCCGGCACCAGGACCGATCGCCCACCGCCCGGCTCGAGATGACCGGGATCAGCGTCGCCTTCGGCGGCGTGAAGGCCCTCACCGACGTGTCGCTGACCGTCGAGCCGGGTCAGGTGCACGGGCTCATCGGCCCCAACGGCGCCGGCAAGACGACGATGTTCAACGTGGCCTGCGGGCTGGTCCGCCCGACCGAGGGCCGGATCGTCTGGCGCGGCCAGGAGCTGCGGCGGCTGCGGCCGAACCAGCTCGCGAAGCTCGGCATCGCGCGCACCCTGCAGGGCGTGGGCCTGTTCCCCGGCCTGACGGTGCTCGAGAACGTGATGGTCGGCGCGCACAAGCACGCCCGCGCCGGCTTCTTCTCCGCGCTGTTCGCGATCCCGACCGCCGACAAGGACGACGCCCGGCTGCGCGAGCGGGCCACGGCCGCGCTCGGCGAGCTGGACGCCGCGGACTACGCCGGCCGCTACCCCGGCAGCCTCCCGTACCCGGTGCAGAAGCGGGTCGCGCTGGCCCGCGCGCTGGTCTCCGCGCCCGAGCTGCTGCTGCTCGACGAGCCGGCCTCCGGCCTCAGCGAGGACGAGATGCACGAGCTGGGCGAGCTCATCCAGCACCTGAGCGGCCGGATGAGCGTCCTGCTGGTCGAGCACCACATGGACCTGGTCATGCGGGTGTGCGACCAGATCACCGTCCTGGACTCCGGCCAGCTGATCGCCGCCGGCACCCCGGAGCAGGTGCAGAACGACCCGGCGGTCACCGAGGCCTACCTCGGCGACGCCGTCGACGACACGATCGACGCCAGCGAGCTGGCCGCGACCGACGGGGGGACGACCCGTGGCTGAGGCGCACGGCAGCACGGCGGCGGGCACCGCCGGGAGCACCGCCGGGACCGGCCTGACCAAGGGCGCGACGGCCCCCGCCGGCGGCACGGCGACCGCCACTGCCGTCCTCGACGTGGAGGGCCTGTCGGCCTCCTACGGCCCGGTCAAGGCGCTCGACGGCGTGACCCTGCGCGCCGAGCAGGGCCGGATCACCGCGGTGCTCGGGGCCAACGGCGCGGGCAAGACGACGCTGCTGCGCACCATCAGCGGCCTGGTCCGGCCCACCGCCGGCCGGGTGGCCCTCAACGGCGAGGACGTCACCCGTGCCCCGGTCGAGGCGATGGTCACCAAGGGCATGGCGCACGTGCCCGAGGGCCGCGGCGTCATCGCCGAGCTCACCGTCGACGAGAACCTGCGGGTCGGCTCGCTGTTCCGCGGCAAGGTCGCGCAGGACGAGTTCGACCGCGTCTACGACCTCTTCCCGCGGATCCGGGAGCGGCGCAACCAGACGGCGCACACGCTGTCCGGCGGCGAGCGGCAGATGCTCGTCATCGGCCGCGCGCTGCTGGCCCGGCCGAAGGTCCTGCTGCTCGACGAGCCGTCCCTGGGCCTGGCCCCGCGGATCGTGGCGCAGATCTTCGGCCTGGTCCGCCACCTGGTCGACACCGAGGGCCTCTCGGTGCTGCTGGTCGAGCAGAACGCGCGCAGCGCGCTGTCGGTGGCCGACACCGGCGTCGTGCTGAACCTGGGCCGGGTCGTGGTCACCGACGACGCCGCCCGGCTCGCCGGCGACGAGGACCTCCGGCACGCCTACCTCGGCTTCTAGACCCCGCTCCCCCGCAGCACCAGGAAGGCAGCCACGTGCGAGAGTTCGTCAACCTCACCCTCGGCGGGGTGATCAACGGAGCGGTCTACGCGGCGTTCGCCCTGGCCCTCGTGCTCATCTGGCGGTCCACCCGGATCGTCAACTTCGCGCAGGGCGCGATGGCCGCGCTCACCACCTTCATCGCCCTCGCCCTCATCGAGAACGGCCAGTCCTACTGGGTCGGTCTGGTGGTCGCCCTGCTGG
Organism: Geodermatophilus sp. SYSU D00867; assembly: GCF_054050315.1. Lineage (NCBI taxonomy): Bacteria > Bacillati > Actinomycetota > Actinomycetes > Geodermatophilales > Geodermatophilaceae > Geodermatophilus > Geodermatophilus sp. SYSU D00867. Next base: position 173,239 of record NZ_JBJGZC010000003.1, on the reverse strand, counting down.
CCGGCCTGCTCATCGGCGCGGTCGTCGAGCGGGTCGTCATCCGCCCGGTCGAGGGCGGGCCGGAGCTCAACGCGGTCATCGTCACCCTCGGTCTGTTCATCGCGATCCAGGCGCTGATCTCGGTCCTGTTCGGCGTCAACCAGCGGGCCTTCGTCCCGCCGTTCTCGAACATCGGCTTCACCGTCGGGGACTCGAACCTGGCGCTGAGCCCCAACACCGTGTTCACCCTCCTCGCGGTGCTGGTGGTCATGGCCGGCCTGACCGCCCTGTTCCGGTTCACCCGCGTCGGCCTGGCCATGCGCGCCTCGGCGTTCGGCCAGGAGGTCGCCCGGCTGCTCGGCGTGCGGGTCGGCCGGATGCTCACCCTCGGCTGGGCGCTGGCCGCCGTCGTCGGCTCGCTGGCCGGGATGCTCATCGCCGCCGAGACCGCCTTCGTCACCCCGACGTTCATGGACTCGCTGATCGTGTTCGGCTTCGTCGCCGCGGTGCTCGGCGGGCTGGACTCGCCGGTCGGCGCCGTCGTCGGCGGGCTGCTGCTCGGCCTCCTGCTGAGCTACGTCCGCGGCTACGTCGCCGACGAGCTGGTCGGCCTGGCCGCCCTGGTGGTCCTCGTGATCGTCCTGCTCGTCCGGCCCGGCGGCCTCTTCTCGACCACCCAGACCCGGAGGGCGTGAGCGGCATGAGCGACCTGCAGACCCCCGCATCCCCGCCGCAGGCCGGCGCCGCGTCCTCCGACGCGCCGTCGCTGGCCACGGCCGCGGCCGACGCGAGCTCGGCCCAGGCCACCGGCGGCCGCACGTTCCTGCCGCGGAACACGCTGCTGCGGCACCTGGTCGTGCTCGTCATCGGCGCCGTCCTCGCGGTGCTGCTGCTCGAGTCCACCGACCTCGGCTTCAACGCCCAGATCGGCTACGTGGCCTTCTACGCCATCGCCGCCGGCGGGCTGACGGTGCTGACCGGCCTCAACGGGCAGATCTCGCTCGGCCACGGCGCGCTCATGGCCGTCGGCGGCTACACCACCGCCCTGCTGCTCGACGCCGAGGAGCCGCTGCCGCTGGCCGTGGTCTTCCTGATCGCGGTGGCGCTCACCTCGATCGTCGGCGCGATCGTCGGCGTGGCCGCGGCCCGCCTGCACGGCCCCTACCTGGCCGGCGCGACGCTCGCGCTCGCCGTCGGCCTGCCCGGCCTGGCGCTGTACTTCTCCGACACCCTCGGCGGCGAGCAGGGCCTGACGGTCTCCACCCCGGACCGGCCGGACTGGTTCGTCGAGACGATCCGCACCCTGTCGGGCAACTCGGCCTCGGGCGTGAAGTGGATCGCCTACATCGCGGTCGCCTGCCTGCTGCTCACCTACTTCCTGCTGGCGAACCTCATGCGCAGCCGGGTCGGGCGCACCTGGCGCGCGGTCCGCGACCAGGAGGTCGCCGCCGAGCTGGCCGGCATCAACCTGGGCGCCTGGCGGGTGACGGCGTTCGTCGTCAGCGCCGCGGCCGCGGGCCTGGCCGGCGCGGTGCTCGCCCTCGTCGTCCGGCTCACCGCGCCGACGGCGTTCACGATCGTCCTGTCGCTGTCCCTGCTGACCGCGATCGTCATCGGCGGTCTGGGCAGCCTCTTCGGCGCGCTGATCGGCTCGGCGCTGCTGGTCTTCCTGCCGCGGTACCTGCGGGACCTCGGGGAGTCCTTCGACATGGACGCCGCCCAGGCCGCCGAGATCTCCTACGTCGTCTACGGCGTGATCCTCGTGCTGGTCATGCTCTTCGCCCCCGCGGGGCTGGTCGGGTCCGTCCGGCTGGCCTGGATGAAGCAGCGCGCGCGGCGCACCGCCGCCCGCGCCAGGGGGTGAGGAGCCGGGACCCGACGGCTGTCCCCCACCCCGGCCAGCGGCCGCATCTCAGCTTCCCCACCCCCCACCAGACCCCCGGGCGAAGGCGCCCGGGTCCCTCCAGAGGAGAACCCTTGACACGATCCTCACGACGCCTCGTCAGCTTCGTGGCCGCGGCGACCGTCGCCACCACCCTGGCCGCCTGTGGCGGCGGGGACTCCGGTGGTGGCGGCGGCGGTGGCGGCAGCGAGGAGAACGAGGCCTCGGACGTCGGCATCACCGAGGACTCGATCAAGCTGGGTGCGCACTACCCGCTCACCGGTGTCGCGGCGCCCGGCTACAGCGAGATCCCGACCGGCGTCCAGGCGTACTTCGACTACGTCAACGCCAACGGCGGGGTCAACGGCCGGCAGATCGAGTTCGTCTACCGGGACGACGCGTACAACCCGACCAACACCAGCCAGGTCGTGAACCAGCTCGTCCTCGAGGACGAGGTGTTCGCGCTCATGTCGGGTCTGGGCACGCCGACCCACAACGCGGTCACCGACTTCCTCAACAGCGAGGGCGTGCCCGACCTGTTCGTGTCGTCGGGCTCGCGGCTGTGGGACGACGTCGAGGAGAAGCCGTACACCTTCGGCTGGCAGCCCGACTACGAGATCGAGGCCAAGATCATCGGCCAGTACGTGGCCGAGAACTTCCCCGACGCCAAGGTGGGCCTGTTCCTGCAGGCCGACGACCTCGGCGAGGACGGCGCCGCCGGTGCCCGCCGGTACCTCGAGGACCAGATCGTCGCCGAGGAGACCTACGTCCCCGGCAACACCGACGTCCGTCCGCAGATCTCGGCCCTCCAGGCCGCCGGCGCGGACCTCGTCCTGGGCTTCAACGTGCCCAGCTACACCGCGCTCTCGCAGCTGACCGCGCTGCAGCTGGGCTACCGGCCGCAGTGGTTCTACTCGAACATCGGCTCGGACCCGCAGCTGGTCGGCTCGCTGCTGGCCCGCTTCTCCGAGGGCCAGGTCAGCGACGCCAGCCTGCTCGACGGCGTCCTGACCACCGAGTACATCCCGACGGTCGACCAGCCGGACAACCCCTGGATCCAGCTGTTCCAGCGGGTCTGGGACGAGTCCGGCCAGGAGGGCGAGCTCACCAACTACCGGGTCTACGGCATGTCGCAGGCCTACACGATGGTGCAGGCCCTGCAGTCCGCCGGCCAGAACCCGACGCGTGACGACCTCGTCGCCGCCGTCGAGCAGGCCGGCTCCGAGTGGGAGGGCCCGGGCTTCGCGCCCTTCCGCTACTCGGAGGACCGCCACGCCGGCTACAGCGGCATGTCGGTCAGCCGGATCGTCGGCGAGGGCTCGGAGGACCTGACCCCCGTGCTCGTCACCGACAACGGCGACGCCGAGATCGAGGAGTACGACGGCCAGGCCGCCACTCCGCCGGAGAACGGCATCCCGGACGAGGAGCCCGTCAACTAGGACTCCCCGCACGGCGACGGGCCGTCGACCCCCACCGGGGTCGGCGGCCCGTTCGCCGTCCCGGGTGACCTCCGCGAGAACACTCAGCTCCCGAAGTGTCGGCAGTTGATCTCCGGGTAGGGCTCTGCGCAGGCCCCCGTCCGGGGCACGACGGCGAGACGAGGAGCACGGCATGGTGCACGCGGCGCGGACGATCCGGCGGGCGGTGGTGACCGGCGGGGCCGGGTTCCTCGGCTCCCACCTGTGCGAGCACCTGCTCGACCGCGACGTCGAGGTGGTGTGCCTCGACAACTTCCTCACCGGCTCGCCCGAGAACGTCGTCCACCTGATGGAGCACCCCGGCTTCCGCCTGGTCCGCTGCGACGTCACCGACTTCGTGCACGTCCCCGGACCCGTCGACCTCGTGCTGCACTTCGCCTCGCCGGCCAGCCCCCTGGACTACCTGCGGATGCCGATCGAGACGCTCAAGGTCGGCAGCCTGGGCACCCTGCACACCCTGGGCCTGGCCCACGAGAAGGGCGCCCGCTACGTGCTGGCCTCCACCTCGGAGGTCTACGGCGACCCGCTGGTGCACCCCCAGCCCGAGGAGTACTGGGGCAACGTCAACCCGGTGGGTCCGCGCGGCGTCTACGACGAGGCCAAGCGCTTCAGCGAGGCGATGACCACCGCCTACCGCACGTCCAAGGGCACCGACACCGCCATCGTGCGGATCTTCAACACCTACGGCCCCCGCATGCGCCCCGACGACGGCCGGGCCATCCCCGCCTTCGTCGGCCAGGCGCTGGCCGGGCGGCCGCTGACCGTGGCCGGCGACGGCTCGCAGACCCGCTCGATCTGCTACGTCGACGACACCGTCCGCGGCATCCTCGCCCTCGCCTGCTCCGACCAGCCCGGCCCGGTGAACGTCGGCAACCCCGACGAGCTGTCGATGCTGCGGCTGGCCCAGTGGATCATCGAGCTCACCGGGTCGTCGTCGGGGATCGAGTACGTCGACCTGCCCGTCGACGACCCGAAGGTCCGCCGGCCCGACACCCGCCGCGCCGAGGAGCTGCTCGGCTGGCGGCCCACGGTCCCCTCCGAGGAGGGTCTGCGCCGCACGGTGGCCTGGTTCGCCGAGCAGCGGGAGGCCGCCGCGCTGCGCGCCGGCTGAGCCCGGCGGGTGTCCTGGGCCACTTCTCCGGTGGCACCTCTCCTCGGTGTCCTGGTTCACGTTTACATTGGGACCGGCGGCTAGGGGGCACGCCGAGGAACCGGACACTGACGGAGAGCAACCCATGGGCCGCCACGCCGACACCACCTCTGCGCGCCGCGTGCAGCGCCCGGCCCCGATCGCCCTGGTCGTGGCCCTCCTCGTGGTGGCCCTCGTGGCCGGCGGCGTGGTGTGGTGGCTGGCCGGCTCGGGCAGCAGCGACGGGTGCGGGACCACCCGCACCGTCCGGGTGACCGTCGCCCCGGAGCTGGGCGACGTCGCCCAGGACCTCCTCGCCGAGCCGCAGGACCTCGGCGGCGGCGCCTGCGCGGCGGCCGAGGTCGCCGCCCAGGAGCCGCTGCAGACCGTCGGCGACCTCTCCGCCCTCGAGGGCTCCGCGCTGCCCCAGGTCTGGGTGCCCGACAGCTCGCTGTGGACCGTGCGCGCCGGTGACGCGCCGCTCGACCCGTCGGGCTCCATGGCCACCTCGCCGGTCGTGCTGGGCACCAGCCGGGCCGCCGCCGACGCGCTCGGCTGGAGCGAGCAGGCGCCGCAGTGGAGCGAGGCCCTGTCCGGCGCCCGCCCGGTCGCCGTCCCGGACCTCGCCGCCAGCGCCGAGGGCGTCGCCGCGCTGGCCGCCGTCCGCACGTCGCTGGGGGGCGGCGACGCGGCGGACAACGCCGTCGTCCAGGCGGTGCTGGCCGCCCGCCGCGGGCCGGCCGTCAGCCCCGCCGACGCGCTGGCCACGGCGCAGTCCGGCGACCCCGGGTCCCCGCTGGTGCCGGTGAGCGAGCAGGAGGTCATCAGCGTCAACCGCGGCTCCGAGGACCCCCAGCTGGTCGCCGTGTACCCGGCCGAGGGCTCGCCCGAGCTGGACTACCCGGTGCTGCGGGTCGGCTCCCCCGGTGACGACGACCGGGCCGCCGTGGACGCCGTCGTCCGGGCGCTGACGTCGGAGTCCGCGCGCACCGCCGTCCTCGCCGCCGGCTTCCGCGACGCGGACGGGACAGCACCGACCGACCCCGGGGCCGGCGTGCGGGAGCAGGCGCCCGAGGTGCTGCCGGTCGACGCCGAGCAGGTGCAGGGCCTGCTGGCCGAGCTCGCCCGGCTCGCCGCGCCGTCGCGGCTGCTCACCGTCATCGACGTGTCCCAGTCGATGGAGGCCCCCGCCGGGAACGGCACCCGCGCCACGCTCGCCCGGGACGCCGCCAAGAGCGCGCTGACCCTCATCCCCGGCACCTCGTCGATCGGGCTGTGGGTGTTCGCCTACCAGCTGCAGGGCGAGCAGGACTGGGTGGAGCTCGCGCCCATCCGCACCCTCGACGAGGAGGTCGACGGCGGCACGCAGCGCGACGCGCTCGACGAGCAGCTCGACACCCTCCCCGGGCGGCTGTCCCCCGGCGGCACCGGCCTGTTCGACACCGCGCTGGCCGCCGTCCGCGCCGCGCGCGAGCAGTACGACCCCAACGCGGTGAGCAGCGTCGTCCTCGTCACCGACGGCACCAACGAGGACTCGTCGGGCATCGCGCTGGACGAGCTGGTGCAGACGCTGCAGGACGAGGCCGACCCGCAGCGGCCGGTGAAGGTCATCGGCGTCGCGCTCGGCCCGGACGCCGACGTCGCGGCCCTCGAGCAGATCGCGCAGGCCACCGGCGGCGCCGCCTACTCCGCCGTCGACCCCAACGACCTGCAGGGCGTGCTCTTCGACGCGCTGCGTCAGAGGTAGGGGCCCAACCGCTCCAGCGCGGCGGTGACCTCCGGGACGCTGATCCGCGCGAGTGCCGGGTCCAGCTCGGTGGCCCACGGGTCGCCGGTGCCGTCGCCGTGCCAGAGGACGACGTGCTGCTCGCGCGGGGGCGGGCCCCACAGCGCCGGTGACACCGGGCCGAACAGCACCACCGACGGCCGGCGGTAGGCGGTGGCCAGGTGCGCGACGCCGGTGTCGCCGCTGAGCACCACCCGCGCCGCGGCGACCGTGGCGGCCAGCTCCAGGGTGGAGGTGCGCCCGGCGAGCACCGCGTCGTCGGACAGCCCCGCCCCGTGCGCCACGGCGCAGGCCAGCTCGCGCTCGGCCGGGCCGCCGGTGACGCGGACGTCGTGCCCGGCGTCGGCCAGCCACCGGGCGACGGCGGCGAAGCGCTCCGGCGGCCAGCGCCGACCGGGGAACGCCGCGCCGGGGTGGACGAGCGCCGCGCCGGGCACCGCGGGGGGCGCGTCCGGGAGGGCGAGGTCGAGCGCGTCGGGGTCCGCGGCCACGCCCAGGCCCTCGGACACCAGCCGGCACCAGCGCCGGACCTCGTGCTCGTCGGGGTACCAGGCCGGGCCCGGGTAGCCGGGACTGGCGAAGGTCAGCAGCCGCCGCGGGTGCAGGTCGGCGACGACGACGTGCGAGGCCGGTCCCTTCCCGTGCAGGTCGACGGCGAGCTCCGGCGGCGGCCCCGGCCAGTCCAGCGGCTCGAGCTCGCGGGCGGGCAGCACCTCGTCGACGGCGTCGACCAGCCCGGCCAGCGGCGCGAGCGCGGTCGTCGTCGCCAGGACCAGCCGGTGACCGGGCACGGCCGCCCGCACGGCCCGGATCGCCGGGACCCCGGTGAGCAGGTCACCGAGCCCCAGCGGCCGCAGGACGACGGCCACAGGACTGCTGGCACGGCTCCCTCGCGGGGGCCCGCCGCGAGCTCGCGAGCGGTGGGGGGCGAGGGGGTCCTCCATCACACGCGGGAGCGCTCGACCAGGGCGGTGGTCGAGTGGCCGTCCAGGTAGGGCAGGACGACGGCCTGGCCGCCCCACTGCCGCAGCACCGCGGCCTCGGGCAGGTCGGCGCCGGCGTAGTCGCCGCCCTTGGCCCAGACGTCGGGCCGCAGCCGGTCGAGCACCTCCGCCGGGGTGTCCTCGTCGAACACCACGACGGCGTCGACGAACTCCAGCGCCTCGAGCACCCGCGCGCGGTCGGCGGCGGTCACCAGCGGCCGCGAGGGGCCCTTGAGCCGGCGCACCGAGTCGTCGGAGTTGATGCACACGACCAGGCAGTCACCGAGCCCGCGGGCGGCGCGCAGCGTGGCCACGTGCCCGGCGTGCAGCAGGTCGAAGCAGCCGCCGGTGGCCACCACGGTGCCGCCGGCGGCGCGCACGCGGGCGAGCAGGGCGGACACGTCGTCCTCGGCGGCCACGTCCGGCTCGGGCACCGCGGCGGCGTCCCACGCCCCGCTCCAGTTGCCGGCCCCGCCCGCGGCGACGAACCGGCCGGCGAAGGCGACCGCCGCGGCCACCGCCTCGCCGGTCACCGCGCCGTCGGCGAGGGCCAGCGCCGCGGCGGCGGCGAAGGAGTCGCCGGCGCCGCAGGGGTCGCCGCCGGTCACCGGCACGGCGGGCACGACCATCGGCGCGCCCTCGCCGTAGGACAGCAGCGCGCCGCGCGCGCCGAGGGTCACCGCGACCGCGCCCACGCCCCAGTGCCGGATCAGCGCCTCGGCCCGCGCCCCGACGGCGGCCAGGCCGTCGCCGTCGGCGGGCACGTCCACGGCCACGCGGGCGGCCTCGGAGCCGTTGGGCGTGACCAGCCGGACCGACGGCACCGGGTCGGCGCCCCGCGGGTGCGGGTCCCACACGACCGGCCCGCCGGCCTCGGCCAGCAGCGCCCGGACGGCGGGGTCGGCGGTGGTGCCCCGCCCGTAGTCGGCCACCAGCACCGCGGCGGCGTCGCGGACGGCCGCGCGCGCCTCCTCGGGCAGCTCGCCGAGGGTGACGGTGGGCGCGCCGCTGTCCAGCCGCACGACGGAGTGGTCGCCCACGCGCACCCGCCGCTTGACCGCGGTGCCGCCGGTGGCCGGGACGGCGACCAGCCGCACCCGCCCGGCCAGCAGCGCGCGCAGCCGGGCCGCGCCGTCGTCGTCGGCGAGGGGGGCGACCAGCACGACCTCGCGGTTCGTCGCCTGGGCGGCGATCACCGCGGCCAGCGCGGCGCCGCCGGGGCGCTCGCGGGTCTCCAGGTCCTCGACCACCGGCACCGGCGCGTCGGGGGTGAGCCGGGACGCGGTGCCGACCAGGTCGACGTCGAGCAGCGCGTCGCCGACGACCACCAGCGGCTTCACCTGGCGATCCCGAGGCGGGTCTGCGGCACGCGGGCGGGCTCGGCCAGCACCGCGGCGTCGAAGGCGGCGCACAGCAGGTGCAGCGCGACCAGGTGGCACTCCTGCACGGTCGCCGTCCACGGGGAGTCGATGCAGACCGCCTCGTCCGACGCCGCGGCCAGCGGGTTCGGCGCGGGACCGGTGATCGACAGGACGGTGATGCCGCACTCGCGGGCCCGGCGGGCGGCGGCGACGGCGTTGGGGCTGCGCCCGGAGGTGGACAGCAGCACCAGGACGTCGCCCGCCCGCCCGTGCGCCTCGACCTGGCGGGCGAACAGCTCGTCGGCCGGGTAGTCGTTGGCGATCGCGGTGAGCGAGGAGGTCTCCGCGGTCAGGCAGATCGCCGAGAACGGCGGCCGGTCGGCGCGGTAGCGGCCCACCAGCTCGGCGGTGAGGTGCTGCGCCTGCGCGGCGCTGCCCCCGTTGCCGGCCGCCAGCAGCCGCCCGCGGGACTCCCCGCACAGCACGTCGGCCAGCAGCCGGCCCCAGCGGTCGAGGGTGTCGACCGAGGCGTCGAGGCTGCGCACGGCCGCCTGCAGCGACGCGACGTGGTCGCGGCCGGTGAGGTGCGTGCAGGAGTCGGGCGAGACGACCTCGCCGGCAGTGCTCTCGTGGGCATGGTGGGGAGCGACACTCACGCGGCGACCTCCAGGGGCGCTCATCGGACGGCCTCGACGGGACGCCGGGTGGACAGGACCTGCCGGTAGACGGCCTCGGTGTCGGCGGCCACGCGGGCCCACCGGTAGCGGGCGCGGGCGCGCCGGACCCCGGCCGCGCCGTAGGCGGCGCGGCGAGCGTCGTCGGCCAGGAGCGCGGCGAGCACCTCGCCGAGCCGGGCCGGGTCGCGGGGCGGCACGAGGTCGCCGGTGACGCCGTCGGCGACGGAGTCCTGCAGCCCGCCGACGGCGGTGGCGACCACCGGGCGGCCGCAGGCCATCGCCTCCAGCGGGGTGATGCCGAACGGCTCGTACCAGGGCACGGCCAGGACGACGTCGGCCGAGCGCACCCAGGCGGGCACGTCGGCGCGGGCGACCGACCCGGCGAAGCACACCCGGTCGGCCACGCCGACCTCCGCGGCGACGGCGCGCAGCCGGCGCACCTCGGGGTCGGCGTCCACCGCGTCGGCCGGCGGGCCGCCGACGACGACCAGCTCGGCGTCCGGGACGGCGGCCAGCGCGCGGACGGCGTCCTCCTGGCCCTTGCGCTCCACCAGCCGGCCGAGCACGAGCAGCCGCGGCCGGCCCGAGCGCGGCGCCACCGGGCCGCGCGGGGTGAACACGGCGGTGTCGACGCCGCACGGGACGATCGACACGCGGTCGCGCGACAGGCCCAGCCGGCGCAGCTCGAACACCTCGTCGCTGCAGGTGGCCACCACGTGGTCGACCGCCGCGCACAGGTCCCGCTCGAGCTCGATCCGCCCGGCCGGGGAGGTGTCGGCGTCGCCCTGGTGGCGGCGCTTGACCGAGCCGAGGGCGTGGAAGGTCTGCAGCACCGGCACCGGCGTGAGCAGGCTCCCGGCGGCCTCGACGGCGGCCAGCCCGCTCATCCAGAAGTGGGCGTGGACGACGTCGGGCGGCCGCACGCCCCAGCGGGCCCGCAGCGCGGCGGCCAGCTCCGGCACGTGGCCGAGCAGGTCGTCCTTCGGCAGCGCCCGCGCCGGCCCCGCGGTGAGGTGGCTGACCGCGTAGCCGTCGGCGGTGGGCACCTCGTCGGGCAGGTCCGGGTCGTCGCGGCGGGTGTGCACGGTGACCTCGTGGCCGCGCGCGGCCAGGCCCGCGGCCAGGGCGGCGACGTGCACGTTCTGGCCGCCGGCGTCCACGCCGCCGATGGCCGCCAGCGGCGAGGCGTGCTCGCTGACCAGGTCGATGCGCAGCGGTGCGCCGGTGCCCCGGTGCGTCCTCATCGGGTGACCTCCTCCAGCAGGGTGTCCCAGTCGGAGAGGAACCGGGGAAGCCCGTACCGCTCCAGCGCGGCGGCGCGCGCCGCCTTGCCGGCCAGCCGGGCGGCGTCCTCGTCGTGCAGGTAGGTGCGGACCGCGTCCCACAGCACCTCGGGCCGGGTGGACAGCACGCCGGCGCCCTGGGGCACCGCCTCCACCACCTCGGTGGCCGCCAGCGCGACCACCGGCATGCCCAGGTGCATCGCCTCGAGCAGGGAGAGCCCGAGGGAGGTCCAGCGGACGGGGTGCACGTAGACCCGGCGGCGGGCCAGCTCGGCGTGCATGGCGGCCTGCGGCGGGTCGTCGTGCAGGGCCACCCGGCCGGGGTCCAGGCCGTACCGCTCGTGCAGGCCGGACAGGCCCATCCCGAACACGTCGACCGGCGCGGCGGCGGCCAGCCCGGGCAGCAGGTCGGCGCCCACCGTGCGGCCGCGGCGCACCGGCTCGTTGGTGACGACGGCGGCGCGGGCCAGCTCGCCGGTCCAGCGCTCGCCGGGGTCGACGATGCCGTGCTCGACGACCGTCGTCGGGGCGCGGCCGTTGTCGTAGAAGAGCCGGTTGAAGTGGGTGACGTGCGCGATCGGGACGTCGTCGCGGTCGGCCAGCGGGTGCCGGGTGTACGGCACCGGCGCGGCGCCCTCCTCCAGCCCGGGGGCGTTGTGCTCGAGGAACACCGCCGGCAGGTCCCGGCCGGGCTCGCGGCCCAGCCACTCGCGGACCAGCTCCAGGTCCCGCACCCGCTGCAGCACGACGACGTCGACGTGCTCGTCGCGCAACTGCTCCGGCGTCACCTCGCGGGCCGACGCCGGCCAGTCCCAGGTGCGCGCGCGGCCGAGCCCGTCGGGACCCCGGTCGGGGGTCACCGGGAGCAGGTACTCGTGCGGGCCCTGGACGAACGCCGTCGTCCAGGAGCCGTGCACGTGCCAGACCAGGACCCTCATGCGGCGATCACCTTCTCGACGGCGGCGACGACGTCGGCGGCGCTCACCGACGAGAGGCAGGGGTGGCCGGGGACCGGGCACACGCGGGCCCGGGTGTCCCGGCAGGGCGCGTCCTGGTCGCCGAGCAGCACGGTCGGGACGCCGTAGGGCGCCCAGCGGACGGCCGGCACGACCGGGCTGAACAGCGAGACGACCGGGGTGCCGACGGCGGCGGCCAGGTGCGCGGGGCCGGTGTTGCCGACGACGACGGCCGCGGCGCCGTCGAGCAGCGCGGCCATCTCCGGCAGGCTCGTGGCCCCGCCGAGGTCGGTGCCGCGGGTGCCGGCGACCGAGGCGGTGAGCGCCCGCTCCCCCGGCCCGCCGGTGACCAGCACGCGGTGGCCCGCGTCGGCGAGCGCCTCGACCGCCTCGGCGCAGCGCTCGGCGGGCCAGGCGCGGGCGGGCACCGAGGCGCCGGGGTGCAGGACCACGTAGCCCGGCTCGTGACCGACGGCCGGGAGCGGGCGGCGGACGGCGAGCCGGCCGTCGTCGCCGTCGGGGAGGTCGAAGCCGGCCGCCCGGCCGAGCGAGAGCGCGCGCTCGGGCTCCGGCAGGTCCACCTCGTCGTCCTGGCCGACCCGGTGCCGGACGTCGAGCAGCGACCCGGGGTAGTCGACGCTGGTGGCCGAGATCCGCGGGACGCCGGCGGCGCGCAGCAGCAGCGCCAGCGGCAGCGGGGACTGGTGGAACGAGGTGCTGACGACCGCCTCGTCGGGGGCGAGCGCGCGCACCCGGTCGGTGAGCGCGGCCAGGTCGGCGGCGTCGACCGGCGGCGGGTCGCCGAGGATCCACGGGCAGGCCCAGGTCCAGACCTCGTCGACACCGGGCAGCAGCGCGGCGGCCTCGGCGCCGGCCGGGCCGGCGAGGAACACGACGCGCTCGGCGGACGCGGCCACGGCGCGGACCAGCGGCCCCTGCAGGAGGACGTCGCCGGCGTTGTCGAGCCGGGCGACGAGGACGGTGCCCCGGCGGGGCCTCACCACCGGCCGGCCAGGACGTCGTCGACCGCGGCGGTCAGCGAGGCGGCCACGCGCGGCGCGGCGTCGACCTCCTGCCGCCGGGTCACCGGTGTGGGCACCAGGACGCCGCCGGCGCCGGCGGCCGCGGCGGCCTCGACGTCGGCGCCGATGTCCCCGATCACGACGGTCCGCGCCGGGTCGACGTCGAGCTCGGCGCAGGCGGCCTTGACCATCCCCGGTGCCGGCTTGCGGCAGTCGCAGCCGTCCTCGGGGCCGTGCGGGCAGACCTGCAGCGTGTCGAAGGGGCCCAGCAGCTCGGCCAGCCGCGCCATGCAGGCGTCCACCTGGCCGCGGGTGATGATCCCGCGGGCGACGCCGGACTGGTTGCTGACGACCCCCACCCGGACGCCGCGGGAGCGCAGGGCGTCGAGGGCCTCGCGGGCGCCGTCGACCGGGCGGACCCAGTCGGGGTCGCCGTTGTAGGGGAAGTCGTGCACCAGCGTGCCGTCGCGGTCGAACAGCACCAGGTCGGGCAGCCCGCGCCACGGCGCCACGCGGCGGTGCCGCACCGCGCCGCGCAGGAAGTGCCAGGTGGCCAGCGGCGGGATGGCCGCGCTGGTGAGCGCCATGGTGGTCACCTCGGCCCGGTCCCGCGGGCCCGGCGCGATGCGGGCCCACGCGAACTCGGCGGTGCCGGCGGCCCAGGCCAGCGCCGCGGCCGCGGCGGCGCGGGGACGGCGGGCGGCGGCCAGGCCGAGCGCGGCGAGCCCGGCGGCGGTGACGGCGAGGTGCCGCGGACGGCGGCCGACCGCGGCGTCGGCGCGCTCGCGCCAGCCCGGGCCGTGCAGCCGGCGCATGAGGACGTCGTCGGCGTTGCCGGCCTGCACGCGCACGCTCACCCACCGGTCGGTGGGCCGGACCGGGTGGGTGATCCGGCGCTGCCCGCGCACCAGCCGGCTGCCGGTGTCCATGACGCGCAGCGCCAGGTCGGAGTCCTCGCGGAAGGCGCGGGGGAAGCGCTCGTCGAACCCGCCGACGGCGGCCAGCGCGGCGCGGCGGTAGGCGAGGTCGGCGGTGATCCAGGAGCTGGTGGCCAGGCCGGCGGTGCCGCGCTCCCAGTCGGTGGGCCGGCGGTCCTCCGGCAGCGGCACCCGCACCCGGCCCTGGCTGCCGGCGACGTCGGCGGGCAGGTCGGCGAGGTCCCGGGCCAGCCGCTCGTACCAGTCGGGGTCCGGGACGACGTCGTCGTCGAGGAAGGCGATCCACTCCGTGCGGGCGGTGCGCCAGCCGAGGTTGCGCGCGCGGGCCGGCCCGCCGCCGCCGGTGCGGACGACGCGGACCGGCGGGAGGCCGGGCCGGTCGACGGCCAGCGGGGACCCGGCGGGGCGGTCGTCGACGACGACCAGCTCGGCCGGGCGGGGGCCGGGCATGGCGGCCAGCGCGTCGAGCAGCACGTCGAGCGAGGGCCGGCCGATGGTCGGCACGACGACGGTGCAGCTCACGGACATGATCGCGCCCTGCCCGGGCGCGACCACCCGCAAACACTACGGGCTTGAAGTTCCCCCGGACGACGTCGTTCCGGCCGGGGGACGGGAGGGTCCTCAGCTCATCGGCGGATGCGGGTGGCGGCGGAGACCCGGGCCAGCGCGTCGGTGACGACCGCGGCGTCGTCACCCAGGAGGGTGAGCAGGTGCGCGACGAGCTCGTCGTGGGTGACCGCGGCGGCGCGGACGCGCTCGCGGCCCGCCTCGGTGAGCCGCGCGTGCAGCAGCCGCCGGTCCCCCGGCCGCCGCTCGCGCACGACCAGCCCCTGCTCGACCAGCCGGCCGACGGTGCTCGTGACCCCGGCGCGGGACAGCCCGAGGGCCTCGGCGACCTCGCCCATCGTGGCGCGCTCGCCCGGCGCCTCGGCGATCCGCCGCAGCGCCTCGAAGCCGGTGAGGGACAGGTCGTGCTCGCGGTGCAGCGCGGAGTCGACCCGGTGGGTGATCCGGTCGTGCACCTGCACGATCCGCAGCCAGGTCTCCGCGGCGCCCGGCGCGGCTCCGGCGAGTGCCGCGGGGTCGGCCGGGATCCCGGTCGTCAGCACGTCGTCGGGGGTCACCGCACCATCGTCGCCCAGGTCCGCGTCAGGCGCTCCCGGTCGGGTCCGCGGGGTGCCGCCGGCCCGCGGCCAGCACCAGCCCCGCGGCGGTGGTGACCAGCGCCAGGCCGGCCGCCACCAGCGGCAGCGGCAGCGGGTCGGGGTCGACCGGCCCCTGCGCCGCGGCGACGCGCAGGTCCACCGCGGCGGTGCGCGCGCTGTCGGCGCCGACCACCTCGAGCGTCGTCGGCCCGGGGACCCCGCCGTCGGGGATGCGGACGGCCACCTCGACCGTGCCGTCCGGCGCGGCCACCGCGGTCCCGAGCACCGTGCCGTCGGGGCCGCTGACCGTGACCTGCTCCCCCGCGCCGAAGCCCGCCGCGCTCAGCACGACCTCGCCGCCGGCGGCCACCTGCTCGGCCGAGGCCGACACCGAGGCGCCGGCGTCCGGGCCGTCGGCGGGAGCTCCCGGGGCGGTCTCCGGAGCGGGCAGGCCGGGCACCGGCATCGGCACGGCCTCGCCCGCCGGGGCACCGGGCTCCGGGACGGGGGTCGGCATCGGGGCCGGCGGGACCTCCGCGGGCGGCGGCGCGGTGATCGCGGCGCAGTCCTCCTCGGCCGGGCGGGTGAAGGAGAAGCCGTCGAGCTCGTCGGTGTACGCCGTCCCCGAGCCGTCGAGCGCGGCGTACTCCAGCCGGCTGTCGATCGTCTCGCCCCAGTCGACGTCACCGGTCCGCAGCACCACCGTCTCGCCGGGGGCGAGCTCGGCGGAGTCCTCGCCGTCCGGGCTGCGCGTGGTGGCCAGCGTGACCGCGTAGGCCACGGTCCCCGCCGTCACCTCGACCGCGACCCCGCCGGGGCGGCAGCTCGGCCCGTGGGTGACGCGCGCGTCGGGCCGGGCCGGGTCGTCGGCGGCCAGCGCGGGGCCGGCCAGCGCCACCCAGCCGGCCAGGAGGCCGGACACGGCGAACAGGAGAGAGGGCCCCGTCGGCACGACGGGGCGGGGCGTGTGCCTCGGCACGGACCCGACCGGCACGTTTCCCCCTCGAGCGGTCGTGCACGCCGCGGCACCGGTGGTTCCGGTGGCGGCGCTCCCCCATCATGCGGTCCGTGGACGCCCGCTGACGACGGGCCGACGGCGCGTCGCGGCGAACGGCCCGGCGTGTCGGGACCGCGGGGGCCGCGAGGGCCGGGCGGGGCCGGTGAGCCGGATCACTACGGTGGCCCCGTGGACTCAGCAGCCGGGACCGGTCGCCGCCGCCAGAACGAGGTCTACCGCGCCGGGGTGTACGGGCGCTCGCCGCTCGTCCCCACCACCGCGGAGCCCCTGCAGCGCCGGGCGCGGGCGCGGCTGACCGCCCGGGCCTACGCCTACGTGGCCGGCGGCGCCGGGGAGGAGCACACGCAGCGGGCCAACCGCGCCGCCTTCGACCGGTGGGCCGTCGTCCCCCGGGTGCTGCGCGACGTGAGCGACCGCGACACCTCCGTGGAGCTGCTCGGGCGGCGGATCCCCGCGCCGGTGCTGCTCGGCCCGGTCGGGGCGCTGGAGCTGGTGCACCGGGAGGCCGACCTCGCGGTGGCCCGCGCCGCGGCGTCCCTCGGGGTGCCGTTCGTCTTCTCCAACCAGGCGTCGGTGCCCATGGAGACGTGCGCGCAGGCCATGGGCGACGCGCCCCGCTGGTTCCAGCTGTACTGGTCGACCTCCGACGAGCTGGTCGAGAGCCTGGTCGGCCGGGCCGAGGCCGCGGGCTGCGAGGCGCTGGTGGTCACCCTCGACACCACGATGCTCGGCTGGCGCCCGCGCGACCTCGACCTCGGGCACCTGCCGTTCGCGCTCGGCAAGGGGATCGCCCAGTACACCTCCGACCCGGCGTTCCGGCGGCTGGTCGAGGCCCGCGTCGCCGCGGCCGGCGACGCCGCCCCCGCGCAGGCGGGCGAGGCCGCCGGGCGCGACCGCCAGCCCCGGCCCACGCTCGCCGCGGTGCTGGCGATGGTCGGGATGGCCCGCGCCTGGCCCGGCCCGCTCCGGCAGAACCTCCGCTCGCCGCTGCCGCGGGCCGCCGTCGAGACGTTCCTGGCCACCTACTCCCGGCCCTCGATCACCTGGGCCGACCTCGCCTGGCTGCGGGCCCGCACCCGGCTGCCGATCCTGCTCAAGGGGGTCCTGCACCCCGACGACGCCCGGCGGGCGCTGGACGAGGGCGTCGACGGCGTGGTGGTGAGCACCCACGGCGGCCGGCAGGTGGACCGCTCGATCTCCGCGCTGGACGCGCTGCCCGACGTCGTCGCGGCGGTCGGCGACCGCGCGCCGGTGCTGCTCGACAGCGGCGTCCGCAGCGGCGCCGACGTGCTGGTCGCCGTCGCCCTCGGCGCGCGGGCGGTGCTGCTCGGCCGGCCCTACGCCTGGGGCCTGGGGCTGGCCGGGGAGGCCGGCGTGCGGCAGGTCGTCTCCGACGTCCTCGGCGAGTTCGACCTGACGCTCGGCCTCACCGGTCACACCTCGGTCGCCGAGCTGGGCCCGGAGGTGCTCCGCCGGGTGGGCTGAACTCGCCGCCCCCGTGCCGAGGCGGGAGGGTGGGCGCGGTCGACCCGCCGTCGAGGAGGTCCGCGTGAGTGCTCCCTCCGTGCGCTCCCAGCTGTTCCGCCGCAAGCCGGTCGCGCTCATGGTCGAGGAGACCGGCGCCGGCGACCCCGAGGGCGGGGCGCTGGCCCGCCGCATCGGCGTCGGCCAGCTCATGGGGCTGGGCATCGGCGCCACGATCGGCACCGGGATCTTCTTCGTGATGAGCACGGCCGTGCCCGAGGCCGGCCCCGCCGTCGTCGTGTCGTTCGTCCTGGCGGCGATCACCGCCGGGTTCACCGCGCTCTGCTACGCGGAGCTGGCCTCCACCATCCCGGTCGCGGGCTCGTCGTACTCCTACGCGTACGCGACGCTCGGCGAGGTCGTCGCCTACGTCGTCGGCTGGTGCCTGGTGCTGGAGTACGCGGTCAGCTCGGCGGCGGTGTCGGTGGGCTGGAGCGAGTACCTCAACGAGCTGCTCGACGACCTGCTGGGCGTGCGCATCCCCGACGCGCTGGCCTTCGCCCCCGGCGCGGGTGGCGCGGTCAACCTCCCGGCCATCGTGCTGGTGACCCTGTGCGCGCTGCTGCTGGTCCGCGGGGCCAGCGAGTCCGCGCGGGCCAACGCCGTCATGGTCGTGCTCAAGGTCTGCGTCCTGCTGTTCTTCGCCGCCGTCGCGTTCACCGCCTTCGACGCCGGCAACCTCGCGCCCTTCGCCCCGCTCGGCGTGGCCGGGATCAGCGCCGCGGCGTCGTCGATCTTCTTCAGCTTCATCGGCCTGGACGCCGTCTCCACCGCCGGCGAGGAGGTGCGCGACCCGCGCCGGACGCTGCCGCGGGCGATCGTCGGCGCCCTCGTCGTGGTGACGGCGGTGTACCTGCTGGTCGCCGTCGCCGCGGTCGGCGCCCAGGCCGCCGGCGCCTTCGAGGGGCAGGAGGCCGGGCTCGCGGTGATCCTCGAGGACGTCACCGGGTCGCGCTGGCCCGCGGTCGTCCTGGCCGCCGGGGCGGTCGTCTCGATCTTCTCGGTGACGCTGGTGACCATGTACGGCCAGACGCGGATCCTGTTCGCGATGAGCCGGGACGGCATGATCCCGTCGCTGTTCAGCCGGGTCGACCGCCGCACGCTGACCCCGGTGCGCGGCACGGTCGCCGTCGCGCTGTTCGTCGGCCTGCTGGCCGGGTTCGTCCCGCTGGACTTCCTCGTCGACCTCACCAGCATGGGCACGCTGGTCGCCTTCACCGTGGTGTCGATCGGGGTGGTCGTGCTGCGCCGCACGCAGCCGGACCTGCCGCGCGGCTTCCGCGTGCCCGGCTTCCCGGTGGTGCCGCTGCTGTCGGTGCTCTTCTGCCTCTACCTGATCTGGGGGCTGCCCGGCGTCACGTGGGCGCTGTTCGCCGGCTGGCTGGCGATCGCCGCGGTCGTCTACGTCACCTACGCCCGCACCCACTCGGCGCTGCGGACGCCCCGGTGACCCTCGTCGTCGGCCACCCCGCCGACCTCGAGGACGGCGGCGCGGCCCACCTCCGGCTGGCCGCGACGCTCGCCCGCACGGGCGGGGACGACGTCGTGGTGGCCACGGTGGTCCCGCGCGGCTTCCCCGACCCGCGGGTGGACCACGAGTACCGGACGTGGGTCGCCGACGTCGTCCGCTCCCGCCAGGGCCGGGCGGCGCACGACCTGCGGGAGGCCGGGGTGGCCGAGGTGCGCACCGTCGCCCTCGAGGCGCCGTCGGTGCCGGCCGGGCTGGTCACCGTGGTCGGGCAGGTCGGCGGGACGCTGCTGGTCCTGGGCCGGGAGGGCGCGGTGCCCGAGCACCTGCTGCGCTCCTCCCCCGTGCCGCTGGCGCTGGCCGCGCGGGCGGGCGCGCCGGGGCCGCGCGTGACGCGGCTGACCTGCGCGTGGGCCGGCACCGACCGCTCCCGCGCCGCGCTGGCCTGGGCGCAGCGCACCGCGGCCGCGTGGGAGGTGCCGCTGCGCCTGGTCACCTTCGCGCCCGAGCGCGACCCGCTGCTGCCCTCGGAGACCGGCCTGCACGTCGAGCGCGAGGTGGCCTCCGCGTGGGCCCGGCAGGCGCGGGAGGAGCTGGACCGGGTGGCCGCCGGCCTGCCCGGCCCGCCGGGGACCGCGGTGGCGCGGGGCCCGGGGTGGCCCGGTGCGGTGTCCGCCGCGGGGTGGTCCGACGGCGACCTGCTGGTCGTGGGCTCGTCCCGGCTGGGTCCGCTGGCCCGGGTGTTCCTCGGCTCGACGGCGACCCGCATCGTGCGCGCGGCGCCGGTCCCGGTGGTCGTGGTCCCGCGCGGCACGGAGGGTTGAGGGACACGCCCGGGCGGGGTTGACGCCTCCTGTGATGCGGCTCACAGTGGACGTGGGCGGGGGCAGCCGGCAATCGAGTGGCCACCGACAGCTCGGTGGACCGACCAACGCGGCCAGACCGTCAGGACCGGCCCCCCGCCCCTCGATCCCCTCCCCCGACGCCCGCGCCGAGCAGCGCGGCGAGCGCGGCGGTCCCCTCGAACAGCGCCCGGGACCGGGCGTCGACGTCGGCGTCCCGGGCGGCCAGCGCGGCGCGGACGTCGTCGTGCCGCCCCGCCTCGCGGAACCGCGGCACGAGCTCCCGGAGCGGGCCGATGCGGTACCCCGCCCGGCGGAGCTGGTGGACGATCCGGGCGTCCCGGACGTCGGCCGGCGAGTAGCGGCGCGCCTCGCCGGCTCCCCGTCTCGGGCTGACCAGCCCCTCGGCGTCCCAGTGCCGCAGGGTCGACGGGCGCACGCCGAGGGCCGCGGCGAGCTCGGCGACGCCCATCGCGTCCGAGGGCCGCACGTCCCGGATCGGCTCACCGGCGATCAGCTCCGCGGCCTCGCGGGCGAGGGCCAGGTCGCGCCGCTCGGCGTCGAGCCGGGCGTGGGCGGCGTCGAGGAGGCGGAGCAGCCCCGGCGGGTCCCGGTGGGCGGTGCGGAGGAGCTCCGTGGCGTGCACCGGCCCGACGGCGGCCGCGAGAGCGCGGTGGGCCTGCGCCGCGCGGACGTGCTCCTCGGCGAAGGTGCGGTACCCCGACGCGGTGCGCCCGGCCGGACGCAGCACGCCCGCGGCCTCGAGGTCGCGCACGTGCTGCACCGAGCACCCGGCCCGCCGGGCGACGTCGACCGTCCGCAGGCCCGACTGGAGACTCCGCACCGGTTCCTCCCCGTCTCCTCGGGCCCGACCCTCCACAGGGACCTGGATGCCACGCTCGAAGGCGTGGACATCGACGAGATCATCGGTCACGCCACCTCGCCGGGCGGCGTCCTGGTCCTGCGGCCGGGCCCGGGCGACGGCTCGCCGGAGGCGGCCTGGGGCGACGTCTTCCTCTACTGGGCGCCCGACGGCGTCGTGCCGCGGACCCAGCCGTTCGCGACGGTCGTGACCAAGGACGTACCCGGCGACCGGTCGTCGCGGCTGGACCGGCCCGGGACGTTCCGGGTGGACGTCGGCGTCGGGCGTGAGGAGTTCACCGCGCTGGTCGGCCGGGCGCCGCGGGAGCCGGCCGGCGACGACGAGCCCGCCCCGGACGCGACCGACACCGTGCCGGCGCACCCGGTCCACGGCGAGCTGGGCTGGGTCTGCGTGGTCGACCCGGGGCCGCGGACGGAGGCGACGGTGCGCGACCTGCTGACCCGGGCGCACGCCCGGGCCCGGGCGCGGACGGAGCGGCGGGCGCGGGCGTGAGGAACACCACGGCCCCGCTCCTGCGTGAGGAGCGGGGCCGTGGCGGTGTCTCAACCAAGACGTGCACCCGAAGGGATTCGAACCCCTAACCTTCTGATCCGTAGTCAGATGCTCTATCCGTTGAGCTACGGGTGCGTGCTGTGCAGTTGTCGTGCGCGGAGGCTCCGGGATTTGAACCCGGGATGGGGATTAACCCAAACCGCATTAGCAGTGCGGCGCCATAGACCGGACTAGGCGAAGCCTCCCGGGGTCCGAGTCCCCCCGGAACCACCGGAGAAGAGACTACCAGCGGCCTCCGCGACCCTCCCAGCCCGGGGGGGCCGGGCCGGGAGGGAGGGCTCAGACGGCCACCCGCTCCCGCGGGGACGACACCGCGCGACGCCCCGGCAGCAGGGTCACCAGCACCGCGACGGCGGCGCCGGCCACCGCCAGCACCAGGCTGCCGGTCACCCCGTGCGGGCCGTCGATCAGCGCCCCGCCGAGCGCCGCGCCGACCGCCGAGGCGCCGGTGGCCATCGTGGAGAGCCAGGTGAAGGCCTCCGTGGTGGCGTGTGCCGGGGCGAGGGCGCCGACCAGCGAGTTCTGCACGGTGAGCGTCGGCGCGATCGCCGTCCCGCCGAGGAACAGCAGCGCGCCGAGCACCCACGGGCTCGACGCCGCGGCCAGCGGCGCCAGGCCGATCGTGACGCCGAGCAGCAGCCACCGGTACTGGCGCGGCAGCGAGGCGCTCACCACGCGGGCACCGAACCACAGGCCGCCGGCCACCGAGCCCAGCGACCACAGCGCCAGCAGCAGGCCCGACATGCCGGGCGAGCCGGCGGCGTCGGCGAACGCCGGGATGGCCACCTCCAGCGCGCCGAAGCCGAGCATCAGCGCCGATCCGCTGACCAGCACCCGCGGCATGCCGGGGGCGAGCACGGTGGCGAAGGGGCTGGTGCGCTGGGTGGCCGGCACGGGCGTCCAGCCGCGCAGCGCCCTCGACGTCGCGATGCCCAGCGCGCCGGCCACCGCGAGCAGGCCGGCGACGCCGAGCGCCCAGGCCGGGCCGGTGAGGACGGCGAGCGTCGCGACCAGCGTGGGGCCCGCGACGAAGACCAGCTCGGTGGCGGTGGCGTCGAGGGCGAAGGCGGTGCCGCGCACCCGCGGGTCGACCCGCGACCACAGCGCCCGCACGGTGCCCGACACCAGCGGCGTCGCCGCACCGGCCGCCGCCGACGCGGCGACGACGACCGCGATCGGCGCGCCGCCGAGGACGACGGCCACCAGCACGGCGAGCAGGAGGGGGTAGGCGCCGGCCTGGCCGAGCAGGACCGGGCGCGGGGTGCGCCGGTCGGCGAGCCGGCCGAGCACCGGCGCCATGGCGGCCATCGCGAGGCCGTAGGTCGCCGACGCGAGGCCGGCGGCGGCGTAGGAACCGGTCTGCTGCTGCACCATGAGCAGCAGCGCCAGCGGGACCATCGCCGAGGGCAGCCGGCCGGCGAAGCCGGCGAGCAGCAGCACGGGGGCGGACGGCAGGCGCCAGACGGACAGGTACGCACGCACGACGGAACTCGCTTCGGAGATCGAGGAAGAGGAACAGTAGGGGGTCAAGAGTCGTTGACCACCTACGACGATAGCAGGGCGGTAGGGAGTCACATGGACTACGACACCTACGGGTCGAACGCCGTGGAGCTGGCCATCGACCTGGCCAACGCCGACCGCGCGGCGGATCCGGACTGGGCGGTGGCGTTCCTGCGCGCCCACGACGAGTGGTTCACCCCCGAGACGGCGCTGGAGCTCTCCCCCGCCGAGACCCGCCGCGCCGCCGCGACCTCCGACCTGGTCCGCGCGGTCGCCGTCGCGGGGACGCAGGACGACGTCATCGCCCGGCTCAACGAGCTGCTCGCCCTGGCCCGGCCGCACCCCTACGCCACCGACCACGACGGCGAGCTGCACCTGCACTACGCGCGCCCCGACGCCTCCGCCCTCGAGCAGCTGACGACGACGGTGGCGATGGGGCTGTCCCAGGTGGTGGCCCAGCACGGGTGGCAGCGGCTCGGCGTCTGCTCGGCCGAGGGCTGCGACGACGTCTACGTCGACACCTCGCGCAACGCAAGCCGCCGGTACTGCTCGAACACCTGCGCCAGCCGCTCGACCGTCGCCGCCTACCGGGCCCGCCGCAAGGCCTGAGGAGGGCTAGCGTCCCGCGGGTGACCCCGCTGCGGCTGCGCCACTGGGACGCCCGGCTGCACGCCGCCGTCGGCGCGCTGCCCGCGAGCCCGGCCGACCGCTGGCTGCGACGGCTGTCGCGGGCGGCCGACCACGGCAAGCTCTGGTTCGCGATCGCCCTGGTGCTCGGGCTGCGCCGCGGGGCGCCGCGGCGGGGCGCGGTGCGGGGCCTGGGCTCGTTAGCGGTCGCCAGCGGCGTGGTCAACGCCGTCCTCAAGCGGCTGTTCGGCCGGGTGCGGCCGGACCTGGCGAACCTGGCGGCCGACCGTCGGCTGCGGCGGGCGCCGCACACCCTCTCCTTCCCCAGCGGCCACTCGTCGTCGGCGGCCGCCTTCGCCACCGGCGTGGCGATGGAGGACCCGCTGGCCGGCGCCGCGCTGGCCCCGCTCGCGGTGGCGGTCGGGTACTCGCGGGTGCACGTGGGCGTGCACTACCCGGGTGACGTCGTCTCGGGGCTGGCCATCGGGGCCGGCGTGGCGCTGGCCGGCCGGCGGTGGTGGCCCGTGCGCCCGACCGAGCCGGCGCGCGTGCGGCCCGGGAGCAGCGCCCCCGCGCTGCCCGACGGCGAGGGCCTCGTCGTCGCCGTCAACCCGCGGTCGGGGCCGGAGGGCTACGACCCCGCCGAGGAGATCCGGCGCCTGCTGCCCCGCGCCGAGGTGCTGGCGGCGTCCGATGGGTGCGGCGTGGGCGACCTGCTCGAGGAGGCCGCCCGGTCGGGGCGGGCCACGGCGCTCGGCGTGGCCGGCGGGGACGGCAGCGTGGCGGCCGCCGCAGCGGTGGCGCTGGAGGCCGCGCTGCCGCTGGCCGTCCTCCCGGCGGGGACGCTCAACCACTTCGCCCGCGACCTCGGGGTCGAGACGCTCGAGCACGCCGCCGACGCGGTGACGGCCGGGCAGGCGGTGCGCGTGGACGTCGCCGACGTCAACGGGGTGCCGTTCCTCAACACCGCGAGCATCGGCGTCTACCCGGAGCTCGTGCGGCGCCGCGACGCGCTCGAGCGGCGGCTCGGCCGGTGGACCGCGACGGCGGTGGCGGCGGCGCAGGTGCTGCGCGCCGGGACGCCGGTGTCGATGGTGCTCGACGGGCGGCCGGTCGAGGTCTGGATCCTGTTCGTCGGCAACTGCCGCTACACCCCGCGCGGCCTGGCGCCGGCGTGGCGGCCGCGGCTGGAGGACGGCCTGCTCGACGTGCAGTACCTGCGCGCCGACGTCCCGTTCAGCCGCACCCGCGCGGTGCTCGGCGCCCTGCTCGGGATCAGTGACCGCAGCTCCGGCTACGCCACCTCCGCGACGCCGGAGCTGCACGTGCACCTGTGGTCGGGCCCGCAGCGCGTCGCCTACGACGGCGAGACGGGCGAGGCGGCGTCGTCGTTCGTGTTCGGCAAGCGCGCGCCGCTGACGGTGTACTGCAGCCGCACGGCCTGACCCCGCGCCCCGTCGCGGGCGTTCCTCGCGCCCTGCCGGCCCGGCGGCACCGGCGACGCACGGGGAACACCCCCACGCGGTCCGCTCACCGGCCGGGGCGAGCGGCCGACGTCCCGGACCGGACCACCGCCAGGACCGCCACCGCGGCGAGCGCCTCGCCGAGCTCCTCGACGAACGTCGCCGACGCCGCCCCGGCACCACCGGCGAGCAGCCCGGCCAGGTGGGTGAGCACGTCGAGGCCCAGGGCGGCGAGGGCGTAGCCCGCGAGCGCGGCCACCACCGGCACCGTCGCGGGGACGTCCCACGCCCGGCCCGCCACCGCGAGCAGCCACAGCGACGGCACGGCGACGGCGAGCCCGAGGAGCAGCGTCGTCAGCGGGGACGTCCCGGCCTCCGCGAGCGAGTGCGCGCTCGCCAGCTTCACGACCGCGAGCGCCAGCCCCGCGGCCGCGACCGCCGCCCACCACGGCCGGGCCCGGCCGGTGGCCGAGCGGCACGCGCGGCCCGCGAGTGCCGCCACGGCGACGAAGACGCCGGTGGTGAACAGGCGCGGGAGCCCGCCGACCGCGTCGAGGTCGAGCAGGTACCGCACCGACGGGACCGCACAGTGCCCGAGAACGCAGCTCAGCCGCACCGCGAAGGCGGTCCCGAAGAGGACGATCGCGGCCAGCCCGAGCAGGAGCACCCACCACGCGGGCCGCCACTGCGGACGGGCCGACGGGTGCACCGGCCGATCATCCCGCGCTGCGGGCGGCCCCTGCACTGACCGAGCGCGGAGAGGTGCTGATCACTAGGTTCCGATCAGGTGTCCCGAACCGCTGCCTGGGCAAGGGACACGCCTGAGGTCCCATCGACGGAAGAGGTCATCCATGTTGGTCCGCCGGATCGCCCGGCCCCTGCTCGCAGCGTCGTTCCTCTACGGCGGCGTCGACACCCTGCGCAACCCGCAGACCCGGGTGCCGGGGGCCCAGCCGGTGGTCGACACGATCACCAGGACGGCGGACCAGCAGCTGCCGGTCCAGGTGCCGCGCGACACCGAGCAGTGGGTGAAGATCGACGCCGGCATCAAGGTCGGCGCGGGCGCGCTGTTCGCGCTCGGCAAGCTGCCCCGCCTGAGCGCGCTCGCGCTGGCCGGGAGCATCGTCCCGACCACCTTCGCCGGCCACCGCTTCTGGGAGCACGAGGACCCGGAGGAGCGCTTCGGCCAGCTGTCGAACTTCCTCAAGAACGCCGGCCTGCTCGGCGGCCTGCTGATCGCCGCCGTCGACACCGAGGGCCGCCCGTCGGTCGGCTACCGGGCCCGCCGCGCGGCCAGGCGCGCCGCCGAGTCGACGGAGAAGAACTACGAGAAGGCGACCCGGCGCGCGGCCAAGGCCCAGAAGAAGGCCGCCAGGAAGGCGAGGAAGGCCAGCTGAGCACACCTCTCGGACCCGCGGCCGCGCTCCGGAGGATCGCCTTCCTCCTGGAGCGCGCCCGCGAGCCCACGCACCGGGTCGCCGCGTTCCGCACCGCGGCGGCCGTCGTCGACACGATCGGGCCCGAGGAGCTCGACCGGCGGATCCGCACGCGCACGCTCACCGACCTGCGCGGCATCGGCCCCAAGACCGGCGCCGCGATCGTGCAGGCGCACGCCGGCGAGGTGCCGGAGTACCTGGCCCGGCTCGAGGAGGCCCACTCCGAGCTCGTGCCGCTGGCCGACGACGTCGCCGAGTTCCGCGCCACCCTCCGCGGCGACCTGCACACGCACTCGGACTGGTCCGACGGCGGCAGCCCGATCCGCGAGATGGCCGAGGCGGCGATCGGGCTGGGCCACGAGTACATGGCGCTGACCGACCACTCCCCGCGGCTGACCGTCGCCAACGGGCTGACGGCGGAGCGGCTGGAGCGCCAGCTCGACGTCGTCGCCGAGCTCAACGCGGAGCTCGCGCCGTTCCGGATCCTCACCGGCATCGAGTGCGACATCAACGTCGACGGCAGCCTCGACCAGACCGACGAGCTGCTCGGCCGCCTCGACGTCGTGGTGGCCAGCGTCCACTCGGACCTGCGCGCCGAGTCCGCGGCCATGACCGAGCGGATGCTCGCCGCGGTCGCCAACCCGCACACCGACGTCCTCGGGCACTGCACCGGGCGGCTGCTGATCCCCCGCGAGCAGCGGGAGGGACGGCGGCAGCGGCCGCGGCCGGAGAGCGCCTTCGACGCCGAGGCCGTGTTCACCGCCTGCGCGCAGCACGACACCGCCGTCGAGATCAACTCCCGGCCCGAGCGGCTGGACCCGCCGCTGCGGCTGCTGTCCCTCGCCGTCGAGCTGGGCTGCCGGTTCGCCGTCGACACCGACGCGCACGCCCCCGGCCAGCTCGACTGGCAGGGCAACGGCTGCGAGCGCGCCGTCGAGACCGGCGTCGACCCCGACCGGGTGGTCAACACCTGGACCGCCGACGAGCTGCTGGAGTGGACCGCCGGCTGAGCGCGAGCCACGGACCCCGGTGACCGGTCGGGCGGCGGCGTGTGAGACCTCCCACCGGGCGCCCTGGTCCCGGGGTGCTCCAGCCCGATGCCGGAGACTGGGGTCATGGCGAACCGCTGGCGCGACCGCGTCCTCCTCGCACTCGTGGCTCCCCTGCTCGTCACCGGCTGCTCCTCCGCCACGCCCGACGACGCGACGCCCGAGGACGCGACGCCGGCCGAGCCCACCGCGCTGCAGGTGACGAGCACCACGGTCACCTTCGAGGACCCGTCGAGGCCGACCGTGGACGACCAGGGCAACCAGCTGGCGGCGAGCCGGACGCTGGAGACCACGATCTGGTACCCCGACGGCGGTGACGGCCCCTACCCGCTGGTCGTGTTCAGCCACGGCTACCTGGCCTCGCCCGAGGCCTACGAGGAGCTGCTGAGCCGCTGGGCCTCGGCCGGCATGGTCGTCGCGGCGCCGCGGTTCCCGCTGAGCGCGGAGGGGACCGAGGAGATCCGCGCCGACGTGCTGCAGCAGCCCGCGGACGTGTCCTTCGTCCTCGACCGGGTCCTCGAGCTCGGCCGGACGCAGGGCAGCGACGTGGAGGGCGTCATCGACGAGGAGCGGCTCGCCGCGGCCGGGCACTCCCTCGGCGCCCTGACGACGGCCCTGCTGCGCAGTGAGGGGGACCTCGACGACCGCTTCGACGCCGCGCTCGTCCTCGCCGGCGGCGAGCTGACCTACCTCGTCCCGGAGCTCGGGCAGCAGCTGACCCGGCCGTTCGCCGAGGCCGGCACCCCCGTCCTGTTCGTCCACGGCGGCAACGACGACGCGATCCCGCTGGAGCAGGGCGCGGAGCTCTACGGCCGGGCCCCGGAGCCGAAGGCCTTCATCGAGGTCCCCGACGCCGACCACAGCCGTGCCTACGACGACGACAGCTCCCCGACCTGGCCGGTGATCGCCGAGGCCACGACCGACTACCTCGAGTGGGCGCTCGACGCCGACCCGGAGGCGCTGACGCAGATGCGGTCGGCCGTCGAGGAGTCCGGGACCGCCGAGATCGTCGACGACCGACTCGGCTGATCCCGCCGGGGCCGGGACACCCGCCCGGGTGGGGTCGTCCACCCGGGTGGGTGGACGGCTCCGGCGATCGGCTACCGTGGGTCCTCGACCGTCAGCGGTGTTCACCCGATGACGTGACGCACCCATCACTCTGTGGACACGGCGACGACTCTCCGTCAGCATGGGAGTGCGACGCCGGCCAGGTGGCACGGGGGACCAGCACACCGATGTGCCGTCACGCGTCCCGGGTTCCCCTGCGCCGACTGACCGGCCAGCGAGGACACCACTCAGCAGCAGCACCACGGGTAGCGATGACCCGTCGGGCGACTTGGTCGCCATCCACCCGACGGCGAGCAGAGGCGAAACCGGACCCGACTCCGCAACGAGAGGACCGGCATGCGCCCACACGAGGGCACCGCACTGCACCACCACCCCGGCACCGCGCCCCGGATCAGCGTGGTCATCCCGACGTACAACGAGGCCAAGAACCTCCCGCACGTCTTCGCCCTGCTCCCGGAGGACCTGCACGAGGTCATCGTGGTGGACGGGCGCAGCGTCGACGACACCGTCGAGGTGGCCCGCAGGCTCCGTCCCGACGTCGTGGTGGTCCGCCAGAACCGGCGGGGGAAGGGCAACGCCCTGGCGTGCGGCTTCCGGGCGGTGACCGGCGACATCGTGGTCATGCTGGACGCCGACGGCTCGGCCGACCCGCGGGAGATCCCGGCCTACGTCGCGGCGCTCACGTCCGGTGCCGACTTCGCCAAGGGCACGCGCTTCGCCCCGGGCGGCGGCAGTGCCGACATCACGAAGCTGCGGGCCTGGGGCAACCGCTGGCTCAACCGGATCGTCAACGTGCTCTACGGCACCTCCTACAGCGACCTCTGCTACGGGTACAACGCCTTCTGGACGCACTGCCTGCCGGTGCTCGCCCTCGACGCCTCCGACGGCGAGCGCGACCACAAGGCCTGGGGTGACGGGTTCGAGATCGAGACGATCATCAACACGCGCGTGGCGAAGGCCCGGCTGACCATCGCCGAGGTCCCCAGCTTCGAGTTCCCCCGCCTGCACGGACAGAGCAACCTCAACACCTGGCGGGACGGCCTGCGGGTCCTGCGCGCCCTGCTCGTCGAGCGGGTCAACGGCACGCGGGGACCGGTCACCCGGCCGGCGTCGGTCACGTCCGCGACGACGGCTCCGTCCCCGCTCGGCACCGGGCACCAGCCGTCGGCCGGGGACTGGGCGGCGCTGCGGCCGCGCGCCGGCGTGGTCGGCGTCGAGGAGGTGGCATGACCACCGTCGCCGTGGTCGTGCCCTGCTTCAGCGAGGCCCGCTGGACCGACATCCTGCGCGCGGTGGACTCCGCGGCAGCGCAGACCGTCCCGGTCGAGCTGATCGTGGTCGTCGACCACAACGACACCCTCCTGCACCGGCTGCGCCGCGAGATCGGTGACCGGGCGCGCGTCGTGGCCAACCAGTACTCCCGGGGTGCGTCCGGCGGGCGGAACACCGGGGCGATGGTCAGCACGGCCGAGCTCATCGCCTTCCTCGACGACGACGAGGTGGCCGAGCCGACCTGGATCGAGGAGCTGCTGCGGGCCCACCGGGCGGCCCCCTTCGCCACCGGGGTCGGCGGAGCGATCGAGGCCCGCTGGCCGGATGGTGCGCCGCGGTGGTTCCCCGAGGAGTTCTCCTGGGTCGTCGGCGGCTCGATCCCCCGGCGCGGGGGCACCGACGTCCGCAACGTCTGGGGCGCCAACCTGCTGGTCCGCCGGACCGCGCTCCTGGCGGTCGGGGGCTTCAGCAACGACTTCGGCAAGGTCGGTGACGCCTCCCAGCCCGAGGACACCGAGCTGTGCCTCCGCCTCAACGCGCACAACGGCCCGGGCTCCCGCTGGCGGTTCACCCCCTCCGCGGTCGTGTGGCACGAGGTGCCGCCGGAGCGCCGGACGTTCCGCTTCTTCCTCCGCCGCAGCCACCTGGAGGGCGCCGGCAAGCGGCACATGGCGGCGCTCCCGACCGCCGGCGAGCACGTCCTGGCCGAGGAGGCCGCCTACGTGCGCTCGGTGCTGCTGGCCGGCGTGGGCCGCAACCTCGCCGCGGCGCTGCGGGGGGACGTCGTCGGCGGACTCGGCCGGGCTGCCGCCATCGTGGCCGGGGTCGCGGCGGCAGGGCTCGGGTACCTCACCGCACGGCCGGGCTCCTCCCGGCCGGCCGCCCCCGTGGCCGTCGTCGACGACCTGGGCCGCGGGACCCCGGACGAGGGCAGGGCCACGCCGGCGCGCCGTCCCCGGGCCGGAGGCGCACGGTGAGCGCCCTCGCCGTGGCCGGGGACCTCCTGCGCCCGTCGGTGCGGTGGCGGATGCCCGTGCTGATGTACCACTCGACCCCGGCGACACCGCCGGCCGCACCGAACGAGCACGCCGTCCCCGTCGGTGAGCTCGCCGAGCAGCTCGGCGCACTCGCCGCGGAGGGATGGCGCCTCCTCGGCCTCACCGAGGCGCTCGCGGCCCGCGCCGCCGACCCCGACGCCCGGGTCGTGGGCGTGACCTTCGACGACGGCCTGCTCGACTTCACGAACGCGGTCGAGGTGCTGGTCTCGCTGGGCGCCCGCGCCACCATGTACGTCCCCACCGGCGACGTCGGACTCCGGTTGCCGCCCGGCGACCCGCACGGGTCACGGCTGAGCTGGTCGGAGCTGGCCGACGCCGCGGACGCCGGCGTCGAGATCGGCAGCCACTCGGTCAACCACCGGACGCTCGACACGCTCTCCTCCCGCGACCTGCGCACCGAGGTGGTCGACAGCCGGCGGGCCCTCGAGGACGCCCTCGGCCGGCCGGTGGTCTCCTTCTGCTACCCCCACGGCTACTCGAGCCGCCGGGTCGCGCGCGCGGTCGCCGAGGCGGGTTACTCGAACGGATGCATCGTCGGGCGGAGGATCGCCACGTCCGCGGATGATCCGTACCGTGTTCCCCGCCTGCACGTCCGGCCGGGGGACACCGGCGACGCCTTCCGGGCGCTCGTCGGGAAGGGCGAGCCCGGGCTCGCGCCGCACCTCAAGCGTGTCGCCGCGCCGGCCTGGCGCACCGCTCGCCGCGCCGCCAAGCACGTGCTGGGCCGCGAGCTGACATGAGCTCCACCGGGGGAACGGACGGATCGAACTGAGATGGCGCTGGTCGACGACACCGCCCCGGCGGTCGACACCGCCGCGGCACACGTCCTGGACGTCGAGCTCTCGGACCCGGTGGGTCCGCTGCAGCGCACGGCTCCGGACGGGACGACCGCGGACGAGGCGTGGCTGCTGCTGCGCCTGGACGGCGAGCCCGTGGGGTGGGAGGTCGTGCCGCTCCCCGATCAGGGGATGCGGGCCGACGAGCTCCAGCGGCTCCTGGACAGCCGGTGGGGCGACGTTGTGCGCCGCCGTCGCGCCGCGGGTCCCGGCTTCGCCGAGGTGCACGCCCGCCACCTCGCCGTCGCTCCCCGCGCCAGCGTCGTCCTGTGCACCCGGGAGCGGCCGGAGGCGCTGGCCGGCTGCCTCGAGAGCCTGACCGCGCAGGACCACCCCGACTTCGCGGTCTGGGTGGTCGACAACGCGCCGGTCACCACCGCCACCGCGGACGTGGTCGCGGGCTTCGCCGGCCGCCTGGACATCCGGTACGTCGTCGAGCCGCGGCCCGGCCTGTCCCGGGCACGCAACCGGGCCCTGCAGGAGCCGCTGGAGGGTGAGGTCGTCGCCTGGATCGACGACGACGAGGTCGCCGACCCCATGTGGCTGTCGGAGCTGACCCGTGCCCTGACCGAGCGGCCGCAGGCCGCCGCCGTGTCCGGGCTGGTCGTCCCCGCCGAGCTGGCGACCCGTGCGCAGGTCTGGTTCGAGCAGTTCGGCGGGCACAGCAAGGGACGCGGGTTCACGCCGGCCGACTTCGGGCCGGGCAGCGGGGACCGCCAGAGCCCCCTGTACCCCCTGCCCCCGTTCGGGGTCGGCGCCAACATGGCGTTCCGCACGTCGGCCCTGCGGGCCGTCGGCGGTTTCGACGCCGCGCTCGGCGCCGGCACCCTGACGCACGGCGCCGAGGACACGCGGGTCTTCACCGACCTGCTGCGCTCGGGCCTCCCGACCCTCTACCGCCCCAGCGCGGTCACCCGGCACTTCCACCGCCGCGACGTGGCCGGGCTCCGCCGGCAGATGGAGGGCTACGGCACGGGCCTCACCGCCTTCTACACCTCCCTGGTCGTCGACTCGCCGCCCGTCCTCCTCCGGCTGGCCGCGCTGGCCGGCAGGGCGGTGCGGGACATGACCAGCTCCGACAGCCTGCGCGTCTCCGGTCTCGCGGCGGACTTCCCCGCCGAACTGCTGTCGGCGAACCGGGCCGGGATGCTCCGCGGACCCGGCGCCTACATCCGGCAGCGGCGGCTGGACCGGCGGCTGGACCGGGAGGCCGGCGCCGTCCCCGCGGCGTCGCCCGCCGGGGACGGCGGGTGGCGGCCGACCAAGGTCGTCCACTGGGACCTCGACGGGACCGACGGTCCCGTCCTGGCCGACGAGGACGTCGCCCGCTACGGGGCGGTGCACGTCGTCGCCCGGCGCGGGGCCCGGCCGGTGGGGCTGTTCACCCTCCCCCTCCCCGAGGCGCTCGACCGCGACGCCCGCGACGCCGCGGTGCAGCGGCTGGTGGAGCCCGCGCCGGAGGACGCCCCGGTCGCGGCCGGGGGTGCGCTGCCGAGCGTCTCCGTGGTGATCCCGACGATGCTCGAGCGGCCCGCCGGGCTCTCCCGCTGCCTGCGGGCCCTGCTGGACCAGGAGCTCCCGCCGGTCGAGGTGCTGGTCGTCGACAACCGCCCCGGCACACCCGACGGCGACGCCGCCGCGGCCGTGCCGGAGCTCGGCGACCCGCGGGTGCGCCTGCTCCGCCAGCCCGTCCCCGGGATCTCGGCGGCACGCAACCGCGGCGTCGACGAGGCCGTGGGGGAGGTCGTCGCCTTCACCGACGACGACGTCGAGGCCGATCGCCACTGGGTCCGGGCCCTGGCGGAGCGGTTCGCGACGGAGCCGGCCCTCGACGGGCTGGGCGGCCTGGTCGTCCCCAGCGAGCTGGAGACCCCGGCGCAGGAGCTGTTCGAGCAGCACAGCGGTGGGGCGGCGAAGGTGCTCGTCGCCGAGACCCTCCGCCTCGAGCGCCCGCGCGCCCGGTCCTGGCACCCGGCGCGCTACCGGGTCCTGGTGCAGCGACGCGTGGACGGCGCCCTCCGGACCGTCCGCACGCACTCGCTCTACCAGCTGGGCACCTTCATGGGCGCGAACATGGCCTTCCGGACCGCGGCCCTGCGTGCCCAGGGGCCGTTCGACCAGGCCCTCGGCACCGGGACCCCCAGCCGCGGCGGCGAGGACGTCGACATGGTCGTCCGGATGCTGGCGTCCGGCCGCGCGCTCGGGTACGAGCCCTCGGCGATCACCAGCCACGCGCACCGCCGCACCGACGCGGAGCTCGCCCGCCAGATGGCCGGCTACGGAACGGGGTTCACCGCGCTGCTGACGGCCGTCGTCGCGCGCGACCCCCGCCACCTGGTGGGGCTGGCACACGCAGCGCTCACCGTGGCACGGAGCCGGCTCCGCCCCCGGGACCCCGGCGTGACCACCCTGCTCGAGGGCCTCCCGGCGGAGCTCCGCCGGCTGCGCCTCCGGGGCATGGTGTCCGGGCCGCGCGCCTACCTCGCAGCCCGCGCGAAGGAGACCTCGTGACCGCCACCGCGGCCCCGCGCAAGCGCCGGGCCATGGAGCTCAACGCCGTGGCGCTGATGGCCTCCACGGTCCTCACCGGTGTCCTGGGCATCGTGTTCTGGATCGTGGCCGCCCGCCTGCTGCCGGCCTCGGCGGTCGGTCAGGCGTCGTCGGCCCTGTCCGCCATCACCTTCCTGGCGGGGCTGGCCCAGCTCAACATCGTCAGCGTGCTGCTGCGCTTCGTCCCGCAGGCCGGCCGCGCGACCGGGGGCTTCATCGCGCGGGCCTACGGCCTGGCGCTGGGCATGGGCCTGGTGGTCACCCTCGGCTTCGTCGCACTGGGTTTCGGCAGCGCCATCCTCGGCGACGAGTGGTTCGTCCCGCTGGTCTTCGTGGGCGCGACGCTGTGCTACGCCCTGTTCCTGGTCCAGGACGGCGCGCTCACCTCCCTCGGCGGAGCCGTGTGGGTGCCCCTGGAGAACCTGGTGGCCGGGCTGCTCCGCGTGGCCCTCCTGTTCCCGCTGGTGCTCCTGTCCAGCCGCTGGGGTGCGCTCGCCGCGCTGGTGGTGCCCACCCTGCTGGCCGTCCTGGTGGTCAACACCTTCGTGTTCCGCCGGCTGGTCCCCCGGCACGTGGTGACGTCCACCGGGTCGGCCGACGTCGGCTGGAGCTCCATCAAGGGGTTCGTGGCCGGGGACTACGCGGCCAGCGCGCTGGCCAGCTGCGTCGCGCTGCTCCCGCCCGTGCTCGTCTCCGCGGAGCTCGGCAGCGAGGCGGCCGCCTACTTCTACGTCCCGTGGTACGTCAGCGTCTCCTTCGGCACGCTGGTGTGGAGCATCGCCATGGCCTTCGTGGTCGAGTACGCCAACGACGCGGCCGCCTTCCGTCGGCTGATCAAGCGGTCGATGCGCCTCACCGCGCTGGTGAGCGTCGCGGCGACGACGGTCTCCGTGGCCGCCGCGCCCCTGCTGCTCGCCCTCCTCGGCTCCCAGTACGCCGACCAGGGGACCACGCTGCTGCGCATCATCGCCCTGTCCTTCCCCTTCAGCGCCGGGTTCGTGATCTTCACCGCCCTGAGCGTGGCGCGCAAGCGGCTGCGGCCGCTGGTGACGGCCCTCGCGGTCAAGGCGGTGGTGTTCCTCGCGGTCACCGCCGTGGGCCTCACCGACTTCGGCCTCGAGGGGCTCGCGCTGGTGTACCTGGCCGCCGAGGTCGTCACGGCGCTCGCCGTCCTGCCGATCGGGCGGCGGCTGTACCGGGAGCTCGTGGCGAGCGCGGGCCGGCCGCGGCAGGCGGAGACCGAGGTGCCCGCCCGGCCCGAGGCCGCGTCGTGACCACGGCGCTGCCCGCCGGCCGGGGGACGCCGCGCCGGTCCGACCTCCGGCTGCTGGTGGAGTCGCTGCGCCTCGACGCGCGCGTCTTCCGGCGCAACCTCTGGTTCAACCGGGTGGCGGCCTCCTTCGCCGTCCCCAAGGTGCTGCGCCGCACGCTCTACCGGCTCGGCGGCATGGCGGTCGACTCCTTCGTGGTGAGCCCCGCCTGCCGCTTCGAGGGGGATCCGCGCAACGTCCGGATCGGGGCGCGGAGCTACCTGAACCTGCAGTGCTACATCGAGGCCGTCGCGCCGGTCGAGATCGGCGTCGACTGCGCCGTCGGCATGCAGACGATGATCATCACCTCGGACCACCGCGGTCCGGGCGGGACGTGGCGGTCGCAGGCCAGTGGCCTGCCCGTGGTGATCGGGGACCGCGTGTGGCTGGGCGCCCGCGTCACCGTCCTGCCCGGCGTGACGATCGGCGACGACGTGGTCGTGGCGGCGGGAGCGGTCGTGGCGGCCGACTGCCTGCCCCGTGGCGTCTACGCCGGTGTCCCCGCCCGTCGTGTCCGCGAGGTCGGACCCAGCAGGATCGGCGCAGGAGAGGCGACCACATGAGTTCCACCAGTGCACCGACGGGAGTGCCGGACGTGTCCCTCCGGACCGACGAGCGCACCGGCGCCCGGACCCGGACGCTCGTCGCCTGGGCCGGCATCGGCACGTCCGTGGCCTCGGCCCTGGCGGTCGCCGTGGACGCCCCGCAGGCGGTCCGCCTCGTGACCGTGCTCGCCTTCGTCTGCGCGGGTCCCGGCGCGGCCGTCCTGGCCCACGTGCCGACCTCCCGGCAGTCGACGTCGTGGGCGCTGACCGACGTGGTCTCGCTGGCGGTCTGGGGCATCGCCTCCGCGGTCACGGCCTGGCTCGACGTCTGGTCACCGACCACCCTCCTGCTGGTCCTCGCCGCCGGCACCGTCGCGTCCTGCGCGGTCGCGCTGCTCCGGGTGCGGGGGGCCGGCCGATGACCCGCGCCTTCGCCGACGCCGGGACGCCCGACGCCCTCCCCGGCGTCCCCGACGAGAGCGGCCCCCACCGGGACCGGCCGTCGCTCCTCCGCCGGGCACTGGCGCCCCTGGTGGTCCTCGCCGGCCTGGCCGCGTGGGCGGTGAGCCTCACGCAGGTCGACACCGCGACGCGCTCCGACTACGGCCTGCTGGCCCTGGTCGGTCCGCTGTTCCACGTCGGCCTGGCGCTGGTGTGCGCCGGGTTCGTCGTGGAGCTCTTCGACCAGCGGCGCACCTGGGTGCTGGTCGCCGGGGTGGTCGGTCTCGTGGCGGTCGTCGACGCGACGGTGCCGATCCTCTACACCAACCCCGAGTACGCCTGGACGTACAAGCACCTCGGCGTCGTCGAGTGGTTCCGCGAGGGCAACGGCGTCACCGACCCCCGTGACATCTACCAGCAGTGGCCGGCCCTCTTCACGGCGGTGGCCGCCCTCGGCGAGCTCACCGGCGTCAGCACGCTGACCCTGGCGACCTGGGCCCCGTTCGCCTCCAGCCTGCTGGTGTGCCTGCCCGTCTTCGCCATCGCCCGGACCCTGTCCGAGGACCGCCGGGTGGCGTTCCTGACGGTCTTCCTCTTCCACGCGGGACTGTGGGTGGGTACCGCCTACCTGTCGCCGCAGGCGTACGCCTTCCACCTGAGCCTGGGCTGCGTGCTGGTGGTGCTCACCTGGCTGCGCCGGACCCCGACGGAGTGGCGCCGCGGGCCGTCGCGGCTGCGGCGGCTCAAGGCCTGGTCGGTGCGGGGTGCGGAGCCGGTGCCACCGGTGTCGCGGAGGAGCCGGTGGGTCGCCCTGGCCCTCCTGTACGGGCTCTTCACCGCCGTCACCATCGCCCACCAGCTGTCGCCGTACATGCTGGTCGTGGCCTTCGTGCTCCTCACGGTGCTGGGGACGGTCCGGCCCCGCTGGACGGTGCTCGGGTGTCTGCTCATCGCCGTCGCCTACCTGCTCCCGCGCTTCGACTTCATCAACAGCGCCTACGGCCTGCTCGACAGCCTGCGGTTCTGGGAGAACGCCGGCGGCGTCGTGACGACGACGACCGGGAGCGCCGGCCAGGTGTTCACGAGCACCGTCGCCTCCGCGCTCGCGCTCGGCGTCTGGCTCGCCGGCGCCGTCGCCGTGCTGGCGTCCTGGCGCAGGCCCGGCCGGGTGCTCGTGCCCGCCGCCCTGGCGTTCGCGCCGTTCCTCATCCTGCTCGGGCAGAGCTACGGCGGCGAGGCCATCTACCGCGTCTACCTGTTCTCCCTGCCCTTCACCGCCTTCCTGATCGCCCAGGCGGTGGTGCGCATCCGGTGGAGGCGCGTCGTCGCCCCGGCGCTGGCCGTCGTCCTGGTCGCCGTCTCGCTGGCCAGCATCCAGGGGCTGCACGGCACCCTGGCCTGGTCGACCTTCTCGGAGGACGAGGTGGAGGCCATGGAGTGGATCTACGACAACGGCGAACCGGGCCGCACGCTGGTCATCGCGGCCCAGAACGCGCCCGGGCGCCTCACGGCCGACTACAACGCCTTCGGGGTGCCGTCCTCCGGCGGCGACCCGGACCTGGTCACGTTCGCCGGCCTGGGCGGGGAGCTGCTCGACGAGGGCGGGCTGCCCGCGGTCGAGGAGTTCATGGCGACCCAGGGCGAGCGGCCGTACCTGGTCGTCACCCGCAGCATGATCGAGTACGCCGAGTACTACGGCCTGGTGACCGACGGTTCCTTCCAGCGGCTCGAGGAGGCCGTCACGGGCGCGCCGGGGTGGACCACCGTCTACGAGAACGACGACGCGTTGATCGTCCGCTTCGACGGCGTCCAGCCGTGAGCGACGCCGTCCCCGGCGGGGGGTTCCTCCGCTGGGCGACGCAGGACTGGAAGGCCAACGCCGGCTACCCGGACTCGCAGCTGCTGCTCGTGGCGTTCCGCACCGCGCAGTGGGCGGTGCGGCGGTGGGGCCTCCCCGGGAGGGCCCTGGCCTTCGGCTACTCGCTGTTCACCTCGCTGTTCGTGGGCGTCGAGCTCCCGCCCGGACTCGAGGTGGGACCCCGGCTGCGCGTCTTCCACCCGCACGGCATCGTGCTCAACCCCGGTGTGCGCCTGGGCGCCGACTGCGTGCTCCGGCAGCACGTCACGATCGGGAACGTGGTCCGGCGGGACGGCTCGGAGAAGGGCGTCGCCAGCGCCGGGGACGACGTGGAGTTCGGGGCCGGGTGCGTCGTCGTCGGCGCCGTGCACGTCGGCTCGCACGCGCGGGTCGGCGCGCTGTCCCTGGTCCTGCGGGACGTCCCCGAGTGGGGCGTCGTCCTCGGCGTCCCCGCCGAGCTGGTCCGCGTGGACGACCCGGGCTACCGGCGGCCCGAGGCCGCGTCGGAGGTCTGAGGACCGTCGCGCAGCCGGGACCGCGCCCGCCGGCGGCCCCGGTCGGCCGGCCTCGCCGCCGCGCGGGTCACCCCGCGGGGAGGGTGACGGTGGTCAGCACCCCCCGGTGGTCGGAACCGGGGACGGTCACCGTGCGCAGGTCCCGTGCACCGGCGCCGCGCACCAGGACGTGGTCGATGCCGATGACCGGGGGGATCGCCGCGCCGGCCGGGAAGGTCGCCGTCCACCGGGCACCGAGCTGCTCTGCCGCGTCCCGGTACCCGTCCTGCAGCAACCCGCGGAACTGGGCGTTGCCCCACGTCGCGTTGAAGTCGCCGCCGACGAGGACGGCGGAGTCGTGCTCGTCGGCCTCCTGGCCGAGCCGCTGCAGCAGGGCAGGGAGCTTGGCCAGGTCGCGGACCCAGTCGTCGGCCGCCTGCGGCCACGGGCCGGCTGCGTGGACCCCGAGCACGGTGGGGCCGGGCTGTCCGTCGGCCAGGCCGACCCGGGCCGACACCGCGGGGAAGGTCAGCTCGTCGTGGCGTGTCTCGTCGGTCAGCGGGGAACGGCTCCACAGCCCGATCCCGTCCGCGCCGGGGGCGGCCAGGACGACGCTGTGCGGCAGGAGCTCGTCGAGGCCCGCCGCCTCGAGCTGCCGGCGCAGCGACGGGGTCAGCTCCTGGAGGGACACGACGTCCGCGCCGGAGCGCTCCACGAGGGCCACCAGGCCCTCCGCGTCGGCCTCGCCCAGCCTCACGTTCGCCGTCAGCAGCGTCAGCGGCTGCCCGCCGGGCGCCTCCACCGGGTCGCCCGCGTACGTGGGGGCGACGGCGGCGACGGCGGCGACGGTCAGTGCGGCGGCCAGGCCGGCTCCGATCCACCGCCGGCCGGCGACCAGCAGCGCGGCGGACACGGGGGCGAGGGCCAGGAGGTGGGTGGAGAAGGCGCTCAACGCGACCAGGAGACTGCTGCCGGAGAGGTGGTGGTGCGCGGCGAGGCCGATGCCCGCCGACAGCCCGGCGAGGGCACCGGCCAGGCCCGCGACGCGACGGGCGCGCCGACGCCCGCAGGGACGCCTGGCCGCACCCGGTCCACCCGGCACGGCCTCCCCGGGAGTCAGCGGTACATCCGGACCCAGTCCACGTAGAGGCTCACCGTCTCCGGGGTCGTCGCGTCCGGAGCGGGGATCCACGTGCCCTGAGGTCCCACGTCGAGCTGGATCGCCAGGTGCATCGGGCCGTGCGGGATGGCGGCCGGCTCCGTGGTCCGGAAGACCTGCTCGCCGTCGATGTAGACGGTGATGCTGTCCGGCTGCCAGTCGACCGCGTAGTTGTGCCACTGGGTGAAGTCACCGGTCACCGTGCTGTCGATCCGCTGGTCGTCGGCGCCGTAGTGGACGGTCGTGTGGTTGACCCCCCGGTCGCCCGCGACGATCTCCATCACGTCGATCTCGCCGTCGATCGGCCAGTTGTCCGAGTCCGGCCACAGGAGGATGGCCGGCGCGTAACCCGTGCCCTCCTCGACCCTGGCCCGGAACTCCCACCTGCCGTAGGTGGTGGCCGGCTCGCCGTGCCACGCGAGGCCACCGGAGTACTGCTGCCAGGCGGTGATCACCAGTGAGCCCTGGCGGAGCGAGACCGCATCCGGGCTGCGGACCCCGATGCCGTTGGCGCCCAGGCTCCCGTAGAGCCGCCAGTCGGTGAGGTCCAGCTGCGCGCCGTCGAACTCGTCGCCGTCGAACTGCTGCCAGCCGAGACGTTCGGCTGCGGTCGACGCGAGGGGCACCCCGTCGTTCAGGCCGGGCGCCGGAGCCTCAGTGCCGTCCGTGCTGCAGGACGCCAGGAGACCCAGCACGGTGGTGGCGGCGAGCCAGCCACCCATCCGGCTGCGGAGGGCGTGGCGGGGCCGGCCGGTCCGGGCGTGCGACCCGGCGGCTCGAGCGTGCGACGGCATGGTCAGTCCAGGATACGGGCCCGGACAGGCGAGATCAGCGGATGTGGTGGACGCAACCGGATCGGAGG
The DNA here is from genome assembly GCF_054050315.1 of Geodermatophilus sp. SYSU D00867. Lineage (NCBI taxonomy): Bacteria > Bacillati > Actinomycetota > Actinomycetes > Geodermatophilales > Geodermatophilaceae > Geodermatophilus > Geodermatophilus sp. SYSU D00867. The sequence continues at coordinate 132,805 of NZ_JBJGZC010000003.1, read as the reverse complement.
ACGGGCGGGCCCGGGTGGTCGTCGTGGCCGGCCTCGGTCGACGGGGCGCGTGTGACCAGTGGTGCGCAGGGGGCCTGGGAGAGACGAACCGGTCCCCATCGCCTGTGCACTCTTCACATCGCACCGTGTCGACATATTTACTCAGAGCCATGTCGTCACACCGTGCATCCGGCCGACCGCGCGACGTGAGGAGGCGCCTCGCCATCCGCCTCATCGCCCTGACGGCCGCCTTCACGGCCGCCAGCAGCCTCGTCGCCCTGTCACTGGAGGCGCCGGAGGACGCCGCGGCCGCCGGTCCGCTGGCCGAGGCCGCCTCCTGGTGGAACTCCTGGGGCCACGGCGACACCTCGCAGCGCCGGCTCCGGAACGAGGTCCCCCGCGACACCCGGCGGTCCGGCCCCCCTGCGCCGGCGGTCACGCCGACCACGCCGCCGACCACTCCGGCCGCCGTGCCTCCGCCGGCCGCCGTACCGCCGCCGGCCACCGCGCCCACGCCGTCCGCCACTGCGTCCACCTCCCCGGTGCCGCAGGCCACGCCCCCGTCCTCCACCGCGCCCCAGCCGGCCGCCGTGCCGCCGGCGTCGACGACGACGAGCGGGGCGAGCACCCCGACTCCCACGGGTGACGTCACCGGGTGGCGGCAGGTCTTCTCCGACGGCTTCGACGGCTCGACGCTTGGCCCGCAGTGGCGCACCTACTCCGGCCAGCCCGGTGGGTCCCCGTACGGGACCTGGTCACCCTCCCAGGTCCAGGTGAGCGGCGGCTTCCTCCAGCTGCGCAACGAGCTGCTGAACGGCCAGTGGGTCAGCGGCGGCCTGGCCAGCCGGATCGGTCAGACCTACGGCAAGTGGGAGATGCGGTTCCGCATCGACGCCGGCGACGAGATCAAGTACGCCGCCCTGCTCTGGCCGGACGGCCCGAACTGGCCGCCGGAGATCGACTTCGCCGAGGACGCCGGCGGCAACCGCAGCGGCACGACGGCGACACTGCACCACGGCGGGGACGACGCGATGGTCGGTGAGCGGGTCGCCGTCGACCTGACGCAGTGGCACACCATGGGCGTCGAGTGGTCCCCCGGCCGCCTCGTCTACACCCTCGACGGCCGGCCGTGGGCGACGACGGTCCACCAGGGCGTGCCGAGCGAGCCGATGCACCTGGCGATCCAGACCCAGCCGGGCGGCTGCCAGGGCGGTGGCGGCGCCTTCGGCTGCGGCGTGGGCAACCCGCGGACGACGACCATGCAGGTCGACTGGGTCACGATCTACGCGCCGGCCTGACCCGGGACCGGGCGCCGGTGACCACCCCCTGGGGCGGTCACCGGCGCCGCCGTCGTCAGGCGCCGGCCCGGACCGCGCCGGTCCGGCCGACGGCGTACCCCGAGGCAGCGGCCAGCAGGCCCACCCCGGCCGTGGCGGCACGGGCCAGACCCCACCCGTCCCCGCGGAGGAACCGGCGCAGGTCACGCCACACGCCGCGGGGGATGGCCCCCAGCACGTGACCACGCTCCTCCCCGAGCGCGCTCCCCTGGTCCAGGGCGGCCATCGCGGCCTTGCCGCGCCCCTCCGAGTGGCACCGGCGGACGAAGTAGCTCCAGCTCGCCCGGGCGGCGGGGACGTCGTGGACGATCTCGGCCTCCGGGACGTACAGCCAGGACCGGCCGGTCACGGCGGCCGCGCGGATGCAGAACTCCGTGTCCTCCGGGCTGGAGGCGGCCCCCAGCTTCCCGAAGCCGTCGCGGAAGCCCCCGACCCGGGCGAAGTCCTCACGCCAGACGGCCATGCTCTCGCTCCACACGTTGCGCACCTCGCTGCGCCCGGTCGGCATCCCCTCGTAGGACGCGCCCACGACCCAGAGGAACTCCGGCGGGAACCAGCGGGGCACGACGCCCCCGGGCCAGTCCGCCTCGACCCGCCCCCCGACGCCGACGGCCCCGGGGGTCTCCTCCAGCCCGCGGACGAGGTTGGTCAGCCAGGTGCGTGCCGCGCGCGTGTCGTCGTCCAGGAAGGCGACGACGTCGCCCCGTGCGGCCCTCGCCCCGGCGTTCCGGGTACCGGAGGCGCCGCGCGAGGTGGTGTTGGGGACGACGCGGACCTCGGGGAACGCGCGTCGGACCCGGTCCAGCAGCGCGGGGGCGTGGTCGACGGCGACGACGACCTCGAGCGGGCGCCGGTCCTGCTCGAGCGCCGACCGGACGGCGGCGGTGATCCCCGCCCACCGCGCCTCGGTGTAGCAGGCGATGACCACCGAGACCGTCGGCTCGGCGGGGCGCTCCTCCGCCGGGTGCGCCACGGCGACCACCGACTCGCAGGCCGACGGGGATGGCAGGTTCGGCACGGGCGTCCTCCGCAGTGCTCAGAGCTCGGCGTCCGGGGAGGTGCAGGGCTCCTGCGACCTCCCGGACCCGAACGGGGCCGGCGTCACGCGCGGGACGGGGACGTCCCGCGTGCGGTGATCGGCGACGACCGCTCTGTCGCTGCGCGAGCACTCCCCACGCGTCCGCTCCGACCACGGCGAGGATGTTGCCCAGTGAAACTGTGACACACCTGTGAGATCGCCGCGACGTGACCGCGATCATGGACCGGCCGTCCGTCACGGCGGGCAAGACGACGCCGGACGGTGTCCGTGTGGACACCGTCCGGCGGATCGGCCCCGGGACGAGGGGCGCGGTCAGGGAGCCGTGGTGAAGCCCTGCGCGATCTGCTCCACGAACGGCGACCGCAGGAGCGAGTTGTGCTCACCGGAGAGGGTGGTCATCCGGACGTCCCCGACCAGCAGCTGCCGCCAGACGACGAGACTCGCCTCGTTGAGGTGGCTGACGTAGACGTCGACGCGGCCGTCCCACGGCTGCGGGCGGTGCAGGAGCGACACCCGGACACCCAGTTCCAGCATGCCCTCCATGCGCGCGCCCGACGGGGGCAGTGCCCCGGCCGCGAGCGCCAGGACACGGCGCCGCCACAGCTCACGCGTCGTCTTCGGCGCGCCGTACTTGTCGTCCCCGGGCAGGGGGGCCACCGCGGGGTGCTCCCCGTTCGCCGTCGCCTCCGGGGACCAGGCCTGCTCGACCAGCCGCTGCGGCAGGACGGTGTCGATGAGGGTCACCGAGGCGACCTCCTCGCCCGCGGCGGCCAGGCGCCGCGCGACCTGCAGGGCGACGAGACCCCCCATGGAGTGCCCGACCAGCCGGTACGGCCCGTGCGGCTGGATCTCCCGCAGTCGGCGGAGGTGCCGGCGCGCCGCCATGCCGATCGAGTAGTCGGGCAGCCCCCACTCCTCGAAGCCGTGCGGCTGGAAGGCGTACACGGGCTGGTCCTCGCCGAGGGCCTCGGTCAGGGGCAGGAAGGCCTGGCCTCCGGCCCCGGCGCCCGCGAAGCACACCACCGGCGGGCGCGAGCCCGTCTGCCGCAGCGCCACGACGCTGGCGTGCCGGCGCCGGGTCCCGGCCCGCGCGCCGCCGTCGGCACCCGCCCGGGACCGGGACACGACCGCCGCCAGCTGGCGCACCGTCGCGTTCTCGGCCACGTCCCCCGAGGTCAGCGCGACACCGTGCTCCTCGCCGAGGCGGGTCAGCATCTCCTCGACGCTCAGCGAGTCACCGCCCAGGGCGGTGAAGGTCTCGTCCCGGCCGACGCCGGAGCGGTGCAGGACGGACTCGAACAGCCCGGCCACGACCTTCTCCCAGTGCCCCTGGGGCGGCTCGGGATCGTGCCGGGCGGGAGCGGGGAGCGCCGCGCGGTCGACCTTGCCGCGCTCGTTGCGCGGCATCTCGTCCAGCAGCACCAGCTCGGCGGGGACCATCCAGCTCGGCAGCAGCGCGACGAGGTCGCGACGCAGCTGCGCCGGCGAGGGGGTGCGCTGGTCGCTGTTGGGCGCGACGTAGCCGACGAGCCCGGTGCCGGTGCCGTTCTTCACCGCGACGACGGCCGCGTCCGCCACCCCGGTCAGACCGCGCAACGCCGCCTCGACCTCGGAGGGCTCGACGAGGTAGCCGTTGACCTTCACCGCGTCGTCGGTGCGACCCAGCTGGTGCAGGACGCCGCGCTCGTCGTAGCGGCCCCGGTCGCCCGTGCGGAACGTGGCCCGGCCGTCCTCGGCGCGGCCGAACGGGCCGTCCACGCCACCGGCCAGGTATCCCCCCAGGTGGGGACCGAGGACGAGCAGCGTGCCGACCTCGCCGCGCGGGACCGCACGACCGTCCTCGCCGAGGACCTGGATCTCCTTCCCCTCGACCACGTGTCCCGCGGGGACCGGGCCGTCGCCCACCGGGTCGGTGGGCAGGAGGGGCCCGAACGTCAGCTGCCCCGTCTCGGAGGAGCCGAGGTGGTTCGCGATGGTGATCGCACCGAGGCGCTCGCGGGCCGCCCGCACGTCGCGCCCGTGCAGCGCCTCGCCCGCGGTGACCACCAGCCGGAGGTCGTCCAGGCGTTGTCCCGGCGACAGCGCACCGGTCAGCGCACGCAGGAGGGACGGCGTCATCGACAGGACCGTGACCCCCTGCTGCCGCAGGAAGGCGGGGAGGCCCCGCATGCCACGGTCCCGGGGGTCGTAGACGTGCAGGCTCGCCCCGTTGAGCAGGGCGCCGAAGACGGCGTGCTCACCGAGGGCGAAGGACGGCGGCAGGACGAGCCCGAGCCGCTCCCCCGCCGTCAGGCCCATGAGCCGGCCGGTGGTGGCGGCCTCCGCGACGACGAACGCCTGGCCGTGGACGACCCCCTTCGGCCGGCCGGTCGACCCGGAGGTGAAGACGATGGTCGCCGGGCTGTCCGGCCCCGGCTCCACGGCGGGCTCCCCGTCGGCCGCCGCGGCGTCCTCCGGGCCCGGCAGGGCGATGAGGGCGTCCAGGTCCGTCAGGGCCGGGAAGGTCCCGACCTCCGCGGCACGCGCCGCGAGCCGGCCCTCGGCCACGGCGAGCGCCGCTCCGGCCATCTCCTGGATCTGCTGGAGACGCCCCGTCGGCAGCTGCGGGTCCAGGACGACCAGCGGCCTGCCGGTGAGCACCACACCGAACATGGCGACCACGAGCTCCGGGGTCGGGGTCGCGAGGACCGCCACCGGCGCATCCGGCGCAGCGCCGGACGGCAGGAGGGAGCGGATCCGGTGGGCGGCGGCCCGCGCACGGGAACCGAGCTCCGCGAAGCTCATGCTCGAGTCGGGTCCGGACAGCGCGGTCGCAGTGCCCCGCTGGGCCACCACCGCCTCGAAGACGGGGGCCACGCTGCCTGTGCGGCGGGCTGGGCCGGTCACGGGCGAACCGGACGCAGGGGCAGACATGTACACCGTTCCTTCTGCGTGTCTGGACTCGACGACGGTAGCGGCCGGCGCCGTCAGGTCGTACCTCGGTCCTCCGATCGTGTTCCGTCGTCCTCGCGCCGCCCAGAGGCGCGTCCCCGGGGTCATCCATCGGGGTGAGTGCGCGTCCCGCGCGGGCACCGCGGCTCGTCGGGAGCCCATGATCGGTGGTCAGCGGCCGGACCGTCCCCTTGGCAGTGGTCGGGCCAGCCACTAGCTTGACGTCCCCTGACGGTGGGTGGACGAAGCCACACACGGAGCGTGATGGTCATTCGGTTGGTCCGCGGTGCGTCCGCCCGCCCCGACGTCGCCTCCGGCCCCGCACCCGTCGTCCTGCGCGTGATCGACCTCGCCGATCCCCGGTGGGACGTCGCGGCGGAGGCCGGGTGCCTCGACGACGTCGAGCGGGCGCGGGCCGAGCGCGGCACGGCCGCCGTGCGGAGGAGACGTGTCCTGGTCCGGGCCTGCCTGCGACGGGTGCTGGGCGACCTGCTCGGCACGGGACCGGCCGGCGTCCCGCTGCGGTCCGACGACGGCCGGCCCTTCCTGCCCGGTGACACCCTGCGCTTCTCCTGCTCCGCCAGCGAGGACCTGGCCCTGGTCGCCGTGGCGCGCCGCGGTCTGGTGGGCGTGGACGTGCAGCGCCACCGCCCCGAGGAGGTCCGCGACGCCGCGGACGAGGACTGGTTGGCCGAGACCGAACGGGTCCGGCTCCGCGCACTCCGGGACGAGGACCGGCCGGAGGCCGTCACACGCGCGTGGACGCAGAAGGAGGCCGTGGTCAAGGCCAGGGGAACCGGCATCCGGCGGTCGCCCGTTGACCTCGCGACGCCGGTCGCCGACCGCGGGCAGGTCGGTGGCCTGCACGTCTCCCCGGTGCCGGTCCGACCCGGCTACGTCGCCAGCCTGGCGACGAGTGTCCCGCTGGACCCGGACGTGATCAGCCCTGTGGCCCTGACGCCAGGAGGTAGGAGATGACGGAGCTCGGCACCGCACCGGACGAGGTGCGCGCGCCGGCACCGGTGCACCAGGTCGCGGACTTCAGGACCCGCTGCGAGTCCGTGGCCGGCCGCCGGCTCCCCACCGCCACGGCGCTGCACCAGTGGTCGGTGGCCTCGTACCGGGACTTCTGGCGCACCTTCCTCGACTGGGCGGACCTGGCCTGGGAGGGGTCCGCGGACACGGTGAGCACGTCGGACGACGTGTGGACCGCCCGCTTCTTCCCGGACGTCCGGCTGAACTACGCCGAGAACCTGCTGCGCCCGCTCGCCGGCGTCGACGACGCGTCGCCGGCGCTCACCTCCGTGCACGGGGACGGCTCGTCCGAACAGCTCTCCCGGTCGGACCTGCGCGCGCTGGTCCGCCGGACCTCGCGCGCCCTGGCCGACGCCGGTGTGCGTGCCGGGGACACGGTGGCCGCGATCTCCGCCAACAACGCGCGGATCGTCGTCGCCGGGCTCGCCGTGGCGGGTCTCGGGGCCGCACTGTCGACCGCCACCCCCGACATGGGCGTCAGCAGCCTGCTGGGGCGGTTCGGCCAGGTCGGCGCCACCACGCTGCTGGTCGACCGCTCGAGCCTCGGTGGCGGTGAGAGGCCCGCCGACGAGGTGCTGCGGGAGGTCGTGTCGGCGCTGCCGGCGACCCGCCGGGTGATCCTGCTCGACGACGGGCCGCTGCCCGAGGCGGCCGGGCTCCCCGTGAGCCGCCTGACCGACCTCGTGTCGGCGGTGCCGGCCGACGACCCCGGGCCGGACTGGCCGCGGATGGCCTTCGACGACCCGCTCTGGGTCCTCTTCTCCTCGGGTACCACCGGACCGCCGAAGGCGATGGTGCACGGGATCGGGGGCTCGCTCCTCGAGCACGTCAAGGAGCACCGCCTCCACGTCGACCTCCGCCCGACCGACGTCCTGTACTTCCACACCACCACGGCGTGGATGATGTGGAACTGGCAGCTGTCGGCCCTGTCGGTCGGCGCGCACGTCGTCCTCTACGACGGCCCGATCAGCGGCCCGGAGACGCTCTGGCGCCTGGCGGCGCGGTACGGGGTGACCGTCCTCGGCACCAGCCCCGCCTACCTGCAGCTGTGCCAGGACGAGGGCTACGTCCCGCGGGCCGACGTCGACGTCAGCGCCATCCGTGCCGTGCTGTCCACCGGGGCGGTCCTGCACGACTGGCAGTTCGCCTGGGTCGCCGAGAACGTCGGCCCCGTGCCGCTGCAGTCGATCTCGGGCGGTACGGACATCGTCGGCTGCTTCGTGCTCGGCCACCCGGAGGTCCCGGTGCGTCCGGGTCGCTGCCAGTCGCTCAGCCTGGGCCTGGACGTGGCCGCTCTGGACGACCACGAGCGCCCGGTCCTCGACGAGGTCGGCGAGCTGGTCTGCCGCAACCCCTTCCCGTCGCGGCCGGTCCGCTTCCTGCAGGACCCCGACGGGGAGCGCTTCCGGACCGCGTACTTCACACAGCACCCCGGCACGTGGACCCACGGGGACCGCATCGAGATCGCCGGGGACGGCTCCTCGCGGCTCCACGGTCGATCGGACGGCGTCCTCAACGTCAACGGGATCCGCATCGGCCCCTCGGAGGTCTACACGATCGTCCGCGCGGTGCCCGGCGTCGCCGACGCGATCGCCGTCGAGACCGACGACCCGGCCGCCCCGGGGAGCAGCCGCATGGTGCTGCTCGTCGTGCTGCAGCAGGGCACGGAGCTCGACGACGAGCTGAGCCGGCACATCCGGGCGAGACTGCGCCGGGAGGGGTCACCCGCGCACGTGCCGTCGGTGATCCTGGCGGTCGACGAGATCCCGCTGACCCACAACGGCAAGCGGTCGGAGAGCGCGGCGCGGGCCGTGCTCCAGGGCCAGCCGGTCCGCAACCTGTCGGCGCTGAAGAACCCCCGGTCGCTGGAGTCGATCGGCGCGGCGGCCCGGCGTGCCGAGGAGGCCGCGACCGCCGCAGCCGTCCCGGACGGGGAGGACGACGTCCACGCCGTCGTGGCGCGGGTGTTCGCCGAGGTGCTCGGCGGCCCGGTGGCCGACGACGTCCACTTCTCCGACGCCGGTGGCACCTCGCGCCAGGCGATGACGCTGATGCGGCGCCTGCGGATGGAACTGCACCGCCCGGTGCTCCTGGAGGACTTCCTGGTCGACCCGTCCGTGCGCGGTGTGACCGAGGCCGTCACCACCGGGGCCACGGCCCACTCCCGGTGCGAGGTGCTGCGCCGCGGCGATCCGGACGTCACCCCGCTCGTCCTCGTGCACGGCTATCTCGGGGACGTCGACATCTACCGCACCCTGGTGGACGCGCTGCAGACCTCGGCCTCGGTCTACGGCCTGACGTCCGATCCCCGGATCGCCGCGACCGAGGGGATCACCATCGAGGAGATCGCCACCCCGCTGGTGGCCACCGTCCAGGAGACGGTCCCCGAGGGGGACGTCCGGCTGGCCGGCTACTCGTTCGGGGGCCTGGTCGCCTACGAGATGGCGCGGCAGCTCACCGCAGCCGGCCGGACGGTCACCTTCCTCGGCCTGCTCGACACCGAGCCGCCCTTCGACCACCTGTCCCGGTTCTCCCGCGCCCTGCGGACCGTGGCGTGGTGGATAGCGCTCCTGGTGCCCGGCATGGTCGAGGACACGGTGCTGGGGGTGCTGCGCCGGCGCTTCGGCCGCACGGTGACGCCCCTGGACGAGGAGAAGCAGACGTTCGCAGCCGCCTACCGGGTGTTCAACGCCTACCGGCTCGAGCCGTACGCCGGGCCGGTCACGTACTTCCGCGCACGCTTCCGGGTGCCGGTGATCGCGAACCTGCTGTACGTGTGGCGCCGGGTCGCGCCGGACCTGCGGGTCGTCTCCATCCCCGGCTCCCACCACGTCCTGCTCAGTGGGGAGCACACGCCCGAGCTGGCGGCGCGCATGGACGCCGCGCTGCGGGAGTCGACGCGCTGACGGTGCCCGGCGTGCCGGGGTCGCCGCGCTGACGGCGCCCGGCGTGCCGGGCCGACGGCGGCTCGCGCCGCCTGGCCGGCGGGGCGGTCAGCCGACCGCCCGCCGGACGGTGCTCAGCGGGCGCCGAGGAGCCGGGCGAGGAGCGAGCGGCGGTACCGGTCGCAGTCGCAGAGCGCACAGTCGGTGCCGCGGCGGTAGTGCTGGTGCGCCTGCCGGCCGTGGCCGCAGTCGCTGCAGGTCGCCACGCCGGCGCTCGGGGCGGGGGCGGGCGCCGGCCGGACCTCGGGCTGGGCGAGCGCGGTGTTGCCGGTGAACTCGGCGCGGCGAGCGGGCTCCATGGTCGACCTCCTGGGGCTGCGGGCCCCCGGTGGGCCGTGCACCGACCTGAGCCTAGGGCTCCGCTTCGCAATCGCCTAGTCACGCACCGTTCCGAATGGCCAGGTGGCGCAGCCGCCTCACTCGTCACGGTGATCGGCGTGGCGACGGCACGTCGGGGTGGACCTGACGACGAGACCGTGGGCTCCTCCCCGCCGACAGCGCTGTCGGCGGGGCCTCCGGACGACCTGGGCTCGCCCCCGTCGCCGGGGGCACGGGTCACGCCGTCTGCTCAGCTCCGCGCGACCCGGCCTCGCTCAGGCGCTGCGCCGGCAGCGCGATGGGCGCCACCGGGACGCGGCGGCCCTTGCCGTTGCACCGCTCGACGGCCAGCGCGCGCAGCACCCGGAAGCCGTCCCGCCAGGTGTTGAGGTTGCTGGTCCCGTGCAGTCGCGGGTGCTCGTAGCTGGGCACCTCGGTGATCTGCATACCGGCCTTGGCCATGCGGGTGTTGATGATCGTCTCGATCTCGAAGCCGTCCCCCCACAGCTTGACGTCACCGTGCTCCGTGCCGGGGTCCAGGTCGAGGGACGAGAGGCAGTGCGTCCAGAACGCGTTGTAGCCGTAGCAGAGGTCGGTGTAGCGCGTGCCGAACAGGACGTTCGCGGCGCGGTTGAGCCACCGGTTGCCCCAGGCCCGCGTCCGGGTGATGTCCGAGCTGCCGCCGTCGCCGGCGAAGCGGGTGCCCTTGGCGAAGTCCGCGCCGGCGGTGAGCGCGGCGACGAAGCGCTCGATCTCCTGCCCGTCGGCCGAACCGTCGGCGTCGAGCATGACGACGATGTCGCCCGTGACGGCCGCGAAGCCGCACGCCATCGCGTTGCCCTTGCCGTGGCGGTTCTGCCGGACGATCCGGACGTCGGGCCGGAGCGCCCGGGCCACCTCGATCGTGTCGTCGACGCTGTGCCCGTCGACGACGATCACCTCGTGCAGGCCGGCGGGGAGGCGCGAGAAGACGTGCGGGAGGTTCCGCGCCTCGTTGTAGGTCGGGATGACTACGCTCACCCGCGGCACGGCGGTGCGGACGGGGACGTGGTGGATGCGGGCCTGCGTCGGGATGCGGACGTCCGTGTGGCTCTGGGTCTCTGTCATGTCTCAGCTCTCGTGGCTGGTGGGCTGTCTCTGGGCACTGGGCCGCGGCCTCGTCCGGGACGCCGGGGACCACGACGGGTCCGCGAGGCGGTGCGCACAGGGCGCGGGAGGAGGCGGGCCGAGGTGTGGTGCCGGCTGGCGCCGGAGCTCGACCACAGGAGCGGCGGGTCGGGCGACCTGCCGCGCGTGCCTCAGTCGGGAGACGAGCCAGGGTCGTCGGCGCGGGGGGAGACCGGGTCGACGTCGGAACCGTGCGGGAGACCCGCCGCCGACGGGGAGGGGGCCGGGAGGCTCCCGCCGAGGACGGCGAGGTCCTGCGCGGACCCACCGTGCTGCCCGCCACCCGGGACGTAGCTGCCGGCGGTCCCCGTGCCGCAGGAGCCGGTGGGCGCGAGGGGCACCGGGGGCGGCAGCGGAGCCGGCACGGGCGGCGGAGGAGGACTGAGGGGAGCCTCGGCCGGGAGTGCGGACGCGGGCGCGGGGGTCGCCTCGAGGGTGGGCACCGGAGGACTCACAGCCGTGCCGCCCGCGTGGGAGGTCTTCTCCGCGGCGTCGCGCGCGCTCTGCTCGGACGCCATCGCACTCCGGCTGCCGCCGTCGTCGTCGCTGCGAGCAGGAACGGACTCAGCCGTCTCCGGCGTCACGACACGCTCGCCGGCGTCACAGGCCGGGTGCGTGACGGCGTGCGTGACCGCCTTGTCCGCGGGAGCGGCCTCCTCCACGGCCTCGGCCTCGGGACCGGCCTCGGGACCGGCGGCCTCGGGCTCCGTGGTCCCGCTCGTCGCCTGCCCGTCCTCGGCCGGCGCGGTCGCGGGCTGCGCACCGGTGCCGGTGGTCGTCGTGCCGGTGGTCGTCGTGCCGGTGGTCGTCGTGCCGGTGGTCGTCGTGCCGGTGGTCGTCGTGCCGGTGGTCGTCGTGCCGGTGGTCACGGTGCCGGTCGTCGTCGTGCCGGTGGTCACGGTGCCGGTCGTCGGCGTGGCGGTGGTCGGGGTGCCGGTCGTCGGGGTCGACGCGTCCGTGGCCGGCGTGCCCGCACCGGGCGAGGCCGGCGTACCGGTGGCCGGCGTCCCGGCATCCGCGCCCGGCGTCGCCGGCACTGGCGGCGAGACAGGAGCTGGGGACGGCTGTGACGCCGGGGGCTGCGCCGACTCGACCGGAGCGGGCGGCTCGACGGGCGGGACCGGGGTGGCCGGCTCGGGCGGCGTCACCGGGACGGGCGGAGCCGCGGTCTCGGCAGGCGGGGGCGCGGTGACGGGCGGCGTCTCGACCGGCTGCTCGACAGGACCGGTGCCGGTGTCCTCCGCCTCGCCGTCGTCCTCCGCCTCGTCGTGGTCCTCCCAGGAGCCGGCGTACCCGTCCGCTCCACGGTGGGTGTGGTCGGCGGACGGTCCCTCGTCAGCGCGTGCGGCTCCGGCCAGGACCCCGAGGACCACCGTGGCGCCCACGAGGAACACGAGGAGCACGAGGACGCGGACGAGGAGCGGACGGCGCGTGCGACGGTCGGCCACGTCCGGAACGGGCACCGCGACGGAGCCGAGCGCTCCCGCGGAGTGTCCGTTCGCCAGCACGCTGCCCTCCTCGCGGCCACAGCGCGCCGGTCGCGACGTGGCAGGGGCAGCGAGCTCCGGGCCCGCGGACACCCCGGAGGCGACCTTCCCCGGCAGATCGTCCGGCGTCCATCAGATCGAGCGACGGCCTTCCGACCCACCAGGCGTGTCTCACTCTCCGTAGCGGTCTCCCTCTCCTGGGGAGTGAGTCATCCGCCCGCCATGCACCGCGTATTCACCCGGGAGAGGGAACGCTCACCCTCGACCGCGGCGGAACCACCGGTGACGCCGGTAGGTACGGCAGTCGCACAGCGCGCAGTCGCTGCCCCGGCGGTGGTGCTCGTGTGCCGTCCGCCCGTGACCGCAGGTGCAGGGCAGGCCCGTCGGGGCTGGCGGCTCCTCGACGGCACGCAGGTGACGCCGCGTCACGGACCCGGCGTCGTCTGGGGGCAGGCCGCGCGGACTCGGCAGTGGTCCCTCACCCGGAGCATGCACCGCGCGCCCTTCCGACGCCCCCCGCAGCAGTGGCGTCCTGGTGAGCCCAGATGGTACGGCGGCGAACGCCCTGCGCAACCCGCTGATGCGCGGGCTCGCGCAGCCGGCGTGGCCAGGAGCCGTCGGGTGCACGCTGCGTCACGCCGACGTCGCCGACCGGGTGGAGCTCCCGGTCCTCCCCACGGGCCGGTCGTCGGGCGCCCGGTGCTGGCCGGGCCGTCCAGGGGGCCGAGCTCCGGGTCTCAGTCCTGCGGGGCGGGCACCCGCTGGGCGGGCGCCTCGAGCGACAGCGCGTCGTCGCGGCGGCGCAGCCAGGCCGCCGGCAGCACCAGCCGCGGCGCGACACCGACGAGCACCGCGACCAGCACGGCGACGGCGGACAGCGCCTCGCCGGACTCCTCGACGAACGTCGCCATGGCGGACCACTGGGCGCCGACCCATCCCGAGACGGCGGACAGCCCCACCGAGGCGACGGCGTACAGGCCGAGGGTGGTCAGCACGCGGCGCCGGTCGCGGCGCTCGGCGCGGCTGATGAACGCGAGGACGGCGAGGACCGCCCCGGCGAGCAGCACGCTCACGACGACGGCGCCCACCGGCGAGACGACCGAGGACAGCGCCTGCATGCCGGTGACGTGCACGGTGCTGCCGACCTTGACCACCGCGATCCCGCCGGCCACCGCGCCGACGGACAGCCACCAGGTGCGGCGGCCGGGGTTGCGCGCCGCTCCCGCGACCGCGGCGAGGGCGGCGGCGGCGAAGAGGGCGGCCACGTACATGCGCGGCAGCGAGTACGGGGCGTCCATGGACAGCACCCGGGACACCTGGCCGGTCGTGCCCTGCAGGCGCAGCGCGTAGCCGACCGCCTCGAGCGCCACGGCGAGGGCGGCCAGGCCGACCCCGACCGGCGGCAGCGGCACGCGCCGGCGGGCCGGGCGGACGGCGGCCCGCGCGGCGGCCGGGGAGCCGCCGAGCGCCGCGGTGGTCAGCGGCTCCCCGACCCCGGTGCCCGGCGAGCGGCGGTCGGCCAGCCGGATGCCCCGGCCCAGGACGACGCCGAGCGCGACGGCGACGACCACCCACGCGGCGAGCCCGCCGACGATCCACGTCCACACGTGCGTGACATCGGCAGGTCCGGGCCCGGACGTGACAGTCCGGTCACACCACGGGGGCGGGTGGGACGGGTGCGCTCACCCGGACGGATGAGACGTCGCGGATGCTCGTCCAGCCCTCCCAGGCCGAGGAGACCATGTCCCGGACGTCGTGCCGCGCCGTCCAGCCCAGTGCCGCCCGGATCCGGTCGGCCGAGGCGACCACCCGGGCCGGGTCACCGACGCGCGGCGGGACGACGACCGGCTCGGACCACGCCTCCCCCGCCGTGCCGGTGACCTCGCGGATGACCCCCACCATCTCCCGGACCGAGACGCCCTCGCCGCGGCCGACGTTGGCCGTCAGCGCGGTCACCCGGCCCTCGGCGAGGCCGCGGGCGGCGGCCACGTGGGCGGTGGCGATGTCGGCGACGTGCACGAAGTCGCGGATGCAGGTGCCGTCCGGGGTGTCGTGCGTGTCGCCGAAGACGAGCGGGGGCTGCCCGTCCTGGAGCCGCTGGAAGACCATCGGGACCAGGTTGGAGACACCGCGGTCGGTGAGCGCGGGCGCCGCCGTGCCGGCGACGTTGAAGTAGCGCAGGCTCGCGTAGCGGAGGCCGGTGGCGGCCGCGACGTCGGCGACCATCCGCTCGCCGACCAGCTTCGTCGCCCCGTAGGGGTTCACCGGGCGGCAGTCGGTGTCCTCGCCGACGAGGTCGACGTCGGGCATGCCGTAGACGGCGGCGCTCGAGGAGAAGAGGAACCGGTCGATGCCGGCGCCGGTCGCCTCCTCGAGCAGCACGCGCAGGCCCTCGACGTTCTCGCGGTAGTAGTGCAGCGGGCGGCGGACGGACTCCTCGACCTGCTTCTTGGCCGCCACGTGCACGACGCCGGTGACGCCGTGCTCCTGCAGCGCGCGGGCGACGAGCGGCCCGTCGAGGACGCTGCCGACGACGAGGGGGACGCCGGGGACGCGGTCGGCGTCGCCGGTGGAGAGGTCGTCGAGCACGACCACCCGTTCCCCCGCCGCACGCATGGCGAGGACGACGTGCGCACCGATGTAGCCGGCCCCGCCGGTCACGAGCCAGGTCACCGCCGCAGTATGCGGGTGGGACGGCTCGCCGTCAGCCGGCGCGGCGACCGAGGGCGCGGTAGGTCCAACCGGCGGCGGTCCAGGCCTCGCGGTCGAGGGCGTTGCGGCCGTCGAGCACCCGCCTGCTCGCCACGACCTCCCCGAAGGCGACCGGGTCGAGCTCGCGGTACTGGCGCCACTCGGTGAGCACCAGGACGGCGTCGGCGCCGGTGGCGGCCTCCTCCGGGGTGCTCGCGTAGTCCAGCTGCGGCCACTCGCGCCGGCTGTTGGCGATCGCCGCCGGGTCGGTCACCCGTACCACCGCCCCCTGCAGCTGCAGTTGGGCGGCGACGTTGAGCGCCGGGGAGTCGCGGATGTCGTCGCTGTCGGGCTTGAACGCCGCGCCCAGCACGGCCACCTTCTTGCCGAGCAGCGACCCGTCGAGGACCTCACGCGCCAGCTCGACCATGCGGATGCGGCGGCGCATGTTGATGTTGTCGACCTCGCGCAGGAACGTCAGCGCCTGGTCGGCCCCCAGCTCGCCGGCGCGGGCCATGAAGGCCCGGATGTCCTTGGGCAGGCACCCGCCGCCGAAACCGAGCCCGGCGTTGAGGAACTTGCGCCCGATGCGGTCGTCGTAACCGATCGCGTCGGCCAGCAGCTTCACGTCGGCGCCGGTCGCCTCGCACAGCTCGGCCATCGCGTTGATGAAGCTGATCTTCGTCGCCAGGAAGCTGTTGGCCGCGGTCTTCACCATCTCAGCGGTGGCGTAGTCGGTGGTCACCTTCGGCGTCCCGCGGGCGATGATCGGCGCATAGACCTCGTCGAGCAGCCGCTCGGCGGCCTCCCCGTCGCCGTCGGCGGGCAGGCCGTAGACCAGCCGGTCGGGGTGCAGGGTGTCCTCCACCGCGAACCCCTCGCGGAGGAACTCCGGGTTCCAGGCGACGAGCGCACCGGGCACCTTCCCGTCGACCAGCTCGGCCAGGCGGGCGGCGGTCCCGACCGGGACGGTCGACTTGCCCGCCAACAGCTCGCCGGGCCGCAGGACGTGCACCAGGGACTCGACGGCGGCGTCGACGTAGCGCAGGTCGGCCGCGTACTCGCCGTGCTTCTGCGGGGTCCCGACGCAGAGGAAGTGCACCTGGGCGCCGGTGGCATCGGCGACGTCGGTCGAGAACGACAGGCGACCGGTCCCGAGCGTGCGTCGCAGCAGGTCCTCGAAGCCGGGCTCGTAGAAGGGCGCCCTGGCCTCCCGCAGGGACGCCACCTTGCGCTCGTCGACGTCGATGCCGACCACCTCGTGACCGATCTCGGCCATCGAGGCCGCGTGCACTGCGCCCAGGTAACCGCAGCCGATGACCGAGATGCGCACCGCCACCCACTCCCCGTAGGAACACTCAGCTCCCGAAGTGCACCACGAAGACGCTGGTCATGCCCGTCGGAGGGGACGCATCCCCTCCCTCCGGGCGAGGACGGACCCGGCAGGATGGCGCCATGCCCGACGCCCGTGCCCGGCTCGACGACGCCCAGGTCGCCGCGGTGGCCCGCTATCGCGCGGGCCTCGCCCCGCGCCCCGACCTACCGCCTGCGGAGGAGTACGAGGACACGCAGGGCGTGCTGGTCGCGACGGCGGCCGACGGCGACCTGACCGTCGTCGAGGTGCCGCGCTGGGAGCCGCCGTCCGCGGTGGTCGAGCGGCTGCACGACGAGGGCTGGACCGACACCGTGGCCTGGGTCGGCCTGCCGCCGGACGACGTCGCGGAGCTGCCGCAGCGGCTGCTCGCGCTGGTGCCGGCGGCCGGCCTGCCCCCCGACTCCGCGGCGCTGTCGTCCGCCGCTGCTGCCTGGGCGGCCGTCTGCGAGGGCGGTCGGGACGTGATCGTGGTGCCGGTGCCGGTCACCCCGGACGCGCCGGAGGCCGGGCCGGAGGAGCTCGCTGCCGCCCACGGCGCCTCGCTCCTCGGCAGCCGCCCGTGGTCGGGGACGGCGCGCACGGGCGGCACGGTGGTGTTCTGCACCGGCCTGTCCGGAGCCGGGAAGTCGACGATCGCCGCGCGGCTGGTGGAGCTGCTCATCGAGGCCGGCCGCACGGTGACGCTCCTGGACGGCGACGAGGTGCGGCACCACCTCTCCGCCGGGCTCGGGTTCTCCAAGGCCGACCGGGACACCAACGTCCGGCGGATCGGCTGGGTGGCCGCGCAGATCGCCAAGCACGGCGGCATCGCCGTCTGCGCGCCGATCGCGCCCTACGCGGAGGTGCGCGCGGACGTCCGGCGCGAGGTCGAGGCGCAGGCCGGCCCGGGCAGCTTCGTCCTCGTGCACGTGGCGACCTCCCTGGCCGACTGCGAGGCCCGCGACCGCAAGGGCCTGTACGCCCGGGCGCGCCGCGGCGAGATCCCCGCCTTCACCGGCATCAGCGACCCCTACGAGACCCCCACCGACGCCGAGGCGACCGTGGAGACCGCCGGGCGCGACGTCGACGAGTGCGCTCGCCAGGTGCTCGCGGCGGTCCTCAGTCCAGCGACGTGAGGTAGGACCCGACGGCGGTGCGCCAGTCGCGCGGCCGGAAGCCGGTCGCCTCCAGCCGGGTCAGGTCCAGCACGCTGTTGAGCGGCCGCGGCGCGAGGCCGGGCTTGTCGGCCGTGTACTCGGCGGTGCTCACCCGCCGGACGTCGTGCGGGTCACGGCCTCGGGCGGCGAACACGACCTCCGCGACGTCGGCCCACGACGCCGGCTCGCCCCCGCAGCTGACGTTGAAGGTGCCCGTCGCCCCGCGGTCGACGAGGTGCGCGACGGCGTCGGCGAGGTCGTCGGCGAGCGTGGGCCGGCCGACCTGGTCGGCGACGACGGACGGGCTGACCCCACGGTCGGCGAGGCCGGCCATCGTCCGCACGAAGTTCCGCCCCTCCCCCACCACCCAGGTGGTGCGCAGCAGCAGGTGCCGGTCGAGCGCGGTGACCAGCGCGTCGCCGTCGGCCTTGCTCCGCCCGTAGACGCTCAGCGGGTGCACCGGCGCGTCCTCCGGGATCGACCCCGGGTGTCCGCCGTCGAAGACGTACTCGGTGGAGAAGTGCACGAGCAGGAACCCGTGACTGCGAGCCGCCTCCGCCAGGGCGCCGACGCCGTCGACGTTGACCGCCCGCACCGCGGCGAGGTTCGCCGGGTCCTCCGCGGCGTCGACGGCGGTCCAGGCGGCGGCGTTGACGACCACGTCGACGCCGGACCAGTCGTGCTCGGCGACGGCCGCGGGGTCGCCGACGTCGAGGCCCGTCCGGGTCAGCGCGACCGCCCCGGGGAACCGGCGGGTCAGTGCCCGGCCGACCTGCCCGCCGGCGCCGAGGACGACCGTCGTCACTGGCCGCGGGCGGCGTAGGCCGCCTCCACGCGCTCCTTCTGCGGACCCCACCAGTCCTCGTTGTCCCGGTACCACTGGATCGTCGCGGCCAGTCCGTCGCGGAAGTCGGTGTAGCGCGGCCGCCAGCCCAGCTCCTCGCGCAGCTCGGTGGCGTCGATGGCGTAGCGCAGGTCGTGCCCGGCCCGGTCGGGAACCGAGTCGAAGGCGTCGGCCGGCTGGCCCATCAGCTCGAGGATCGTGGCGAGGACGGTGCGGTTGTCCACCTCGCCGTCAGCGCCGATGAGGTAGGTGCGGCCGATCCGGCCGCGCTCCAGGATCTCGTGGACGGCGGCGTTGTGGTCGTCGACGTGGATCCAGTCGCGCACGTTGTGGCCGGCGCCGTAGAGCCGCGGCCGGCGGCCGGCGAGCACGTTGGTGATCTGCCGCGGGATGAACTTCTCGACGTGCTGGTAGGGCCCGTAGTTGTTCGAGCAGTTGGAGATCGTCGCCTGCACGCCGTAGGAGCGCACCCACGCGCGCACCAGCAGGTCGGAGGCCGCCTTCGTCGACGAGTAGGGGCTCGACGGGTTGTACGGCGTCTCGGGGGTGAACTTCGCCGGGTCGTCGAGCTCGAGGTCGCCGTAGACCTCGTCGGTGGAGACGTGGTGGAACCGGACGCCGTGCCGGCGCACCGCCTCGAGCAGCGTGTACGTGCCGACCACGTTGGTCTGCAGGAACGGCGCCGGGTCGGCCAGCGAGTTGTCGTTGTGGCTCTCGGCGGCGAAGTGGACGACGGCGTCGCTGTCGCGGACCAGGTCGTCGACGAGGGCCGCGTCGGTGATCGACCCGTGCACGAAGCCGATCGTGTCCTCCACACCGGCCAGCGAGGCCTCGTTGCCCGCGTAGGTGAGGGCGTCGAGGACGGTGACGTCGTACTGCGGGAAGCGCTCGACGGTCTGGTGGACGAAGTTGGCGCCGATGAAGCCGGCGCCACCGGTCACGAGCAGACGCACGGGTGGTCCTCCTGCGGGGGCGGGGTCGCGGCCGCCTCCAGGGCGGCCGGGGTCATCCTCCCCCGCGGTCGGGCGTCCGGGGTGGCGCGGCCCGTCCCGCGCCACCCGCAGGGAGGAGCGGACGTCAGTAGGCGCCGGAGCGGCGCAGGACCGCGCGGACGGTGCGCCAGAGGATGGCCAGGTCCAGGCCGAAGGACCAGTTCTCCACGTACCGGACGTCGAGTTCCACCGACTCGTCCCAGGTGAGGTCCGAGCGGCCGCTGACCTGCCACAGGCCGGTGATGCCGGGCTTGACCAGCAACCGGCGGTGCATGTCGGCGCCGTACTGCTCGACCTCGCGGGTCACGTGCGGGCGCGGCCCGACCAGGGACATGTCGCCCTTGAGCACGTTGACCAGCTGCGGCAGCTCGTCGAGGGAGAACGACCGCAGGAAGCCGCCGACGCGGGTGACCCGCGGGTCGCGGCGCATCTTGAACTGCACGTCGTTGCCCTCGTTGAGCACCAGCAGGGCCTCGATGCGCGAGTCGGCGTCGACGACCATGCTGCGGAACTTGAGCAGGTCGAACTCCCGGCCGCGCTTGCCGATGCGCCGGTGCCGGTAGAGGGCCGGGCCGCGGCTGGTGGCGCGGACGGCGACCGCGATGGCGACGAGGAACGGCGCGAACACGACCAGGAGCACGCCCGCGACGGCGCGGTCGACCAGGGACTTGGCCAGCCGGCGGCCGCCGCGGAACTCCGGTTCCTGCACCTGGATGAGCGGGATGGTCGACGTCGGCCGGACCTGCAGCCGGTTGGAGGCGACCTCCACCAGTCCCGGGCCGACGAGGACCTCGACGTTGGTCCCCTCGAGGCGCCAGGTCAGGTCGCGCAGGTACTCCCCCGCGGTCTCGCTGGCCGAGGCCACCACGACGGCGTCGGCGCGGGCGTCGTCCACGGCGCGCACGGCACCGGCCAGGGTGCCGATCACCGGGACCCCCTCCGCGCGGACGGCGAGGGCCTCCTCCGGCCGCGGCACGCAGGCGCCGACGACCCGCAGGCCCGCGGTCGCGTCCCGCCGCAGCCGGCGGACGAGGTCGGCCACGGCGACGTCGCGGCCGAGGACGACGACCCGCTTGGTCATGAGGCCGCGGCGGCGGGCCGCGTGCAGCCGCCGCCGGTTGAGCAGCCGGCCCAGCAGCGTGGCGAGCACGGTGGTGGGCGCCGCCACGAGCAGGAGCCGGTCGAGCGAGGTCGACGGCAACAGCGCTGCAGCGGCGCCGAGCGCGGTCGTCGCGAGCAGGCCCGCGGTGAGGACGCGGCGGTACTCGTCGTCGCCGGTGCCGAGGCGGCGCTCGGCGTAGGTGCCGGCGCCGGCGAGCAGGGCGAGCCACGCCAGGCCGAGCAGGACGGGGCCGGTCGCGGAGGCGGGGGCGGCACCGGACGGGAGCGGGACCGCGAGCGCCAGGCCCGCGGCGACCGCGAGCAGGTCACCGGCGACCAGCGCGACCGTGTAGGACACCAGCCACTCGGGCGTCCGGCGGCGCCGCGCGGAGAACGGGTCGTAGACGGGACGGTCGAGCAGCGGTCCGGGGACGCGCTCCTCGACGCCGGTCAGCGACAGGGTCCGCACCGGCCGCGGCGCATCGTCGCCCGGCGCCGGTGGCACGGTGGTGCTGGCGGTCACGCTGTCCCCCTGGTCCGTCGTGGTCTGGCGGGTCGGTCTGCACGTGCTGCGTCGGCACCCGGGGGCCGGGACCGAAGCCCTGACGGAGGCCGACCTGGCCCGCGCGGGCCTTTTCCACCCCCGAGGGGGAGACCGCCGGGCGCCGGTCACCGTCCGTCGCGACCGGCGGCGGCCGTCACCGAGCGTCGCGCCGTCCCACCCCACGGGGTGGGAACGAGGAGCCGGATGTGCTGGTCCACCCCTAGCCTCGGGGGCAACTACCAGCCACGGGGGTCACTGTGAGCGACGACCAGGGAAGCGCGGGGTCCACGCTCGTCGTCGACGAGCCCACCACCGGGGAACGGCCGCGCCGCCGACGGCGGGGGCTGCGGCGTTTCGTGATCGCGCTCGGGGTCCTCGTCACCCTGCTGGTCGTGCTCATCGGCGGCGGCCTGTGGTTCCTGACCGACCGGTACGCGGGCAACATCGACCGGGTCGCCGACGTCTTCACCGACCTGGACGAGGACGCGCGCCCCGCTCCTGCGACGCCCGCGGAGGAGGCCGGCGCGGACCCGGTGACCTTCCTGCTGGTCGGCACCGACAGTCGTGGCAGCACGGACGAGGGCATCGCCGCGGGCGGCCGCTCCGACGCGATCATGATCGCCCGCTTCTCCGGCGACCGGCAGCACGCACAGCTGATCTCCATCCCCCGCGACTCGTGGGTCGACGTCCCCGGCTACGGGATGAACAAGGTCAACGCCGCTTACGCCTTCGGCGGGCCGACCCTGCTGATCCAGACCGTCGAGCAGGTGACCGGCGTCCGCATCGACCACTACGTCGCCATCGACTTCGACGGCATCGTCCAGGTCACCGACGACCTGGGCGGGGTCGACGTCGTCGTCGCCGAGACCACCAGCAACGGGCCGTACACCTTCCCGGCCGGGGTGAACCACCTCGACGGCGACCAGGCCCGCTGGTACCTGGGCCAGCGCTACGGCCTCGAGGGTGGCGACTTCGACCGGGTGCGCCGCCAGCAGCAGTTCATCGAGGCGGTCTTCAGCCAGCTGTTCAGCTCCGGCACGCTGTCCGACCCCGGCCGACTCGACGCCGCGCTGCTCGCCGTCACCAGCGCCGTCGCCGTCGACGACACGCTCGGGAACGGCGACCTGCTGTCCCTGGCCTACTCGCTGCGCGGCCTGCGGCCGGAGAACGTCGACTCGTTCACCGCGCCGGTGCTGGGCACCGGGACGGAGGGCGCGGCCAGCGTCGTCTACCTGGACGAGGTCACCGGCGAGCGCATGTGGGCCTACCTGCGCAACGACTCGCTGTCGCAGAACGCCGGCGAGTTCGACCGCCAGGCCCTGCCCGACGTGCCCCGCTGAACACGCGACGCGGGAGGGGGTGTACCGGCACGGTCCCTGTCCCGTCCGTCCGTCGGGACCCGCCGGTCCCGCCCGTCACGGACACCTCGGACGTTCGTGATCACGGACCGTTCCGGCACGCAGGATGCGCTCGTGGCTTTCCTCCTCGGGTCGACCTGGCTGGCGCTGCACGTGTGGGTCGCCGAGCACGGACACGTGCTGGCGGCCGCGGCGCTGTGCGGCGTCGCGCCCGCGCGGGCCCTGCTGCGCCGTCCCACCGCGGCCTGATCCCCCCGCCGGAACGGTCACGGCTGCCACACTCCGGACCGTGAACCGCCGCCGCGCACCCGTGTGGCACTGGCACGTGCACCGCTTCCGGTGGGTCGCCGACGACGCGTTCAGCGGGTCGGGGCTGTACGCCTGCCGCTGCGGCGTGGTGCGCCCGGGACTCTGACCGCCCGGCGGGACCGGGAGAGCAGCAGCAGCCCGGCCAGGGAGAGCATCCCGGCCGCCCAGCCGGTGACGACGAACACGTCACCCCGGTGCAGCCCGTGCTCCGCCGTGACCCGGACCAGCACCGGCCCCTCGTTGTAGTAGCGGCCGGTCACCAGCAGCGCGGCGAACGCCGTGAGCATCGCCGCGGTCACCAGGGCGAACAGCCAGCGGAAGGCCACCTCGGCGGTCAGCCGCCCTGGCGCCGCAGCACCTGCCCCACGGTCTTCAGGACGATCTTCATGTCGAGCCACGGCGACCAGTTCTCGATGTAGTAGTTGTCGAACCGGGCGCGGTCCTCGATGGAGGTGTCCCCCCGCAGGCCGTGCGCCTGCGCCCACCCGGTCAGCCCCGCCGGCACCCGGTGACGGGCGGTGTACCGCGGGATGTGCGCGGAGAACTGGTTCACGAAGTGCGGCCGTTCGGGGCGCGGGCCGACCAGGCTCATGTCCCCGCGGACGATGTTCCACAGCTGCGGCAGCTCGTCCAGCGACGTCGCGCGGAGGAACCTGCCCACGGGCCCCAGCCGGTCGTCGTGCTTGATGTTCCAGGTCGTCTGCGACTCGGTCTCGTCCACCGGCTTGAGCGAGCGGAACTTGAGGACCTGGAACGGACGGCCGTCCAGCCCGACCCGCTCCTGCCGGAAGATGATCCCGGGCCCACCTTCGACCCGGACGGCGACCGCGCAGGCGGCCAGCACCGGGGTGAGCAGCAACAGCGTCAGCAGGGACACGGCGACGTCCACCAGCCGCTTCACCCGCCACCAGGGGCTGCGGTAGACCGCCCGCCGCCGCCGGACCAACGGGATGCCCCAGATCTCGTCGGTGTAGCGGTTGACGTCGTGCAACTCGAACAACCGGGGGACGACGAAGACGTCGACGTCGAGCCGGTCGCAGGTGCGCAGGATGTCGACGAGCTCGTCCTCGTCCACCCCGCCGTAGGCGACGATCACGTCTCGGACGACCTCCTCGCGGATGACCCGACCGAGCTGGTCGTAACCGCCGAGCAGTGGCGCGGGGAGCAGGACCCGCGCGTCCTCGGGCACGTCCGTGTCGAGGAAGCCGATCGGGTCGAGGCCGTAGTTGCGCCGTTCGAGCAGCGTCACCGCCACCCGGAGGCCGACCGGACCGGCCCCGACGACGACGGTGCGGTGCCGGACGAACCCGCGGCACCGGGCGGTGTGCACGACGCGATAGGCGACCAGGCGCACGACGAGGACCGCCACGAGCAGCGCGGCCACGTGCACCACCTGGCGGCCCGCGGTGTCGACGTTCGGGAGGACCTCCGCCATGGCGACCTTGAACGCCCACGCCACGGCGACCGCGGCCAGGACGTACGGCAGGTCGTCGAGCAGCGACAGGGTGAGCCGGGAACGGTAGAGGCCTGCGCGCCAGAAGACGAGCAGGAGGAAGACCAATGCGAGCCCCTGCGCCACCAGGGAGCCCGGCTGCGTGAGCACGGTGGCCACCGCGAAGGCGACGACGTCGGCGAGGACGAGGTAGGGCGCGACTCCCATCCGCAGCCACCAGGTCCCCCGGCCGGCGGTCACGGTCGTCCGGGCACGGGCGACCTTCGTGGCTCCCCCCGCCCGGACGGCCCCCGTGCGGCCGCGTCCCGGCAGTCGCGTCCTCGTCCCGGACGCAGCGTCGCCCCCCGTGGCGTCGACCATGACCCTCCCCGTTGCCGCGCCGACTGCCCGGCGCGGTCAGCGGATCGTGGCATCTCCCACGACCATTCGCCATTCCGGGCTCATTCCGGCGATTGACCTCGAATGGTGATCTCCGAATACATCACCCGGCGGACCGGAATGGTCACGCAGCGCTGTCGGCGACGCTCAGTACGCGCCGGAACCACGGAGGACGGCACCCACCGTCTTCCAGAGGATCATGAAGTCGAACGCCAGCGACCAGTTCTCCACGTACCGGACGTCGAGCCGCACGGCGTCGTCCCAGGAGAGATCGGAGCGGCCGCTGACCTGCCACAGGCCGGTGATCCCGGGCTTCACGAGCAGCCGGCGGCGCATGTCGAAGCCGTACTGCTCGACCTCGCGGGTCACGTGCGGGCGCGGGCCGACCAGGCTCATGCTGCCGCCGAGGACGTTGAGCAGCTGGGGCAGCTCGTCGAGCGAGTAGCGGCGCATGACCGCGCCGACCCGGGTCACGCGCGGGTCGCGGCGCATCTTGAACTGGACCGCGTTGCCCTCGTTCTGCTCGTGCAGGTCCAGCTCGACCTTGTCCGCGTCGACGACCATGCTGCGGAACTTGAGGACCTGGAACGGCTGGCCGTCGCGGCCGATCCGCTCGTGCCGGAAGAAGACCGGGCCCCGACTGGTGGCCTTGACCAGGACCGCCAGGGTCAGCAGGAGCGGCAGCAGCAGGAGGACCCCGATGCCGGCCGCCGTGCGGTCGACGACGTCCTTGGCGATGCGGCGGACGCCGGTGAACTCCGGGCGCTCGACGTGCATGAGCGGGAGGCCGGCGACCGGGCGCACGTGCACGCGCGGGCCGGCGACCTCGGTGACCGCGGGGGCGAGCAGGAGCTCTGCCTCGGTGTCCTCGAGGTCCCAGCCGAGCTTGCGCAGGTGCGCGCCGTCGAGCTCGGGCGAGGGCAGCACGGCCACGGTGTCCACCTCGTAGCGGCGGACGACGTCGACGACCTCGTCGAGGCTGCCGAGCACCGGCAGGCCGTCGAAGACGTCGCGGTCGCCGGCCGACAGCGGCAGGCAGCAGCCGATGACGCGGTAGCCGTGCCGGGCCTCGCGCTCCATCTGGGCGTTCAGTGCCGCGACGCCGTTCCGGTGGCCGACGAGGACCGTCGTCTGCACGTGCCGGCCCTGCGCACGCTGGGCGTGCAGCCGGAGGCGGAGGGACACCCGGCCGGCGAGGGTCAGCAGGGCCGCCAGCGGCAGGGCGACGACGACGAAGCTGCGCGCGACCTCGAGCTTGAACGCCCAGGAGACGGTGCCGACCGTGGCCAGCAGGAGTGCGGCGGCGGAGAAGACCCGTCGGAACTCCTCGGGGCCGACCCAGAGGAACCGCTGCTCGTAGGTGCGGGCCACGAGCATGGCGCCGAGCCACACCAGTGGCAGGGCGACGACGAGCGAGGTGCTGGCCACCGGCCCCATGAGCGGGCCGTCCTCGGGCACCAGCGACCCGACGACGCCGGCCAGCAGGGCGGCGACGGCGTCGAGGAGGACGAGGCGGCGGACGTAGGACTGGCGCCACGCGCGCCGCGCGGCGGTCCCCTCGCCACGCAGTCGGGGAGCGAGCCACAACCACCGGCGACCGACCGGCTGCAGTTCGTGACGAAGCGGTCCGTCACCGACACCGAGCAGAGTCAAGGCACCAACCCCCGTGTCACGCCGGCGCAGGAGCGCCCGGCGCGGTGGATCCCCCCGTGGATGCCAGGAACGTCGTCGTTCGACCGGCAGGAGAACCGTAACGGCATCGTCTCCCCGAGGGAAGCCGCAGGACCTCAATTGTGTGACACGCAACTGGTTGAACGCGTGATCGCCGTGATTCCCGCGATGGCGGGCCGGTCGACGGGGCAGGGTGACGGAGACATCACCGAGTGGGTCGGTGGGCGCCGAGCCGGAACGGCCCCGTCGACTAACCTCTCCTCACGGCCGCGGGGGGCGACACCCGGTGCAGCCGCCGACCGCGACCGGCGTCGCGCCGAGCAGCGGGAGGTGGTCCGACGTGGGCGGACCGGGCTTCGAGCGCATCAGCGTCGTCATCGCCAACCACGACTACGGCCGGTTCGTCGGCCAGGCGATCGAGAGCGCGCTGGCCCTCGACTGGGACGACGTCGAGGTGATCGTCGTCGACGACGGCTCCACCGACGACTCCCGCGAGGTGATCGCCCGCTACGAGGACCGGGTCACCGCGATCTACCAGGAGAACGCGACGCAGCGCGTGGCCCGCAACCGCGGCTACGAGCACGTCACCGGCGACGTCGTCATCCACCTCGACTCCGACGACGTGCTCTTCCCCGGCATCGGCCGGGCACTGGCCCGGGTCTGGCGTCCCGGCATCAGCAAGGTGCAGTTCTCGATGCTGCGCATCGGCGAGGACGGCGCCTCCCTCGGCACGGTGTTCCCCCGCTTCCCCGCCGAGCCCTCCCCTGGCGAGATCCGTCGGTGGGCCGAGCAGACCACCGCGTACCCCACACCGCCAGGATCGGGAAACGCCTACGCGCGGGCCTACCTCGACCGGCTGTTCCCCCTGGACGACAGCTGCGGCCCGGCCACGGACTCGGCACTGCTCGCCGCCGCCCCGTTCCTGGGCGACGTCGTCACCGTGGCCGAGCCTCTCGTCGGGTACCGGGTCCACGGCGCGAACACCAGCGACCTGCTGCGGGACCCCGGGAAGTTCCCCCGTGCGGTCGAGCGGGCCCGCCAGCGGTACGAGTACTCGTGCCGGGTCCGCGGCGTGCCCGCCGACCCCGCGTGCGCCCCGCTGCGCCGCAGCCGCCAGCTGCTCGAGCTGCGGGTCGCCTCGGCGCGGCTCCGCCCGCAGGACCGCCCGCTGCCCGGGGAGACGCGACGCCGCCTCCTCTGGGACGCCGTGCGCTCCCCCGTCCACCCGGGCCCCGAACCGCCCCTCCAGCGCGTGCAGGTGCTGCTCTGGTGCCTCGCCACGCTCGTCACCCCCGTCGGGATGGCGCACGGCCTCGTCCGCATGCGCTACCGCCGTGACCAGGGGCGCGCACGGGCCATCGCGCAGCGCCTCACCGGCCGCGCTCAGGCGTAGACCGGCAGTAGGCAGCTCGCCGCCGCGGTGTGTGAGGCTGGGGCCGTGAGCGAGCGCGGCCGATGACCGGCCCCACCCGGTGGCTGCTGATGGCCGGCCACGTCCCGCCGACCCTGCGCGGCGGCGGCATCGTCCGCTACACGGTCGAGCTGGCGCGCGCCCTCGCCCGCCGCGACGACGTCGAGCTCCACCTGCTCGGTTCATCCGCCGCGGCCGGACCGCTGGCCGAGCTCGCGGGTGGGCCCGACCGGGTCCTGACACACCCGGCGGTGCCCGACCTCCTGCTGCCGGTGTGGGAGCGCTATGCGCTGGGACGGCGGTTGGGATCCCGCTTTGACGTGGTCCAGGGCGCCAAGCACCTCCTCCCCAGCGGCGCGCGGGCACGGACGGCGCTCACCGTCCACGACCTGCTGCTGTTCGACCGTCCCGACGACTTCCCGCTGCCCAAGCGGACGCTGCTCGGCCGCCCCTACGCGGCGTCGTTGCGACAGGCCGACACGCTGGTCTGCGTCAGCGCAGCCACCCGGGACCGGCTGCTGCGGTGGGATCCCCGGCTCAGGCCCCATGTGGCGGTTGCTCCGCTGACGACCAGCCCCCAACTGTTGGCCAGCACGCCGGCCCCCGTCGAGGCGCTGGCGGGGCGGCCGTTCGCGCTGGTCGTCGGCGACGCCTCCAAGCGCAAGAACGTCGCCGTCGTCGTCTCGGCCTGGGCCGAGGTGGTGCGCAAGCGCCCCGACGCCGTCCTCGCGCTGGTCGGCCCGCCGGCCTGGGGCACCGAGGCCTACGGACCCGACCACGCGCGGCTGGTGGCGGAGGGCTCGGTCGTCCAGCTGACCGGCGTGGACGACGGCACCTTGCGCTGGTGCTACGAGCACTGTGCGGTGGTCCTGGCCCCGAGCCTGGCCGAGGGTTTCGGCCTGCCCGCCGTCGAGGCGCTGGACCTGGGTGCGCCGCTGGTGACCTCGCTCGACCCCGCCCTGGTCGAGGTGAGCGGGGACGACGCCGAGCACCTGCCCGCCGAGGACGTGCACGGGTGGGCCGGGGCGGCGCTGCGCCACCTGGACCGCCCGCGGCCGCAGGCGCCGGCGCGCCCGCGGCGCACCTGGGACGACGTGGCGGAGGAGACCGTGGCCGCAGTGCTGGGCGGCCGGGTCAGCGGGAGCTGAGGACCTTCTCCACGACGTCGGCCATGGCCCGGCGGAAGTGCGCCCGGGAGAACGACTCGGCGTGCCGGCGGATGCCGACGGGGTCGTAGGCGGCGCCGTCGAAGGACGCCAGGGCACGCGCCCAGACGTCGACCTCGTCCTCGACGGAGGCGACCGGCACCAGCTCGCCGGTGCGCCCCGGGACGACGGAGTCCCGCGCTCCTCCGGCGTCGATGGCCAGCACGGGCGCGCCGCAGGCCTGCGCCTCGACCGGGACGATCCCGAAGTCCTCGACGCCGGGCATCAGCAGGGCGCGGCAGCGGCGGAACAGGTCGCGCAGCCCGTCGTCGTCGACGCGGCCGACGAAGGTCGTGTCCGGGCCGGCCAGTGCCTCGACCTCTGCCCGCGCACGGCCGTCGCCGGCGACGACCAGCCGGACACCGGCCTCACGAGCCGCACGGACGGCGAGGTCGGGCCGCTTGTACGGGACCAGCCGCCCGGCGAGGAGGAAGAAGTCCTCGCGCGGGACGTCCGGGTCGGGGCGGTAGTACTCGGTGTCCACTGGCGGGTGCACGACGACCGAGTCGCGGCCCCACCAGTCGCGGATCCGGTCGGAGACCGCACGCGAGTTGGCGACCAGCGTGTGCACGCGGGCGGCCGCGCGCAGGTCGACCGGGCGGTAGGCGGCGGAGAAGGCGGCCAAGCCTGCGGCGCCCACCCGGCCACCGGCCTCGTTGGCCCGCATGGCCGGGTCCCACACCCACCGGGCGGGGCTGTGCACGTAGGCGACCACCGGCGCCGTCGTGGCCCGGACGACCTGGGTGGCGAAAGCGTGGTGGGAGGCGATGACGACGTCGGACGGCGGGACCGGGAGCCGGCCCATCGCGACGGGGAGCGCAGGCAGCAGGTGGGCGTAGGTGGTGCCGCGGAGCAGCCGGCTGAGGCGGGTGCTGCGGACCCGCGGCGCGATGTCCGCCGACAGGACCCCGGGACGGGCGATCGGGGCGAGGATCGGCGCGGCCGGCCACTCGTGGGCCAGCTGCTCGACGACCATCTCCGAGCCGGCGTACTCGGTGAACCGCTCGTGCACGAGGGTCACGCGCGGGCGGCTGTCTCCTGGGGTGTCCGGCACCCGCACATGATGACGGTCGACGGCGGGGGTCGCTCACCTGCGGTTACCCTTCCGGGGCCCCAGTCAGGGGTTCCCTCGCCTGACCAACACGACGGAGGACGAGTGCCCGGGCCGACAAGCTCTGATCGGCGGGTCGCCGTGGTGCTGGCATCCGCCGGGCGCCCGGAGCTCCTGGGCGAGGTCGTCGCCGACCTGCAGCGCCAGACCGTGGAGGACTTCACCCTGGTCGTGTCCGTGCCCGACCAGGCCAGCCTCCCGCCGCAGCCGCTGCCCGCCGGCACCCTCGTCGTGCACGACCGGGGGCTCGCTGCCCAGCGCAACGCCGGCCTGGCGGCCGTCCCCGACGCCACGCACGTCTTCTGCTTCGACGACGACGCCGTGGTGCGCGAGGACTTCCTCGAACAGGGCGTCGCCTTCTTCGACGCCCACCCCGAGGTCGTCGCCTTAACCGGGCGGGTGCTGCTGGACGGCGCCACGGGGGACGCCATCACCCGTGAGGCCGCCGACGCGGCGCTGGAGGCGTCCCGGGACGAGCCGCTGACCGGCGAGTGGGAGCGGAGGCGGGAGCTCTACGGCTGCAACTTCGGCTTCCGGCCCGACGCCGTCGCCGGCGAGCAGTTCGACGCCCGGCTGCCGCTCTACTCCTGGCTCGAGGACCACGACTTCGCCCGGCGCTGCATGCGCCACGGCACCGTGGCCCGCGTGCACGACTGCGTGATCGTGCACCGCGGCGTGAAGTCCGGCGGCCGGACGGCGCACGGGCGGCTCGGCTACTCCCAGGTGATGAACCCCGCGTACCTGCACCACAAGGGCAGCTTCCCGCTGTGGCTGACCGTCTACGAGACGCTTCCCCGGGTCGGGAAGAACGCCGTCCGTGCCGTCCGCGGCCCCGAGGCGGACTGGCGACGGGAACGGCTGCGGGGCAACCTGCTCGCCTTCCGCGACGTCCTCCGTCGCCGCTTCACCCCCGAACGGATCCTGGAAATCAGCTGATCGCTCGTGACTACCCCCTTCGAGGCATGAGGGGCGCGTGGCTCACAGGTATCGTTCGCAGCGCTGATCCGCAGACCACGGGGGCGGTCCTGGCCACGGGCAATGACAGGCATGGGTGAGACCCGGCCGCAGGAGGGGACCGCCAAGCGCGGCGATTCCCTGCGTGTGGCGACCGCGTCGCGGGCTCTTCCTCTCATCGCTGGATACGGGCTCAATCTCCTGGCGACTCCCATCACCGCGTCGAGCCTGGGGCTGGTTCAGTTCGGCCTGTGGGCCCTCACCGGCGCTTTCGCCCAGTACGGGTCCTTGCTGGACCTGGGAGTCTCGAGATCCGTCACCCGGTTCACCGCCCTGCACCTCGCACAAGGAGACCAGAGGGCGGCCGACAAGGTGGTCTCGACGGCCGGGACCCTGGTCCTGGGGATGGCCGTCCCGCTGACCCTCATCGGTCTGCTCGCCGCGGCGCCTCTCGCTGAGCTCGTCGAATTCCGCGACGTCGGCACCGTGCGAGCCGTCATCAGCGCCAGCCTGCTGATCCTGGTGACCGGCCAGTTGTGCACCGTACTGACCGGAGCCGCCTTCGGCCGTGAGATCCAAGCCCTGCCCAACACCGTCATCACCGTCTGCGGCGTGCTGGGTACGTGCATCAGCACCACGGCGGCTGTCCTCACCGAGGACGTCGTCGTCTACGCGTGGTCGGCCGCGGTGTGGAACACCGTCACACTGGTGGCCATTGCGCTGACCGTGCACGTCCGCGTGGCCCGTCTCCGAGTCACTCGCCCCAGCCGCCGGACCCTCAGGGAGTTGGCCTCCTTCGGCGTCAAGGGACAGAGCCTGCTGCTGGCCGAGTTGATCGTCTTCCAGGCGAGCAAGGTCCTGTTGGGAGCCGTCAGCGGGACTGCTGCGGCTGGTGCCTATGAGTTGGGCAGTCGTCTGGCCCTAGGGTTCCGGACACTCGGCGCCTTGTTCACCGGTGCGCTCACGGCCCCACTTACCCGGTCTTTCTCAGAGCGGGGGATCAGGGGAACGAAGGCGGAGGCCGACAGGCTGACCACGCGTGTGGCTGCGCTGGCCATCGTGCCGCCGCTCCTCGGCGCTGCACTGGCCCTGCCCTTCTTGAACTTGTGGCTTGGCGACCACGCAGACCTGACGCTCGCCACGATGGCCGCCCTCTGTGTCGGCTTCGCTGCCAACATGCTGACCGGCATCCAGCAGGTGGTTGCCGAGGCGATCGGCCGACCGGGACTGAGCGCACGTTCTGCTGGCCTCACCGCAGTGCTGAGTGTCGTCTTCGGTGTCGCGCTCCTCCTCACCGTGGGTCCGATCGGACTCGTACTCGGCACCGGTGCTGCGCTGGTGATCGGTTCTGTGTACAACACCGCCCTCGTCCAGCCGGCCGTGGGTTCCACCCAGCAGCACTACTACCGGCTTGTCGCCGGCCCTTGTCTCCTCGGCGTACTGGCCGCCGGCGCTGCGCTCCTCTCGACCCTGTGGTTGACGCAAGACGATCGACTCGAGGCGGCGGTTGCAGTCGCAGTCGGGACGACGGTGTTCCTCCTCGTGTACCTGCCAGCGGCAGCTCTTCGGGGATACCTACCCCGGCAGTGGTTTAGGCGGTGGTCCAGGTGACCATCCCCTGCCTCCCCGGCACCCCTGCCGACCTGCGCAGCACCCAGTGCTCGACAGCGCTCAACCCACCGCGTACGTACCGGCCGACGGCGATGGGATCGGTGTTATGACTACTTCCAGCGAGGTCAGCTCGCCGACCTTCGATGCAGCGGTGCTCGGCGCCGGGATCAGCGGTCTGGTGTCCGCCTCCGTGCTCCTCAGCCAGGGAGCGGAGGACGTCGTGGTCCTCGACGAGTACGACCACGTCGGCGGCAACCACATTGACCGCTCGATCGGCGACTACACCTTCGACATCGGGAGCCTGATCTTCCAGGACGATTCTCCGCTGCTCGCCCACTTCCCGGAGATCCTCCCGCGCTACGTCCCCATCGAGCCGAGCTGGGCCCGGCTGAACCCCCAGGGGCTGGTGACGCACTATCCCTTCTCCATCAGTGACGACGTCCTCGCGGCTGGACCCGTCGAGTGCCTGCGGATGGGGGCGTCGGCCGTGGCCGGCCGGCTCGGCAAGCGCCGCCAGCGGAACGTCCGGGACTTCACCGAGCACCTCCTCGGTGCCCGGTTCGTCGAGCGCTCCGGATTGGGCTACTACATGGAGCGCCTGTGCGGCCTCCCGCCGGAGGAGATCGACCTCGAGTTTGCCCACAACAGGCTGGCCTGGTTGGCCGAGCAGGCCAGTCCGGTCAACCTCGTCCGTCGGGTGGTGCGGTCGCGCACGGGCTCACCGGAACCGCCGAGCCACAACCGGCAGCTGGCCCGCCCACGTCAGGGGTACGGGTACCTCTATGAGCCGGCGGTCCGGGGTCTCGAGGACCGTGGCGTGAGCTTTCGGCTCGGCGTCGCCCTGCGGGCGGTCCGCCGGGTCGGGGACGTGTTCGAGGTCGAGACGGAGGACGGCGTCCTGCGCACCCGGCGGCTGGTGTCGACGATCCCCGTGGAGCGGGCTCTGGCTCTCTGCGGCTTGCGGACACCTGGCCGAGCGACTCTGCCGACCGTGACCCTCGTCAGCCTCTTCTTCAGCTTCCAGGGGGACCGCGGCTTCGGGCCGTCGATCCTCTACAACTTCTCCCGCGAGGGCGCCTGGAAGCGGGTGACCGTCTACTCGGACTTCTACGGCACGGCAGACGGCCGTGAGTTCTTCACCGCAGAGGTCATCGGCGAGCGGGTGGACGGCTCGGTCGAGCGTGCCGAACGGGACTTTCTCGACCATACGCGAGCCAACGGCCTGGTGACGGGCGACCTCAGGCTCGAGGGCGGGAACGTGCTGGAGAACGCCTACCCCATCTACACCCATGGCAGTGGCGAGCGTGCCCGGGAAGGCGTCCGTGCGTTGCGCGCCTTCGGCCTCGAATCCCTCGGGCGGCAGGGGGCCTTCCAGTACCAGCCGACGGCGCGGGCCTCGACGCTCGAGGCCGAGGCCGCACTGCGACGTCCATCCGGGACATGACGCCCATCTTCGAGGACCGACGGGGGTTCGAACGACCGTGAGGATCATGCACGTCCTCAAGCACGCCGTCCGGGGCAATGGGCACGTCCACGTCGCCGTCGACCTCGCGTGCGCCCAGGCCGACGCTGGGCATGACGTGACCTTCGCCAGCGCGCGGGGCTCATATGACGACCTGCTCCGCAAACACGGCGTGCGGGTTGTGGACGTACCGGAGGCCACGAGCGGCCCGGCGGCGGTCCGGAGTGGATGGGCGCTGCTGCACCTCGCCCGCCGTACGCGCCCGGAGGTCATCCACGCGCACATGATGTCCTCCGCCGTGCTGGCCTTCCCCGTCGCCAAGCTGACGCGAGCTGTCCTCGTTACGACGGTGCATAACTCATTCGACGCACACTCGAAGCTCATGCGGCTCGGGAAGATCGTCGTCGCGGTCAGCGAGGCGGAACAGACGAAGTTGATCGAACTCGGCTTTCCGCCCCGCAAGGTGACCTGTGTGCTCAATGGATCGGTCGCTTCCCCTCGCGAGGCCCTCACCGACGAGGACGCCGTATCCGCGGTCGCGCAGCCCTGTGTGATGACCCTCTCGGGCCTGCATCCTCGCAAAGCGGTAGGAGACGCAATCCTCGCGTTCGCCGATGCCCTGCCATTTGCGCCCGACTGGCATCTCAACATCGTCGGCTGGGGGCCGGACCGAGACCGGCTCGAGACGCTCGTGAGATCACGTGGCCTCCAGAGCTCCGTGCACTTCGTGGGATCGACGCTCACCCCCTGGCTGCTGCTCGAGCAGGCGGCGATCTTCGTGTCCGCGTCAGTCGACGAGCCATTCGGCCTCAGCGTGGCGGAGGCCCGTGCGGCGGGATGCGCAGTGGTCGCCACGGCGGTCGGCGGCGTTCCTGAGGTACTCGATCATGGACGTGCGGGTCAGTTGGTGCCCTCCTCCGATCCCCGGAGCATGGCTGCCGTCTTGCAGGAGCTCATGACGGACAAGGAGCAACTCGCGCTGTGGCAGACACGGGCGGCCGATGGCGTTGATCGGTTCACGGTCCGCCGGATGGCGGCCGACTACGAGCGCGTCTACCGTTCGGCACTCTAGCGGACGTCTTGGCGCCTGGAGGATGCCCCGCCCCAGAAGCGCTGCAGTGCGGTTGCGTGCTCAGCGACCACGGCCAATCGGGAGTAGCGGTCGGCCACGGCCCGACGGCGCGCCACATCGCCGGGCTGGTCCTGGCGGCAGGCAGCGACCACGAGACCGTCCGCCAGAGCCTGAGGGTCCTCCGGGGCGACGAGGTGTCCCAGCGTCGGATCGGTGATGACGTCGGCGGGCCCGAACTCGCAGTCCGTGGAGAGCAATGGCAGGCCGACACGGAGGGCCTCGACCAGGGCGACGCCGAAGCCCTCCCAGCGTGACGCGAGCACGAAGCAGTCCGCGTCGGCGAGGTAGCGCACCGGGTCCGTGGTGTACCCGGCGAAGGTGACGACGTCATGCACCCCGAGCTCGTGCGCCCGGATCTTCAGCATGGCCTCGTCAGGTCCTGCACCGACCAGTGTCACGTGGAAAGCCGGCATCCGAGGCCGTGCAAGAGCGATGGCGCGGAGCAGGACGTCTTGTCCCTTCTGGTAGGAGAGACGGGCCACGCTCACGAAACGAAAGACACCATCAGCGCTCTCTGTCCGCTCAGGCGCGTCGAAGTCCCGGACCGGGTTGGGCACGTAGGTCACGGGGAGCCCCGGGGTCAGCGACTCGGCGGTGTACCGCTCCAGGGAGGGGGACACCACCAGCACCCCAGCGATGCGCCGCGCAACGAGCCGCCGGAACAGTGCGAACGCGAGGCGGGTGGCGCGCGAACCGCGCTGCTCCTCGATCCGCGGGTTCCCGTGCAGGTGGGTCAGGAAGACGGGCAGTCGCAGTCCCCGAGTTGCGAGCCAGGTGAGGACGGTGGGCTCGACCTGGGGGCACACGAGGACGTCGAAGTCGTTGGCGGCGACGCAGGACCGTATGGCGGCGGCCAGGCGCCGCAGCCGCTGCACACCGAGGACGTGCTTGGTGTAGGTCGTCTCACGCAGCAGGTCCTCGTCGTAGCGGCTTGCGAAGACCACGTGGACGTCGAACGTGTCGGCGAACCGCTCGGCCAGTCCTGTGGCGATCTCGTGGACGACCCGCTCGACGCCGGCGAAGTGGCGTGACGGTGGGACGAAGTAGGCGACCTTCACCCGGCCCCCCGCTGTGCTCACGACGGAAACCTAACCGCTGGGGAGGATCTGCCGAGCAGGCCCCGACAGTCCGGCGTGGGAGGCAGCGACCTCGGACGTGGTCACGGACGCTCGCGTACGCGTCGCCTCGAGCCGCAAGGCGGCATGGGCGAGCACTCCCAGGGAGAGCCAGAGGACACCGCTGCTGTCGGCCAGGTCCGGCCCGGAGACCGCCTTGCAGACGAGGAGCGCGATCAGGGCCCACGCAGCCGGGCGGACTCCACGGTCTGGCCAGCTGCGCCGCACGAGTGCGACCACGGCAGAGACGAACAGGAGGGTGCCGGCGACGCCCACGGTGCTCAGCAACGTGGCTATGAAGGACGAGCCCCGGTTGGCGCCGAGTCCTGCGCCCAGCCCCCACGTGTCGAGCAGGACGCGATACGACTCGCCGTCCGCATTCGAACGATCCGTGTACGACGAGGACGCGACCTTGTCCGCGAGTTGCTGGCCGACGTTGTTGGCGAGCGCAGGGAGCACCCAGACGCCCGCCAATGCGCAAGCACACAGGACCCCGACGGACACCCGGCTGAGCCGGCTGGCACGGAGCACGAAGGTAGCCGTGGCGACGACCGCAGCCACTGCTACCAGCGCGATCCCGGCCACGAGAAACGTCGTGGACGTGGAGACCGCCCCCAGGAAAACCGCGATGGTTGCCACGACGAGCAGCCTGAGGCGGTGCAGCCCCGCCACCCGCCGCACGCGGGAGGAGCAGTAAGCGATCGTCACGAGACAGGAGGTGGCCAGCCCTGCAGGCTCGGAGAAGATCCCCCGTACCCGGAGCTCACCGCCGGGCAAGGTCTGGATGAACGCGAAGCCCGGTGAATTGTCGAAGAACCCCTCGGGAAAGGGCAGACCGACTGACGTGTGCAGATAACTCCAGAACGAGAGCAGTGTGGCCAGGCAGGTGGCTGTCCCCACGATCTGCGGCCCGGTCCAGCGGGACCGCGCCAGGTAGGCAACGACGCCGACACTCAGCACCAAGTACACGATCTGAGCGATGTTCGACTTGGTCACCACTCCTGCGGCCAGGTACTCGTCGAGGCCGGACGGACCCTCCACCTCCAGTCCGCTGAACACCAGCGGTGCGACCAGCGTCGTCAACACGCCGACGACCAGGAGGAGGACGAGGGACCGGCTGCCCGGTACCGGCATCCGACCACCGCCACCTCGTCCGACGCTCTGCAGTAAGCGCAGGCCCACCCCGACCAGTGCACCGATCGCGACTGCGTAGAAGGTCGGGACCGCGACGGCCCCGACGACGACAGCGGCGCCCACCGGAGTCGCACCACCGAGAGCCAGCGCACGTCCGTACCCGCGCCGGTTGACGACGCCGTACACGACCACGGCGACCGTGACGATGGTGAGACTCGTCATCCTGTCTCCTCCCGGCTCCTCACGTACGTCGCCAGCGCAACTCGAGGAGCCGGCGGACGAGGTGCTTCGGCGCCACGATGACGGCAAGACACCACACCGCCACGGCGATGCGACGCGGCAGACGCTCCGGTCCCGGTTGCAGCGGAGACCGCAAGGTGTCGGCCAGCGCCCGGAGGGGACTGTCGTTCGGCAGTGGCCGCGTAGCGGGGGTCAGGCGAAGAGCCGCCACGCGGAACTGCAGCAGCTCACGGCTCCGGTACAACGGCCGTTCATCAATCTCCGCGTCAGGGATCCCCCGTGATCGCTGGGCGAACCGCCAGCGCGCTCGTGCGCGTTCCACCTCTCTGGCGAAACGGGAGTCCTCAGCGAGCAGATTGCTGTCGTTCGCCCCGTGCTGGCGATATCCCACCAGGACGTCGGGGACGGTGATGACGTCCCCGTGGAAGGGAGCTGCGGCGAGACATCCCGAGTCCGCGAAGGCGCCGATGCTCGCCTCGAGCGGGAATATCCGTTCGAGGAACCACCGTGCATAGGCGTTGCCCGACCCGGGCGGAGTGGGATAGGCGGAGGTCAACCCCGCCCAACGGCGGATGTCCGCTGGGCTCGGAAGCCGTGCCCACTCGGGGAAGGGACGCCCGAAGGCGAGCCCCTCGGAATCGATGCGCTGCATCCGGAACTGCGCCTTGCTGACTGACGGGGCCCAGACCTCGGCGAGTCGTTCGGGAAGCTCGGGCTGCAGGACGTCGTCTGCGTCGAGGAACACGATGACGTCACCGGTCGAGGCGGCGAACCCCCGGTTGGCGGCCACCCGTTGACCGCCATTGGGGCCGATGAGCAAGGTCACCTGATCTGCGTACCGCTGTAGTACTTCGACTGACGCGTCGGTGGAGCCGTCGTCCACCACGATGACCTCTAAGTCGTCCCAACGCAGGGCGAGGGCGCTGTCGACTGCCCTCCCGACATAGTCCGCATAGTTGTAGTTGGTGACGACCACGCTCAGCCGCTGCACGCTTCCCCCGCCCGGGTCAGTCGCCGGTCTGGCATCCGCTCCCTACCCGTTCAGTGGCTGTGGGTGACCGCGCGGGTCCGGCCCGAGGCGTCCTGCCCCGCTGCGCAGCCTAAGCCGGAACCGCGGTCGGGGCGTCAGAATGCCGGTGGCCAGAGCCTGGGGCACCCCGAAGGGGTGGGCACGTCAGCGTCGAAGACGACTCGTCACCTGATCAAGGGCATGATCGATGCCAGCCCGCCCGATGTGGCAGGTGCCGGGACCGACCGCCCGACGGGGGACAACGATGTTGAGAAGGGTGCGACGGCTCGGGCGGCGCATGCGCCGCCCCGGGTCGTCGCAGCTGCATCGGTGCCTCGTCGTCGCCGACGTGGACCTCGACACCGGCACGGCCATCCCTCGCCCGCCCCTCACTCCTCACGCAGCACCACCCGAGGGCGTCCACGCCCTCGTCTGGCTCCACGGCGTCCCCATGGCGGAACTGACCTTGGCCGGCGCCCCGCATCGCCTCCTGCTGGACCTCCCCGATCTGGCTCGCGAGTCGGCCACGGTGGCCATCGCAAACCACCTCGCACAGCACGACGTCGTTCCTGCCCCGCGCCCGCTCCACGAACGCTCCCCGTGTACAGCAGAGGACGGTTGGCGGCGTGCAGCGGCTGACGGAGGCCCCCTGACGGTCGCCGTCTGCACACGTGATCGGCCGGATGATCTCCACCGGTGCCTGACCGCGCTGGAACGGATGACCATCCTCCCCGCCGAGGTCGTCGTCATCGACAACGCCTCGACGACGGACCTGACGCGGGACGTCGTCGAACGCCATCCCGGGATCCGGTACGTCCGAGAGCCGCGGCAGGGGATCGGGTGGGCTCGTAACAGGGCGCTCCTCGAGGCGGCCAGCCCTCTGGTCGCCTTCGTCGACGATGACGGCATCGTCGACGAGCGGTGGGCAGAGGCATTACTCATGGCCTTTCACGCGCATCCGGATGCCGGGGCCGTCACCGGCCTCGTGTCTCCCCTCGAGCTGTCGACCCCGGCACAGGTCCAGTTCGAGGCGGCGGGGGGGTTCGGCCGCGGCTATCGTCAGCGGCGCCTACAGGCGGATTCGACCGAACCGCGAGCAGCCGCGAGGGCCGTCTACCACATCGGCGCCATGGGCACGGGGGCCAACATGGCGTTCCGACGGGAACGGATCGTCGCCGTCGGCGGGTTCGACCCCGCCCTCGGTGCCGGCACCCCGACTGCAGGCGGAGACGACCTCGAGGCGCTGTGCCGACTGGTGACCGCCGGGGACCGCATCGTCTACGAACCCGCTGCTGTGGTGCGCCATCGACATCGCCGGACCATGTCCGAGCTCAAGACACAGCGACGTGGAGACGGTACGGGTAGTGCCAGCCTGCTGCTCGGCGCAGGACGCAAGCTCGGTTCGGCACACCATCGGCAGTGGACGAG
This sequence comes from Geodermatophilus sp. SYSU D00867, assembly GCF_054050315.1. Lineage (NCBI taxonomy): Bacteria > Bacillati > Actinomycetota > Actinomycetes > Geodermatophilales > Geodermatophilaceae > Geodermatophilus > Geodermatophilus sp. SYSU D00867. The sequence goes on along the minus strand of NZ_JBJGZC010000003.1, from coordinate 92,903 downwards.
GATCGCGGTGCAGTGGTTCGTCAAGAACACGACCCTGACCTTGGCAGGGAGCCTGATCCACCCCGGCTCACGACCCATGTCCCTCACCGTGGCCACGGCACGCGGCTGGTTGGCGGCAGTCGCGTGCGGCTACTACGGGAAGGCCGTGGACCAAGCCGGACGAGAAGCACAGGCACATCCCGATGAACCGGTCCTGGTGGCCACCTGAGCGACGCCAGGTCAGCGGTGGGGGTACACGATCGGCGGAGTCGTCGGCGCCTCCGGATGGGCCACCGCCTGCTTCTCGGACTGAGCACGCGCTCGCCGATAGAGGCCACCGGTCACTGCGCGGCCGGCTCCACGAGCCTCCGCCCGTGAGAGAGCCGGCGGCCACAGGTCCGGGTAGAGGTAGCTGCGCACGAGGTTGCGCCCGTGGTGCTCCAAGCCCCAACGCAACGCTTGCCGCTGTAGTGCGATTCGATGACGGCGGCCGTATCGGCGCCCGGCTCCCAGCCAGAAGCTGTAGATGCCGGCCCCGTCGCCGGCCCGCTGCCGGGCCAGTCCCTCCATCGTCGTCCGGTGCCGGTGGAGCACGACGGCGGACGGCTCATAGACGAGACCATGTCCCGTGGCCACGACGCGGAAGAACATCTCCATGTCGTCTCCCCCCGCTGTCGGGGTCCCGACGCCCAGGGCGGGATCGAAGCCACCGAGGGCCAGAACCGGGTCGCGCAACACCGCCATGTCCGCGCCGGTCCCCGCGTCCCCCAAAAGCCTGGCCTGCCGACCGGGCGGCTCCCCCGGGATCGCTCGGAAGACACGGCGCCGGTAGCCGCGCCCGAAACCGCGGGCCTCGAACAACACCTGTGCCGGCGTGGCCAGTTCCAGCGGGAACACCAGGCCGGTGACGACCACTGCATCGGGGACCTTGGCGAAGGCGCGGAGGAGTCCCTCCACCCACCTCGGGTGCACCACTGCGTCGTCGTCGGTGAAGGCGACGATGGTCGTACGGGCCTCCAGCAGCGCCCGGTTACGAGCCCAGTCGAGGCCAGCACGCGGCTCCCGCACGTAACGCACGAACGGGAACTCCTCAGCGACCTGCCGAGTGGCTTGCCCCCTGGAGGCGTTATCGACGACGAGCACCTCCGCGACGGGTGTGATCAGCGCAGCGATCGCGGTGAGGCAGCGCCTCAGGTCCTCGGGGCGGTCCCGCGTGCACACGGCCACCGTGACGTCCGGTCCGTCGAAGACAGCGGTCGAACGGTCAACTGCAGAAGTCGTCTGGAGCCGGCTCCCCTCCAAGGCAGCGAGCTCCGGCAGCCTCGCGAGGACCGCTTCAGGATCACCCGGGACGGTGAGCTCTGCGACGGGAAGCCCACCGCTCCAGACGAGGGCATGTACGCCCTCCGGCGGGGAGAGATAGGGAGTGGACTGCAGGTGGGGCAGGACCTGCCCCGAGTCGAGATCGACGCTGACGACCTTCAGGGAGCGGTAGTACCGCCCGCTCGGTCCTGTGCGCATGCGTGGGTTGGTGGGTGCGGGCACCCACCGGCGGAGCAGCCGGCGTACGCCGGTCGGCCTGCCCTCCGGGTCAGGCGGGGACAGCCGCACCCGAGGCCTCGGGCCGGCCGAACCGACCGCCGCCCAGGTCCTGGTCGCGTACGTGGTCGATCGCCACGCTCACCGAGGTCACCTGGACACCGGCCAGCAACTCGAGGGCGAGCGTGAAGTCCGCCTGCTTCGTGACCCCGGACTCGACCACGACAAGTGCATTCCCGGCCAGCTTGGCCGCCACCGCCGACTCCGACCGCTCGATCAGCGGCGGGCAGGCCAGCACGACGTAGTCGAACGGCTCCTTCAGTGCGTCGAGCAGCTTCCGCATCGCGGGAGTGCTCATGCGCTGCGCGGAGGAGGCGTCCACCCGTCCGGCCGGAACCTCGAACACCTTCTCCCCCGGGACCAGGGTCACCACGTCGTCGACCTTGGCCGAACCGCCCAGGACGTCCGCCACACCGGGGGCCGGCGGTCCCGCATCGACGCGACGCTCGGATCGGTCGCGTCGCCCGTCGTCAGCGCGCAGGTCGACGTCGACGACCACCACGTTCGACCCGATCTCGGCGAACGCCATGGCGAGTTGACGAGCGACCCCCTGAGCATCAGAGGCACTGGTCACCCCGGCCACCGCGATTGTCTCGCGCACATCGGAGCCAAAGAGCAGGTTGGCGCGCAGCTGGCGGAAGGACTCCAGTCGCGCGTCGGTCCGAGCCACGTGCCGGGACCGCTTCTTCGGGGCAGGCATGGACGTGAGGGTCACCAGCCCAGAAGCGGGCGGCAGGTCGCTCGTCGAGCGAATACGCGTCGAGAGCGCATCGGCCACCACAACCGCGGCGATCCCCAGGACCAACCCGACGGCGATGCCGATGAGCAGGTTGTTGCGTGGGCGCGGTGCATCCGGAGTCGACGGCGTCTCGGCGGACTGCACGACGGCCAGTCGGACCGGCGAGTTCGGACCGAGTGCATCGAGGAGCGGGGCTTCCGTGGTCAACGCGTTGGCGACGGCATCGGCACGGGCGACGACGAGCTGTGGGTCGCTTCCCGAGGCCCCGATGTCGATGAGCGAGGTCCCCTCCCGAGGAGTGGCGCTCACCGAAGCACGGAGGTCGTCAACATCGGTTCCGTCCCCGAGCCCAGCCGCGGCGCGCTCGAGGACCGTCCTGGTCTCGGCGAGGTCCGCGTACGTGATCGCGCGCTGGGTGGCGAACGACTGCCCGGTCGAGAGGTCCGTCGGGCTCTCGTCACCACTCACGGAGACGTAGATCGTCGCCTGAGCCGTGTAGAGGGGAGTCGTCACGAGCGTGAACGCCAGACCGGCCAGCGCACCAAGCACGGTGAGGGCCGCGATCACCCACCAGCCGCGTCGCAGGACCCGCAGGTAGTCCTGCAGCGTCACGCCACCACGTCCTGCGGGAGAGGGGGCTCTGTGGGGATCCGCGCCCCGTACACGGTCACAGTGCCCAGCATTCTTCGGAGACGCTAACAGAGCATCACCCCGTGGTGTGGGGTGACGGGATCAGGTCCAGACCCGCACCCAGTCGACGTAGGTGTCCGACACGCCGCCGGTCGGGGCGAGGTCGACCGGCCACCCACCGCCGAGGGCCAGGTCCAGGAGGAAGAAGAACGGCTCGGTGGTACGGGTCAGCGAGTCCGCGGAGGCCACGACCTGGCCGTCGATGGTGAAGGTCGCGCCGTCTGGGGTGATGCGTGCTGCGTAGGTGTGCCAGGCAATCGCCCAGTCGGTGAAGCCGTTCGGACTGGTGCAGGACGGGGCGCCGGTCCCCGGCTCCCCGGCCTCTTCGCTTCCCCAGTCGTGCACCGTGTGGCAGCTGCCGAGGGTGTCGTGCCCGTACAGCTCGACCGTGTCCACCTCCGTGGAGGTGCCGCTGGGCCGCGCGGCGCTCTCCGCGTCGAGCATCCAGAAGGCCGGCCACGTGCCCGCACCGGGCGCGCCCAGGATGCGCGCCTCGAAGTAGCCGTACTGGGCGACGAACCCCGCGCCGTCGACGTCGGTCGAGGCGAGCAGGCCGGCGACGTTGTCGGTGCCGTCGCGGTCCCCGGCTCCCTCCGCGGGCTGGGTGCGGATGCGCAGGTACTGGTCGTCGAGGGTCGTGAGGGTGCCGTCGTCGGAGGCCGGGTCGGCGAAGGGGGCGTCGCCGAACTGGCCGCTGCTGGAGGCGTCGGGCTTGGCCGCGGCGTAGTCGGCGCCGGCACCGGTCGCGCTCACCGACAGCGGCCGGTCGAACTCCTCGGCCCACTGCAGGGTCATGCCCGCCGGGGCGGTGCTGTCCGGGGTGAGGTCCCGGCCGGCTCGGTTGTAGAGCTGCACGTACAGCGGCAGGGAGAGGTCCTCGTCGGTCGCAGCCGCGTCGAGCACGGGGTCCATCCGCACCGTTACGGGTCCCCGGGGCGCCGAGGAGAGGTCCAGGGAGAGTGCGGCGAGACCGTCCTCGTCCGCCGTCGCGCTGGCCACCACGTCGACCGCGTTGGTCCCGGTGCCGGAGACACCGGTCCAGACGCGCGCCTCGACGACCGTGTCCGGGTCCGCGGCGACCACGACGTCGGCCCGGCCGTCCACGGCCGAACCGACGGTGGGACAGACCAGGCCCAGCCGTCCGCTCGCGGCCTCCCCGACGGGTTCCGCCTCCGCGTCGCACGGCTCTGCGGCGGGGAGTGGGGTCGCGTACGCGTCCCCGTCCTGCGGCCAGCGCGGCGGGGTCGTGCCGACGTCGTACACCGCCACCTCGCGCAAGCCCACAGGGGCGTTCCCGTCGAGCCGGTCGAGCTCCAGGCGCACGCCGCTGACCATCCGTGGCGCCACGGCGATCGTGGTCGCCTCTCCCCCACCCCGAGCGATCGCCGGCACCCGTACGGCGCTGCCGTCGTCGAAGCGCAGGACGCCGCTGAGCGGATCGCCTGCCGGAGCTGAGGGGCCGAACACCTGCACGCTCGCGATCTCCCGCGGCGAGTTCCACGACAGCGAGACCGAGGGCGCGTCGTCGTCCGCGTCCGCGGTCCACTCCTCCCCCGTGTCCCCGTCAGCCGGCGCCCCGTCCGTCAGCGCCTCCACCGGCCGGTCCGCAGGAGTGGATGCGGTGCCGACCACGGCCCGGTTATCGCCTCGCCGGGGTGGGTCGTCGGCCGACCCGTCCACGGAGAGGCCGGCCAGGGCGACGGAGGTGGCGCCGTCCGGCACGGCGGCCACGGTCATCCGCACACGGGACGCCATGCGTTCGGGGAACGTGACGGAGGCGTCACCGTCGTCGTCGGTCGTGACCAGCAGGGAGGCGCCGCCGTCGAATGTCAGGAGAGCGCTCGTGGGCCCTGTCTCGCCTCGACCCGGCCCGAGGACCTCGACGTGGTCGAGAGCCGTCGGTTCCGCGTACGCCAACTCGACCCACGCCCCGACGGTCTCTGCGTCGGTCCGCCAGGCGACGTCCAGATCCGTGTTGCCCACGAGCCCGGAAGGGTCCGAGCCCGACGACGCGGTCACGCTGGGCTCGTCGGAGCCCTGGATGCCCACGAACACCACGGTCACGGTGACGACGACCAGCGCGACGACCGACAGGACGAGGAGCTGCTTCCTCGACGGCACGACACCTCACCGGGGGCTGCGACCCGGTGCACGGGTCTGTCCAGGAGCGGCGGGGTCGTCCGGACAGGCGACGACGTCCCCCTGGGACGCTACCCGGCACGTCACCCGTGAATCGCGAGGCCGCTGACGGTCTCAGGGAGGATGCACGCCGTGGCCGCAGTTCCCCGGGATGGGCACCCTCCTCGCGTCACCGTCATCTGCATCTTCTTCAACGAGGAGCAGTTCATCGACGAGGCACTCGCGAGCGTCATGGCGCAGAGCTATGACGACTTCGAGCTCCTGCTGTGCGACGACGGCTCGACCGATGACAGCACTGCACGTGCGCTCGAGTGGCAGGCACGGCACCCCGGACGCATCCGGTACCTCGAGCACCCGGGACACGTCAACCAAGGGATGAGTGCGACCCGCAACCTCGGGATCTCCGCGGCCCGCGGCGAGCTGATCGCCTTCATCGACGCTGACGACGTCTGGCGGCCCGAGAAGCTGGCCGAGCAGGTGGCGATCCTGGACGCCCACCCGGAGCTGGGCCTGGTCTGTGGCACGGTGCGCTACTGGTCGTCCTGGGCCGGCGGGGTCGACGAGGTCATCCCCACGGGACACATGCTCGACCGCGTCGTCCCACCGCCGGACGCGGTGGTGCACCTCTACCCCCTGGGGCCTGCCGGTGGCGCCGGCATGGACCTGCTGGTCCGTCGGGACGTCGTCGACTCCGTGGGCGGGTTCGAATCCGACTTCACCGGCATGTACGAGGACCAGGCGTTCCTCCTGAAGGTCTTCCTGACCTGGCCGGTGTGGTTCTCCAGCCGCCTCTGGCTCGACTACCGTCAGCACGCAGGCAGCGAGGTCGCGACAGTGACGCGTGCCGGCGGTTACCACCGGTCCCGCCGGTACTTCCTCGACTGGTTCGAGTCCCACCTCGACTCGCGCTCCGAACCTGTTCCGCGCTCTGTCCGACGGGTGTTGGACCGGGCCCTGCGCCCCTACCGGCACCCGGTCCTGCACGCCGTGTCCAGGTTCCCGCGACGGGCAGTGGGGCGTGCCCTGCGGCTGCCTCCGCTGCGTCCCTTCCGATGGGCACTGCTGCGCGTCAGCGGACAGCGCTAGTCGAGTCTCCGCACCTGGAAGGGCAGACCGAGGACCACGACCCGGTCACGCCGTACCGACTCCTCCCCATGCAGGGTGAAGGTGAGCGCTGACCGTTCGTAGTGGACGTCCTCGTGGGCCGTTCCCAGCCACACGGCGACGGTGTAGTCGCCGTGCGCCAGTACGGGCGGGACCTCGAGCATGACCTCGTGTCGCCCGACCGGGAACTCGTGGGGCCGGAAGTGGCTGAGGGTCTCGTCGAGCACTCCGACGCCGCGCTCGTTGACGAGCGCCACCGCGAAGTCGAGTCCCAGCCGCTCCTCCAGGATCTCGAAGCACACGACGATCCTGAACGGCTCGTCCCGGACGAGGGGACGACCTGAGCCGTCGAGGGGTTCGACACGGACCTCGAGGATGCGGCCCGCCTCCGATCCGCCCTCAGGGGCGTTCGACGCCCCGCCGGCGAAGCCCGAGGTCAGATAGTCCCTGACGACAGGCGCGGTCGGTCCCTCCTTGCGGATCTGTCCGGCCTCAAGCCAGATCGCCCGGGTACACAGCCGGGACAGGGCCGCCAGGTCGTGGCTGACGAACAGGACGGTCCGCCCCTCGGCTTCTGCCGTCGACATCCGCTTCATGCACTTGCGCTGGAACTCCGCGTCCCCCACCGCCAGCACCTCGTCCACGACGAGGACGTCTGGTTCGAGGTGTGCCGCGACGGCGAAGGCGAGTCTCAGGTACATCCCGCTCGAGAAGCGCTTCACGGGGGTGTCGAGAAAGCGCTCAACACCGGCGAAGTCGACGATCTCGTCGAACCGCCTCGCCGTCTCCGCCCGGGTCATGCCCAGGATCGCCGCGTTGAGGAAGACGTTCTCCCGGCCCGTCAGCTCGGGGTGGAAACCCGTGCCCACCTCGAGCAGCGCAGCGACGCGGCCCCGTGTCCTGGCCTCGCCGCTCGTCGGCGTGGTGATGCGCATGAGGATCTTGAGCAGGGTGCTCTTGCCGGCCCCGTTGCGGCCGATGATGCCGACGGCCTCCCCGTCCCCCACGGTCAGGCTGACGTCGCGGAGGGACCAGAGTTCGCGGCGCTCGGCCGGTCGGCGACGCACGGCCGCGACCAGGCTCTCCCGGAGGTTGCGCTGCTCCCCCAGGACGTAGCGCTTGCTGACGTGGTCGACCTGTACACGGTCCACGTCAGATCACGTCCGCGAAGGCGCGGGAGGCCTTCGAGAAGTACCGGACCCCGACGACTGCGAGGAGCGCGGCCACTCCTGTCGACACCGCGAGCACCGCCCCGGGCCAGGGACCGCCGACCAGGACGAAGCGCCCGAACTCGAGGACCCCCACGACCGGGTTGAGCGCGTAGGCGTACCTGGCCACGCCCTCCAGGGACGCGGCCGAGTAGGCGACCGGACTCAGGAACAGCAGGACCTGCAAGCCGGTCGTCACCACCTGGCCGACGTCCCGGAAACGGACGTTGAGCGCCGAGAGCAGGCACGTGGGCCCCAGCGCGGTGAGCAGGAGCAGCACCAACCACGCCGGGAACAGCATCAGCGCCGGCGTGGGTGCAATCCCGAGGACCACGCACGCCACCGCGAGCAGCGCCAGCCCGACCCCCAGGTCGACCAGTGGAGGGACCAGGGACGCCAGGGGGACGACGAGCCGGGGGAAGTACACCTTGGTCACCAGGGACGTGTTGCCGACCAGTGCCCCGCTGCCGCGGCTGATGGCCTGCGAGACGTAGGTCCACCCGAGCAGGCCTGCGAGCGCGAAGGCGACGTAGGGGACGCCTCGTGTGTCGACCCCCGCCAGGTTGTCGAAGACGAACGTGAAGGCGGCGACCGTCACCAACGGTTGCAGCACCACCCAGGCCGCGCCGAGGAGCGCCTGCTTGTAGCGGATGCGCACGTCGCGCAGCGCCAGGAGCGCGATGATCTCGCGCGCACGCCAGAGTTCGCCCCAGTCGACCAGCCGCCCCTGCGCGGCGTTGACGGTCCACGAGGGGCCGGAGTCGGCGGACACGCCGATGGACGCTACCGACCGGACGCCTCTGGCGTCGGCCGATGCAGGAGGTGGACCCTCCGGGGAGTGAGGCCACGGGCCGGCGCGACCGCTGCCGGGCACCGGCGTTGTTACGGTCGCACGACTCCCGTACGACCAGGCCGGCAATGGCCCGCACAGCCGACCGGTGGTGCGGAGACGTCACGCCCGTCCCGCTGATCGAAGGCGAGGGTGCATGCCCGGCACCGTGTCGGTCGTCGTCACGACGAACCACGAGAGGGACCGCCTCGGTGAGGTCCTCGCGACCCTCGCGGCGCAGACCCGTCCCGCCGACGAGGTCGTCGTGGTCGGCGACGGATGGAGAGACGGCGTGTCCGGCCCCGAGCACCTGCCGGTTCGTCTGGTCCCTCCACCGGCTCGACAGGGGGTCGCTGCCGCGCGCAACCGAGGGCTCGAGCAGGCCACCGGGGACTTCGTGGTCTTCGTCGACACGGAGGAGTCGTTGACCCCGGTCGCGGTGGCCGCCGGACTCGACGCCTTCGCACGACACCCCGGCGCCGCGTTCGTCCACGGCGTGGGTCAGCGACCGATCCGGGACGAGCCCCTGCTGACCGGACAGGGGTACCGCGACCTGTCCGGCACCAGCCGCGCCTCCCTGCTCGGCGGCCGGGCCATCCCGGTGCACGCCTCGGTGGTCTACCGACGCGAGGTCCTGCAGGCCGTCGGCGGCTTCGACGAGGGCTTGACCGGCTACGACGCCCACGACGTGCACCTCAGGATCGCCCGCGATCACCCGGTGGCGTCCCACCCGGTCCGGACCGCCGCCACCGAGCGTCCACCCATCAGCAGCTCCGGACAGGCGGTGTCCGCGCTCCGGGCTGCCCTGCTCGTCCATGCCCGTCACCGTCCGGACACCACGGACGCCGACGACCTGCACGCCGCGTGGCTGCGGGGCGAGAAGACCTGGCGGACGCACCTGGCCTCGGAGGTCATGCAGGCACAGCTAGCCACCGGCAGTTCACGTCACCGCGCCACACTCGCGGCCGGACGCGTCTCCCCGACGTTGGCCGGGCGGACGGCCGCACGCGCCGTCCTGCGGCGGACCGTGCGTGGTCTCCCCCGTCCCCTCGGCGACACGGTGGCCCGGCTCGCTCCCGGGCTCGGCCTGCGGCCTCGGGGGAGGATCCGGCTCGGTGACCTCGACACCGTGGAGCCGGTCAGTCTGCACTTCGGCTTCGACCGCGGTACACCGCTCGACCGCCACTACATCGAGGACTTCCTCCAGCGGTTCGCCGGTGACGTGAGGGGCCGCGTGCTCGAGATCGCGGATGCCACGTACTCACGGCGCTTCGGCGGCGACAGGATCGATCGACAGGACGTCCTGCACGTGACACCTGGTCACCCGGACGCCACCATCATCGGGGACCTCACCGAGCCTGGTGTCCTGCCGGACCGGACCTTCGACTGCATCGTCTTTACACAGACGTTGCACCTCATCTACGACATGCAGGCAGCCATCCGGCACCTCCACCAGGCGCTCCGGCCAGGAGGGGTGCTCCTATTGACCGTGCCGGGGATCAGCCAGATCGACCGGGTCGACTGGGGCACCCAGTGGTACTGGTCCCTCACCCCCGCTGCCGTGGAGCGGATGCTCGCCGACGCCTTCGACCCCAATCTCGTGGCCGTCGAGGGGCACGGCAACGCCTTCGCCGCCACCGCCTTCCTCCAGGGCCTGGCCGTCGAGGAGGTGGAACTCGGCCGACTGGACTTCGTCGACCCGGCCTACCCGGTGATCGTGACGGCGCGAGCACTCAGGTGGGCCTGACCGCCCCGCCTTAATCTGCGGCTCGCGGTCCGGCCAGACGGGTGAGCCACCGCTGCGCGTCGGCTGCCCGCCTCTTGAGCGCCGGTGCCCGGGTGGCGGCCGACCACACGACCCGGTCCCTGGTCGAGAGGGTGGGGATGGTCGGTCCCAACTCACGCAGCAGGCGGAGCACCGCCCGGTCCTCGTACCGGGTGTGGACCCTGACGTCCCGGATCCACACGGACGCCAGACGCCGCTCCAGCGCCTCGGCCACGGCTTCCTCACCCTCCGCTCGGAGCGTCGCCAGGAACCGCCGTCGATACCGGTACACAGCAGCGAGCTGCCGGTCGAGGTGGGAGCTCTGCTGGGCGCTATGCCACCGCCACTCCGAGGTCACCTCGTGCGTGGCGGTGAACCGGTGCCGGCGGGCCAGCCGCAGCCAGATATCGAAGTCGACGGCATGGCGCTCCGAGACGTCGAAACCCCCTACCTGGAGCAGGGCCGCCCTCCGGGTCACCGAGGCGATCGTCGTGTGCAGCCAGTCGTCGAAGGCCGCCTCCAGGCACGAGGACGAGACGTCAGGCGGGACGTAGCCGTGGAGGACGCCGCCTCTGGTCCCCGTTCGTTCCACCGCGCCGAAGGCAGCCACGGCTGAGGGCGTCCGTTCCAAGAGGCCGGCCACCACCTCCAGGTGCCGGGGCCGCCACCGGTCGTCAGCATCCAGCCAGGCGACGAGATCGCTGCCGGCTTCCTGGATCCCCCTGTTGCGCGCTGCCGCCTCACCCCCGTTGCGCTGACGGAACACCACTGCCCCGAACGACTCCGCGATGCGCGCCGAGTCGTCCGTCGATCCGTCGTCGACGACGATGACCTCGTCGGCCGGGCGCGTCTGAGCGCGGATCGACGCGAGCGCGTCAGCGAGGTACGGCTCGCCGTTGAAGCACGGCACGATCGCAGCGACGCTCACCACCGGGCCGATGGTAGGGACCCTCGTGCACCGGTGATCGCTACGAGCGGACAGTAGGGTGCACCCGTGGCGGCCGCCGTCCTCAGCAACCCCCGGCCGGGTGCGGGGAGGAGAGTCCGCCGTCTCGCGCGGCGGGTCGTCGGCCGTACGGTCGTCCGCCCCCTGCGCCGTGCAGTCGCGGTGGCCCGTGCCACGCACCGGTCCGTGTGCCAGGATCCGCAGGTCGAGCGGCTCCTGTCGGCTGCGCTCGCCGACCGACGACGGGTCCTCGTGGTGGGTCCTGCCCAGGCAGTCCGGCGGGCGCTGCCACAGGCCGTGCTGGACGTCGTCGGGACGGACCCCACGGACCTCCACGTCTCCGTCGTCTCCCGAGCGGACGGGACCGGCAGCCTCCCGCGACGGTGGGACTGTGTCGTAGTCACGGACGTCGACGCTCCGGACTCCCGGCTGCACGCAGCCGTCGGCGCCTGTATGCCCGGCGGAACCGTCGCCGCGGTTACCCGACGTCGGTCGGTGGTGCGTTTCGGGAGCCCCGCCGTGGCGGAGGTCGTCTCCCATCGGCGCTCGCTCGCGCTGCACCGCGCACGGATCAGCGCATGAGCGTGGTCCTGCTGTACCACCGGGTCGCCGTCGTCCCCCACGACCCGTTCGGGCAAGCCGTACACCCCGACCGGTTCACCGCCCAGGTGGAGCACCTGCGCCGGTCCGGGCGAGTGATACCTCTCTCCGACGTCCTGCGCCCGGGATCCAAGGGCGGTATCGCGTTGACGTTCGACGACGGTTACGCGGACAACGCGATGCTCGCCGCTCCGCTGCTGGCCGACGCCGGCCTGCCCGCCACGTGGTTCGTCACCGTGGACACCCTCGGTCGGCGGCGTTTCTGGTGGGACCGCCTCGCAGAGGCCCTCCTGGGTCCGCACGGCCTCCCGTCGTCGGCGGACGTCGAGGTCGCCGGTCGCCGGCTCTGGCTGGATCTGCGGACACCGTCGGCGCGGACCACCGCGCTCCACTTCCTGTGGGGTCGGCTCCTCGACCTGCCTCCTGCTGAGCTGGACGCCGAGGTCGAACGGCTCCTGGGCCACCTGGACGCGCCGCCACCCACCCAGGAGGACCTCACCATGACGGTGGACCAACTGCGCGTGCTCGCGGAGCTCCCGCTACAGGAGGTGGGGGCCCACACCCGGACCCACGCGCGGCTGGCGACGCAGTCGGAGGAGGTCCAGCGGGACGAGATCCTCGAGTCGGTCAGACTCCTCACGGACATCCTGCACCGTCCCGTCGTCGACTTCGCCTATCCGTTCGGGGACAGGAACCGGGACGTCGGGCCCCTCGCGCCACGGCTGGTGGAGGAGGCCGGCTGCAGGCTGGCGTGCACGACCGACCCTCGCCCCGTGTCCCGTCGGAGCCATCCCTACCGGTTGCCCCGGGTCTACGTCGGCGACTGGGAGGTGGACCGCTTCGCCGCGATGCTCGAGGGTGTACTGCCGTGACGTCGGCCGTGGAGCCCGCTCCTGGGCACGAGCCACTGGTGTCGCTCGTCATGCCCGTGCGCAACGGTGCCCGGTTCCTGGACGAGGCGGTCGCCAGCGTCCTGGCCCAGACCCATCGCAACCTCGAACTGGTGGTCGTCGACGACGGCTCGACCGACGCCACTCCTGCCCTGCTGCGGGACTGGCAGCGACGCGATGCGCGGGTACGGATCCTCACGCGTGTGGACCCCAACGGCATCGCCGGAGCCCTCGACGAGGGTGTGCGACACAGCGCCGGGGACCTGCTGGCCCGGCTCGACGCCGACGACCGTGCAGCGCCTGACCGGCTCCGCAGGCAGGTCGGACAGTTCTCGGCGCGCCCTCGTCTCGGGCTGTTGGGGACCGGAGCGCGGTACGTGGACGTGAGGGGACGGATCGTCGGCAGCGAGACGGTCGAGACCGGGGCTGCTCTCGTGCAGGTCCTCCGCGTCGGCAACTCCGTCTTTCACCCCAGCGTCATGATGCGGAGGTCCGCCTACGAGACCGCCGGCGGATACCGGCCCCAGGCGGAGCCCGCTGAGGACCTGGACCTCTGGCTGCGCATCGCCGAGCACTTCGAGGTCGACAACCTCGACGAGCCGTTGATCGACTACCGGCTGCACGACGGTCAGTCGACACTCATGGACCCCAGGCGGCAGGCGGTCGCCGCGACGGCGGCGCACTGGGCGGCGGAGGTGCGAGCCACGGGTGCGCCGGATCCGCTCGACGGCATCGAGCGCGTGGACGAGGCGCTGCTCCGCTCGCACGGCGTCGGTCGCGCCAGGATCAGCGCCGAGCAGATCGCCGCACTCTCCTGGACCGCGGAGCTGTGCGAGACGGCCGGCTACCACTCGCTCGCCCGAGCCGCGTGGCGAGCGGCCCAGGCGGAGGCCACGTCCCTGGGCAGGGTGGAAGAAGGTCGGTTCTTCCTCACCCGTGCGCGACTGCGCAGGCGGCAGGGGAGGACCCTCGCCCGCCGGGTCGACCAGATCCGGGCGATCACCGCTGCACCACAGCTGATCGCCATGTCCGTGGCATGGCGGCTCCGCGGACCGTCGAGGTGAGCGGACGCTCCGTGTAGGCGGAACCGGGAGTCCTCACGGCCCGACGTGTGACGCCACTCTTCCGGCGTGGTCCCCGACGTGAACTGCGGTTATGGTCCTGAGGACCCGGATGCGCCTGTCCCCCTCCGGCGTTCCCATCCGGCGAACGAAGGACGAGCACCTGCACAGCGCTCCTGCGGAGGAGCCTCCCGAGCCCGACGGAGTCGTCGCCCGTGGTCATCTCCCGTCCTCGGTCTCGCCGGGGCTCCGGTCGGTCGAATCATCTCCGACTGTCGGGGCTCTCGGTCCCTCGCCTCCTGGTCCTCGTCGTCCTGGTGGACCTCGTGCTCCTCGCAGCTACGGGCGTGCACGAACAGCTCAAAGACAGCACTCCCCTGGTCAAGCCCCTGGTCCTGGTGTCGCTCGCCCAGGAGGCCACCGTCGGCGCTTGGTGGACGTCCGTGCTGCTCGGTACATCGGGCGTGGTCCTCGGCGCCGTCGCGGGCACTCGGCGCCGAGGACGCGAGTCCGGATGGCGGGTCGCCGTCCCGGCGCTGGGTGGAACCGTCCTGATCGGGCTCTCGCTCGACGAGCTTGCCAGCCTGCACGAGCGGCTCCTGCTCGATGACGTCGGCGGGGCGGCGCACGCCTTCGACGGTGCGGGTCCGTGGCTGGTCCCCGGCCTGCCCGCACTGCTGCTCGTCGTTCTGGGCCTGCGCCGACTGACTCACCGTCCGGTGGACGACGCCACCTGGCTCTGCACGGCCGGCACTCTCTGCCTGTCGACGATCCTGCTGCAGGAGGACCTCGAGCACTCACTCGACTTCGGTGCGGGACGCCCACCCTGGCTGACCGTGGTGGAGGAGGGGACGGAGCTCCTCGGGTCGCTCCTCCTCCTCGCCGGGGCGCTAGACCTCCTCCGCTCGGCGGGGCCGGCGGCTGTATCGGATCTCGGTCGAGCGCTGTGGCGACACCGCCGCTCGGAGTTCATCGCCGGGGCAGCCCTGCTGGTGTTCGGCACCCTCGCAGCGGATGTCCTCGTCGACCGCACCGTCGGGGACGACCAACTGGGACTCCCTCAGTACTGGACGGCAAGCCTCGCGGCAGGTGCTCTGGCCGGAGCGGTTCTCGCGTGGTCGCGGCTGACGCTCCGGCAACCGGATCGGGCAGCCGACGCTCTGGCCGGAGCAGCCCTGCTGCTGTCGGTCCTCCACGGGATCGACGCCTTCACCTGGGCAGTGCGACTCGCCGACACCGACGTCCCGATCCGTGTCGGGACGGCTGTCCTCCTCCTCGTGCCCACCCTGCTGCTGGTCAGGCGATCGACTCGCATACCGGTCGTCCTGACGGCGGTTGCTGCAGTGGTCCTGCTCCTCGATGACGGACCGGTGGGATGGCCTCAAGTGGCCGTCTTGAGCTTAGCGAGTCTGGCGTGGCTGGAGCCCTCGTCCCCTCACCCGTCCCCGTCGAGCACCCTCGAGCGGACCACAGGATGCGATGTCTGACCTGACACACAGCAGGATCAGCGGTGCGGCGGCTCAAGTGTCCGGGCGACACAGGCGTTGGCCAGCGCGTCGCCGCGGAGCTGCGGGAACGCGCCGGCGCACCAGGCGCGGACGTCGTCGCCGCTGCCGAAGCCGGCGTCGACGATCGTGATCCAGAACGGGTCGCCGTTGGCCGCGGCGGACCGCCGGCCGAAGTCGAAGCTGGTCAGCACGTGCACCTGCGAGGCGTCGGCCAGCGAGAGGAGCGACCGGCTCTCGGCGAGTATGTCGACGGCGAAGAACTGGTGGCTGCCGGTCGCGGTGGTCTGCAGCGGGTCGGTGATGCCGACGTTCTTCGACGCCACCTGCGCCACCCACCGGCCGTCGAGCGCCAGGGACGCCCGCGACTCCTCGCGCAGCGACTCCAGCTCCGCCAGCGCCTGCTCCTCCGGCGACGCCGTCGGTGTCGCCGGCGCCGGAGCCGGGGCCGGAGCGCTCGAGGGCGCCGCGCCGCCGTCCTCGATGCCCTTGTCCACCCCGTCAGCGGTGTCCACCGGCTCCGACGCCGCCACCGGCGGAGACGGCGTGTCGTCCCCGGCCAGGCCGGACCAGGCCGCCACCCCTCCCCCGACCACCAGCGAGGCGGCCAGGACGCCGATCAGCACCCCGCGGCCCCGGCCACCACGCGACGTGGGCGCGGGCGGCGGGGGGCCCCATCCTGGCAGGGCCCCGCGCTTGGTCAGGTCGACCGGCGGCTGCACCACCGGCACCGGCCCTGACGGCGGGGGTAGGCCGCGGCCGTCCCACGACGAGGGGACCGGCACGCCCACGGGCGGCCAGACATCGGTCACCGGCGCGCGCGGCACCGGCGGCGGGCCGGGCGACCACACCGGCGTCGTCGCCTCCGGCCACCCGGGCTCCGCACCCCGCTCGAGGTCCTCTCTCGCCACCAGGCCTCCCCGCACCGGTGCCGGAGACGTCACGGAACCGGCGCGTCTCGGCCCGAGCAGGGTAGCCGCCCGATCGGGTGAACGGGACCCGTCTCAGCCGGCCTCCACCGGACCGGTCCCGGCCCGCCGCCGGCGCAGCCACAGGACGCCCAGGACGGCCAACAGGCCCGCGACGGCCACCACGAGGGGCGACCCGGCCCGCGCCGCCCACGCCGACAGCCCCGGCACCGAGGCACCCACTCCCACCTGCAGCGCGGTGGTGGGCACGAGGGCCAGCGCGCTGCCCGCCGCGTAGGCCCGGAACCGCACGGCGGACAGCCCCGCCGCGTGGCTCACCACGGCGAACGGCGCCACCGGCAGCACCCGCGCGACGAGGACGGCGAGGAAGCCCCGGCCGGCCACCGCGCGGTCGACGGCGGCCACCCGCGGCCCGGCCAGTCGCACGGCGGTGTCGCGCCCGAGGGACCGGGACAGGGCGAACGCGGCCAGCGCGCCGAGCAGGCCACCGGCATAGGCCACGGCCGCGCCGGTCCGGAACCCGAGGACGACGCCGAGCAGCACGCACAGCGCCGACCGGGGCACCGGGCCGACCAGCAGGGCCCCCTTCGCGAGAGCCAGCAGGACGAGCCCCGCCACGCCGGCGCCCCCGACCCAGCGGCGCACCGCGCCGACGTCGGGCAGCTCGACGGTCAGCGCGACGACGGTGCCGGCGACGAGCACGGCGAGCAGCACGCCTGCCCGCACCCACGCCGTCCGCACCCGCCCATGGTGCCGCGCGGGGCCGTCGTCCCGGGTCGGCACACTGGGGAGGTCGCCCGCCGTCCCCGTCCGAGGAGCCCGATGCGCCCGCCCGTCCGGACCCGCCCGGCCGTCCTGCTCGCGCTCCTCTGCCTGGTCCTCGCCGCCTGCTCGGGCTCCCCGGAGACCACTGCGGAGTCGAGCAGCCCGTCCAGCAGCACCGCGCCGACGGGGACGACCGACCCGACGACGCCGCCGGCCGACCCGGTCGCGCAGCAGGTGGACACGGTGCTGGCCGGCATGGACCGCCGGGCGCAGGTGGCGCAGCTGTTCGTCGTCGGCGTGCGGCTGGAGGACCTCTCCCCCGGCGACGCCCTGGTCGCCGACGGCGTGGGCGGCGTCTTCCTCGCCGGCCGCTCGCAGGCCGCGGCGGCCGACATCGCCGCCGTCACCGGGCGCTGGACGGACGCCGCGCCCGGGCCGCGGCCCTGGGTCGCCGTCGACCAGGAGGGCGGGCAGGTGCAGTCGCTCCAGGGCCCGGGCTTCGACCGGCTGCCGCCCGCGGCCGAGCAGGGGCAGCTCCCGCCCGAGCAGCTCGCCGCCCTCGCGGGCACGCTCGGCGCCCAGCTCGCGGCGGCCGGGATCAACCTGGACCTCGCGCCGGTGGCCGACGTCGTCCCGGCCGGCACCGAGGCCGCGAACGACCCGATCGGCGCCTTCGGCCGCCAGTACGGCAACACCGCGGCCGACGTCGTCCCCGACGTGCGCGCCGTGGTCGACGGCCTGGCCGCGCACGGCGTCACCGCCACGCTCAAGCACTTCCCCGGCCTCGGGCTGGTGGACGCCAACACCGACGAGGCCGCCGGCGTCACCGACGACGTGACCACCGCCGACAGCGAGCAGGTGGCCGCCTTCGGCGAGCTCGCCCGCTCCGACGCCGACCCGTTCGTGATGCTCTCCTCGGCCACCTACCCCCGGCTGGACCCCGGCGCGCCGGCCACCTTCTCGCGGCAGGTGGTCACGACGCTGCTGCGCGGGTTCCTCGGCTTCGACGGCGTGGTGATCACCGACGACGTCGGCGCGGCGGCGGCGTTCGAGGACGTGCCGCCCGGCGACCGCGCCGTCCGCTTCCTCGAGGCCGGCGGCACGCTCGTGCTCACCGTGACCGAGGACGTCTACCCGGAGATGCTCGACGCCGTCCTCGCCCGCGACGGGGCCGACCCGGGGTTCTCGGCCACCGTCGACGCCGCCGTCCGCACCGCCCTGACCGCGAAGGCCGAGGCCGGCCTGCTCGGGTGACTCCGCGCGTGATGCGTTGATCAGCCGTGCGGCCGTCCCGATGCTGTCGGCCGGACGACGGGCGGCCCCGTCGCACACGAAGCGGGGAGCACCGATGACGGATCCGCACGCCTGGCGGTCCACCCGGCGGGCCGCACCGGCGCCCACCTATAGTCGCCCGGGCCGCCTGCACGGTCGCGGCGCTGGACCTGCTCGGCGGCCTGCTGCTCCTGCGCGGGGCCGGGCGCACGTTGCTGCTGGTCACCTCGTGGGTGGAGACGGGCCTGCTCGGCCTCGTCCTGCTGGTCGCTCTCGCCGGCCTCGCCTATAGGCCGTCGTACGAGCCCGCGGCGACGCCGTCGCGCTGGTGCTCGTCGTCGTCCTGCTGGCCCTGCCGGTCGCGCGACTGGTCCTGCTCACCAGGCTGCCGATCGCCGCCTGGATCGCCGAGCGGCAGCGGGCCCGCACCGGCCCGCCGGTGTGGGCGCCATGCCTGGCCCGTGGGTCCCTGCCCCGCTCGCGCTGGCCACCCCGCCCGGTGTGCTCGTGGCGAGCTTGGTGCCGACGGGGGTCCTCGCCCTGGTGGCCACGGTGGCGGTCGCCGTCAGCAGCACCACGGACCTCCCCGCTGAGACGTTTGGGTATACCGGCTCCCGGCTTGCCGTCGGACCCGCCGTCCCCGAGCGACCCCTTCATCTGCAGTTCGACGGAGACGCGCGGGACTGTCAGGCCGTCGACATGGCCGCCTGCAACGACTTCTACTTCGAGACGCCGGTCGACGACCCGTACGAGACATACGGCTCCACCTGCGGCGGCCGGCTCGACGTCAAGTCATACGGCGGCCGCGGCGGCGCCTTCGGTCCCACCGACTGACCGGTCTTCCTCCTCGACAGAATCCTTGCGGGTGCGTTGTCGGATGAGGCTCAAACAACTGGCGCGCGGCTTACGTCGTTGTTATCCGTGTTCAATCGGGTTGTTGGGCTCCGCGCAGGAGCCGCTCCATGGGCTGCTCGACGTAGCGGAAGACGGCAGCCGCAATCGCGACGCATACCATAAGGAGTGGGCCTGCGAGCCACCTCTGCACTGTCTGATCGGGTACCAGCTCAACGAACATGTTGACGATCAGCTGATGTGTCATAAAAAGGGCGAAGGACCATTCGCCTAGCCGCACCCAACCTCGACCAGCGAGACGGGAGGTCTTATTCATGTCACTGAAGCTCGCCGCCGCGATTAGAAGAGCGAAGGGTATCACCGTCACGACTGAGAAAGAATACCGGTCCGAGACCACGGGCATGAAGGCGATGGCGATCGCCACGATCGTCAATACAGCAGCCGGCAGGAATGTGATTGGTGGTCGCCAACCCGACTGGACGAGTAGGGCCAATGCGATCCCGATAACGAATTCCGGAAGCCGCGCTGGCGGAAAGACATACGCAACGATGGCCTTCGGCGCTATCGCACACGCCGCTACCATCAACATTAACATGATAGCAATCAAGATCCACAGCGACCGAGGCGCCAAGCGCTTCATGTGAACAAGCAAGAAGGGGAAGGTCACATAGAACAGCACTTCAACCGACAAGGACCATGTCACACCGTTCGCCGCAAATGCGATGGACGACTTCGGGACCCACGCCTGGACCAATGGCAGGCTCAGTACCGAGCCAAGCGGCGTGGACCACACCCCAGTGAGCGGTCCCACGATCACCAAAGCAATCAGCCAGGTCAATACGTGAGTGGGGTAGATGCGCGCAAACCGTCGACGATAGAATCGAGCTCGATTATCTGTGGTCGAAGGCGCCCACGCAAGGATGAAGCCGCTAAGCAGGTAGAAGAACGACACCCCGAGCTGACCGCGGGCCAGCGCTGACACGGGCCAGATCGCTTGCAGGTGCACGAGCACGACTAGGCCTGCCGCGAAAAACCGCAGAGAAGTGAGCGTCGGGAGCCGAGAGCGCGGGACCCCATGATCACGGATTGTTGTCACACCATCGTCATTTACATGCCCCCGCGACACAACGCAGCAGGTTACGCCACCGGAGCAGCAGGAGCAGGCCCCACCGGGCGATGGCGCGAGACCAAACTGGTGTTTCGTCCTGCACTGCAAACCTGGGCATGTCCGTCAACCAGCCTGTGCAGTCCAAGCGCGCCTGCACGCGGGGACAACTAAGTGGATAGCAGGTGAATGATCAGTACTTGACCAGGTCACGAGGCCCGGCGTCCCCTCGGCGGGGCCTGGTCGTCGTCGTCGCGGACCGACCGGTCCCCCCGGGACTCCCGCCGGTCGGCCGAGCGGATCACCTGACCGACCACCACCGCGACGGTCACCGCGAGGACGACCCACACCACCAGCGCCCACACCCACCACGGCACGTCTCCCCCAGCCGACGGACAGCCCCCGTGGCCATGCGGGATGACTACCCGCGGAGCACGTGGCAATGCACTCGGTCGCGACGCACGCCTGACGCGCCCCCGTGATCCTCACCGGACGCGTTGCCCACAACAGGATGGGCCGGGTACACATGATGCGGACCGCGTCTCCAACCACCGGGACGGGATCGCCCGTGCAGCGGGTACACGACCGGGAAGGTGGCAGTGGGGGACCGAGGCAGGACCGGGCGGCTCAGCAGCGCCCCGGAGCAGCGGCACATCGACGAGATCGCCTCGGCCCTGCGTGGTGAACTGGCGATGCAGGCCGCCGGCATCGGCACCTTCGACTGGGACCTCCGCACCGGCGTCCTCGACTGGGACGAGCGTCTCGTGGCGCTGTTCGGGTACGACGGCGCGGGCTTCGACCGCAGCATCGAGGGCTTCACCGCCCGCCTGCACCCGGACGACCGCGACGAGGTCATGGCCGCGCTGCAGGCCGCCGTCGACCAGTGCGGCGACTTCAGCGCGCTGTACCGCATCACCCTGCCCGGCGGCGTCACCCGCTGGATCTCCGCCCAGGGCCGCGCCCTGAGCGGCGTCGACGGGGGAGCCACCCGGCTGCTCGGTGCCGCCTACGACGTCACCGACCAGCGCGGCGAGTCCCTCGGCGTCGCCCAGGTCCTCGAGGCCATGCCGGCCGGCTTCTACTCGCTCGACCCCGACTGGCGCTTCACCCACGTCAACGCCGAGGCCGAGCGGCTGCTGGGCCGCCGTCGCGAGGACCTGCTCGGTGAGGACATCTGGGCGGCCTTCCCCGCCGCCGTGAGCTCGGTGTTCGAGGAGAGCTACCGGCGCGCGGTGGAGACCCGTCAGCCGGTGTCCTTCGACGCCTACTACCCCGCCCCGCTCGACGGCTGGTACGAGCTGCGCGCCTGGCCGACCGCGGAGGGTCTGTCGGTCTACTTCATCGAGGTCACCGACCGGGTCCGCGCCCAGGAGGAGCTCCGCCGTGCCGCGGAGCGGACGCTCACCGTGGCGCGCATCAGCACCGAGCTCGCCGGGTCGATGGACGCCGAGGTCGCCACCGGCCAGGTGCCCTGCATGGTCGTCCCCGCGCTCGCCGACGCGTGCATCGTCAGCGTCCTCGACGAGCACGGCCACACCCGGGGCGTCAGCTCCTGGCACGCCGACGAGGCGTCGCGGGAGCTGCTGCAGGACTACGCCCGGTCCCGCGCGGCCGCGCTGCCCGGCATCCCCGCGGTGAGCCGGACGCTCAGCAGCGGCGAGCCGCTCCTGCTGTCCGGCGAGGAGGCCCTCGCCACCACTCTGGAAGGCGAGCCGCGCAGGCTGCTGTCCCGGCTGGCGCCCAGCGCGGCGGTGGCCATGCCCCTGCGGGGCCGCGGCCACACCCTGGGCCTGCTCTCGCTGCTCTACACCGACGGCCGCGTCCCGACCGCGGACGAGGTCGCCACCCTCCGCGACGTCGCCGAGCGTCTCGGGATGGCCCTCGACAACGCCCGCCTCTACGGCGCCCAGCGGCACCTGGCCCTGCAGCTGCAGCGCTCGATGCTCACCGCGCCGCCCGAGCCGGACCACGCCGAGATCGTCGTCCGGTACTTCCCCGCCGCCGAGGCGGCCGCCGTCGGCGGCGACTGGTACGACGCGTTCCTGCAGGCCGACGGCGCCACCACGCTGGTCATCGGCGACGTCGCCGGCCACGACGCCGCCGCGGCCGCGACGATGGGCCAGCTGCGCAGCCTGGTCCGCGGCATCGCCGTCGCCACCGGCGCCGGGCCGGCCGCGGTGCTGCGCGACCTGGACCGCGCCATGGAGCTGCTGCGGTTCGGCACCCTCGCCACCGCCGCCGTCGCCCGCCTCGAGCAGACGCCCGGGGAGGTCGGACGCGGCACCACCCGGATGCGCTGGTCCAACGCCGGGCACACCCCGCCCATCGTGCTCACGGCCGACGGCGAGGTGCGCGTGCTGGCGCCCGAGCGGGCCGACGTGCTGCTCGGCGTGGACCCGGAGCGGCCGCGCAACGAGTCCGTCGTCGAGCTCGACCGCGGCACGACCGTGCTGCTCTACACCGACGGCCTGGTCGAGCGGCGCGACGCCGACCTCGACGCCGGCACCGCCCGGCTCACCGCCGCCCTGGCGGAGCTCGGCGGCCGGCCGCTGCAGGAGCTGTGCGACCTGCTGGTCGAGCACATGGTCGACGGCCACCCGGACGACGACGTCGCGCTGGTCGCCGTCCGCCTCCACCCGCAGGACCGGCCCCGGCCCGCCGTCGCCGGACCCAACGACGTGCCCGGTGCCGTCCCCCCGGACCCGGCCACGCCCGCCTGACCTGCCGCTCTAGTGTCGGCCCGGTGATCGTCGTGACCGCCGCGGGCGGACCCACCGGCACCGCGGTCGTCCGGGCGCTGCGGGCGCGCGGCGAGCGGGTGCGCGCCGTCGTCGCCACCCCGCGGCCGCGGCCGGAGCTCGAGGCGCTGGGCGCGGAGGTCGTCGCCGCCGACCTGGCCGGGGACCCGGCACCGGCACTGGCCGGCGCCGACGCCCTGTACCTGGTCTGGCCCAACTTCGACCCGCGCGAGGCCGACGGCGCGCCCGCCGTGCTGCGCGCCGCCGCGCGAGCCGGGGCGGCGCGGCTCGTCTACCACTCGGTGCTCCGGCCGCAGGTCCGGTCCATGCCGCACCACGCCGCCAAGGACCGCGTCGAGGAGGCGCTCGACGGCGCCGTCGCCGGGACCGGTGCCCGCTGGCGGGTGCTGCAGCCGTGCGCCTACGCCGACAACCTCGACGCGCAGGTGGCCGCCGCGGCGGGGACCGGCGAGCTGCGCAGCCCGTGGGGCCTGGAGCGGGCGCAGTCGTTCGTCGACCTGCGCGACGTCGCCGAGGCCGCCGCCGTGCTGCTCACCGGGGACGGTCTCGACAGCGGCACCTTCGAGGCGGCCGGCCCCGAGGAGCTCACCGCGC
Organism: Geodermatophilus sp. SYSU D00867; assembly: GCF_054050315.1. NCBI lineage: Bacteria > Bacillati > Actinomycetota > Actinomycetes > Geodermatophilales > Geodermatophilaceae > Geodermatophilus > Geodermatophilus sp. SYSU D00867. The sequence goes on along the minus strand of NZ_JBJGZC010000003.1, from coordinate 69,573 downwards.
CCGACGTCGCCCGGCTCGTGGGCGAGCACCTCGGCCGGGAGGTCACCGCCGTCGACGCCGCCCCGCCCGAGGACGACGGCTCCTACGCCCGCCGCTGCCTGACGACGATGTTCGCCGAGTACCGCGCGCACGGGTTCACCGGCAGCCCGCGTGTGCTCACCGCGCTGCTCGGCCGCCCGCCGCGCACGTTCGCCGAGCACCTCCGCGGGTAGCCCCGCGGCGGCGGTCAGCGGGTGACCGTCGGCGCGTGGCCGTTCTGCCGGGCGGCCAGCCGCTCGCGCTGCGGGACGACGGTGTACTTGGGGTCGCGCGCGCTGGCCATCCCCGCCTCGAAGACGCCGAAGCGGGTGAGCAGCGAGCCGGCCGCCAGCAGCAGCCCGGACACCACCGCACCGGCCCGACGGCGCCCGGCGACGACGGTCAGCGCCGCGCCCGCCGCCGTGCACGCCCTCGCCGCGCGCAGCAGCGTCCCGGGCCGGCCCTCGTGGTACGGCTCGCTGACGATCCCGTGGTCGGTCTCCACCCGGTGCATCACGGCCAGCTCGATCGCCGCGCCGGCCACCGCGGTCCGCCGCGACGGACCGGCCTCGGCCACCGGCGTGAACACCATGGTCATCCCGCCGCCGGCCGCCATCGCCGAGCCGCCGAAGACGAACGGCAGCTGCCGGTGCGCCGCGTGCCAGGACGGCACCGCGGTGTTGGCCAGCAGCACCCCGGTGTAGGTGGCCAGCGGCCCGCCGAACAGCGCCGACACCACGCCACCGAAGCGCTTGAGCCGCGGGAACCAGCCCAGCAGCTCGACCGCCGCCGTCGCCCCGGCCGCCGCGCCGAACGGCGCGAGGATGTAGGAGCCGACCGACAGCGGCGAGGTCGGCTTGAACACCCGCAGCATGTGCAGGAACCGCTCGGGCCGGCCCAGGTCGTGGATGAGGAAGACCACCGACGCGATCGCACCGCCGCCGGCGGTGTACCGGCCGACCCGGGTCAGCACCGGCCGGCCGGTGACGTCGGCGACCGCCGCCAGGATCGACGACGACCCCGCCATGCCGCCGAGGAACAGGTACAGCGGCACGTCCGGCGACTTCCACACCGGCGGCTTGATGATCGGGCGGCCGTAGTACGAGGTGAACGTGGCGTCGTCCACCATGGCGACCTCGCCACCACCGCCGCGCCGCCCGCCTCTGCGCCGCCGCTTGCCCCGGGCCTCCGCCGCCGGGCCGTCGGCCCGCCGCCAGCCCGCACCCGGTGTCGTGAGCCCCTCCGTCACCGGGGCCTCCGCCCGACGAACGACGAGATGACGACGCCGGCGATCATCGCCGCGCCGGCCGCCGCCGCGCGCCACATCGCCGGCAGGTCACGGGTGGTGACCACCGGGTCCGGCGGCAGGCCGTAGACCTCCGGCTCGTCGAGCAGCAGGAAGAACGCGCCCGCGCCGCCGACGCCGTCGTCCTCGTCCCGGCCGTAGAGCCGCGCGGTCTCCACGCCCTGCGCCTTCAGCGTGGCGAGGCGGGCGTCGGCGCGGGCCTGCAGCTCGTCGAGGTTGCCGAACTGGATCGACTGGGTCGGGCACGCGGTGGCGCACGCCGGCTGCAGCCCGTCGGTGAGCCGGTCGTAGCACATCGTGCACTTGAAGGCCCGGCCGTCGCCCTTGCGGGTCTGGATGACGCCGTACGGGCAGCCGATGACGCAGTAGCCGCAGCCGTTGCAGATGTCGCCCTGGACGACGACGGTGCCGAACTCGGTGCGGAACAGCGCCCCGGTCGGGCAGACGTCCAGGCAGCCGGCGTGCGTGCAGTGCTTGCAGACGTCGGAGCTCATCAGCCACCGGATCTGCTTGTCGGTGCCGCTCTGCCCGGTCTGCGGGTCGAACTCGCTCAGCGCCTCGGCGTTGAGCACGCTCGACTGCTGGACGTGCGCCAGGCTCTCGTCCGGGCGCCCCGCCACCGGCGAGGGCCCGGAGTCCCGCCGGTCGTCCCCCGGGCGGCCGAAGGTCGGCATCGGGAGGTCGACGGTGCGGGACTGCTCGATGAACGCCACGTGCCGCCAGGAGTTGGCGCCCAGCTGACCGGTGTTGTCGTAGGACATCCCGGACAGCCCGATGACGTCGCGCACGCCGTGCGAGTCGTCCATCGGCAGCGTGTTCCACTCCTTGCACGCCACCTCGCACGCCTTGCAGCCGATGCACACCGAGGTGTCGGTGAAGAAGCCCACCCGCGCCGGGTGGTCCGGGTCGTAGCCGGCCTGCCCGGTGACGTCCGGCACCGGCCCGTAGAGCCGGTTCTCCGGGTCGTGCCCGGTGAACGCCGCGCTCGCCGAGCTGATCGGGGTCATGCCGGCCTCCTCACTGCTGGGATCCCTCGCCGGCCTCGGCGGCGACCGGGTCACGGCCGTTGAGCCCGACCCGCCCGGACGCCACGCCCGCGCGCCGCCGGTAGCCCTCCACGAACTCGATCAGCTCGGGACCGCGCGGGCGCCGTCCCGGGACGATGTCGGCGGTGCTGACCTTGTCCTCCTGGATGTGCGTGTTCGGGTCGAGCACGATGCCGAGCAGGTCGTTGGCCGAGTCGCCGGTGGAGATGCCGCTGTAGGACCAGTGGTAGGGCATCCCGATCTGGTGCACGACCTGGCCGTTGCGCAGCCGGATCGGCCGCATCCGCTCGGTGACCAGCACCTTCGCCTCGATCGCCGTCCGCGTGCTGACCAGCGTGGCGTACTCGCCGTTGACCAGCCCGCGCAGCGCGGCGAGCTCGGGGCTGACCTCGACGAAGAACTCCGGCTGGAGCTCGGACAGGTAGGGCAGCGTCCGGCTCATCCCGCCGGCCGTGTGGTGCTCGGTGAGCCGGTAGGTGGTCACCTGGAACGGGAAGACCGGGCTCAGCGGCGGGTTCTCCCGGTTCCACGGGCCCTCGATGCGCTCGATCGTCGGGTTCGCCTGCTGCTTGTAGAAGGCGTTCTCGACGACGGACTCCGCCGGCTCGTAGTGCGTCGGCAGCGGCCCGTCGACGACGCCCGCGGGCGCGTACAGCCAGGCCTTCCCGTCCCCCTGCATGATGAACGGGTCGGCGCCGCCGATCGCGTCCTGCGCCCGGGCCCCCTCCGGGGGCACGTAGTCCGGCCGCTTGGTCGCCTCGAAGTCCGGGTTGTCGGCGCCGGTCCAGCGGCCGGCCTCCTCGTCCCACCAGACGAACTTCTTGCGCTCGCTCCACGGCCTGCCGTCGGGGTCGGCCGAGGCGCGGTTGTAGAGGATGCGCCGGTTGTACGGCCACGCCCAGCCCCACTCGGAGGCGACCGGGCCCTGCTCGCGGCCGGGCCTGCGGCGGGCGGACTGGTTGACCTCGTCGGCGTAGACGCCGGAGTAGATCCAGCAGCCGCACGACGTCGACCCGTCGTCCTCGAGCTCCATGTACCCGGAGACGGCGCGCCCGTCGGGACCGACGCCGTTGATCTCCCGCAGCACGTCCTCGGCGCTGGGCTCCTGGTCGGGACCGTGCGTCGGGTAGTCCCAGGTGAGGTCCAGCAGCGGCCGGTCGCGCGGGTCGGTGGACCCGGCGAGCCGCTCGCGCAGGATGCGGCCGAGGTGGAAGTAGAACCACAGGTCGCTCTTCGCGTCGCCCGGCGGGTCGACGGCCTTGTGCCGCCACTGCAGCAGCCGCTGGGTCTGGGTGAAGGTCCCCTCCTTCTCCGCGTGCGACGCCGCCGGCATGAAGAAGACCTCGGTGGCGATCGTCTCCGGGGCGAGCTCGCCGGTCTCGATCTCCGGCGACTCCTTCCAGAACGTCGCCGACTCGATCATCTGCAGGTCGCGGACGACCAGCCAGTCCAGGTTGGCCAGCCCGAACCGGTTCATCCGGCCGTTGGGGTGGCCGACCGTGGGGTTCTCGCCGACCAGGAAGTAGCCGGAGATCTTCCCCTCGATCATGTCCTTGATCTGGCGGTAGGAGCTGTGGTCGCCGTCGATCAGCGGCATGTAGCCGAAGGCGAAGTCGTTCTCCGGCGTCGCGGCGTCGCCCCACCAGGCCTTGAGCAGGTTGACCATGTAGGTCCGCTTGTTGCCCCAGAAGCCGGCCTTGCCGGCGGCGTCGGCGCAGTACTCGTCGAGGGACTGGTGCTGCATCGCGTGCGGCATCGGCAGGTAACCGGGCAGCAGGTTGTACAGGGTCGGGACGTCGGTCGAGCCCTGGATGCTGGCGTGCCCGCGCAGCGCCAGGATGCCGCCGCCGGGACGGCCGATGTTGCCCAGCAGCGTCTGCAGGATCGAGCAGGTGCGGATGTACTGCGCGCCGACGCTGTGCTGCGTCCAGCCCACCGAGTACACCCACGCCGTCGTCCGGTCGCGCCCGCTGTTCTCGGTCACCCAGCGGGCGACCTGCAGGAACACCTCCGGCTCGATGCCGCAGACCTCGGCCACCATCTCCGGGGTGTAGCGGGCGAAGTGCCGCTTCAGGACCTGGAAGACCGTCCGCGGGTGCTGCAGCGTCTCGTCCCGCTTCGGCTTCGCCGCGATCGGCGGGCCACCGCTGCCGGCCGCCTGCGCCTTGTCGGTCTTCCTGACCTGGGGGTGGTCCTCGAGCTCGTCCTGCGCGGCGGCCCCGGCCGGGTCGTCGGAGCCCGAGTGCGGCGGCTCCTCCGGCTCGTACTGCCAGCTGGACTCGTCGTAGGTGTTGTTCTCCGGGTCGAAACCGGAGAACAGGCCGCCGAGGTCCTCGGCGTCGACGAAGTCCTCGCTCACCAGTGCCGCGGCGTTGGTGTAGGCGACCACGTACTCCTTGAAGTACAGGTCGTTCTCGAGGACGAAGTTGATCAGCCCGCCGAGGAACGCGATGTCCGTGCCGATGCGCAGCGGCACGTGCAGGTCGGCGATCGCGCTGGTCCGGGTGAACCGCGGGTCGACGTGGACGACCTTCGCGCCGCGCGCCTTGGCCTCGCTCACCCACTGGAAACCCACCGGGTGGCACTCCGCCATGTTCGAACCCTCGATGACGATGCAGTCGGAGTTCGCGAGGTCTTCCTGGGAGTTCGTGGCACCGCCACGACCGAACGAGGCACCCAGACCGGGCACCGTGGCGGAGTGCTATATGCGCGCCTGGTTCTCGATCTGTATGGCGCCCAGGGCGCTGTACAGCTTCTTCATGAGGTAGTTCTCCTCGTTGTCGAGGGTCGCCCCTCCGAGGCTCGCCAACCCCATGGTGCGGTTCACGCGCTTGCCGTCGTTCTCGTCCTGCCAGCCCTTGCGCCGGGCCTCGAGGACGCGGTCGGCGATCATGTGCATCGCCGTGTCGAGGTCGAGGTCCTCCCACTCCGTCCCGTACGGCCGGCGGTACTTGACCGTCGTCACGCGGGTCGGGCTGGTGACCAGCGACTTGCTGGCGCTGCCCTTGGGGCAGAGCCGGCCGCGGCTGATCGGCGAGTCCGGGTCGCCCTCGATCTGGACGATCTGCTCGTCCTTCACGAAGATCCGCTGCCCGCAGCCCACGGCGCAGTACGGGCAGACGCTCTGGACGACGCGGTCGGCGGTGGCCGTGCGGCTCACCACGCCCTCCGTCGCCTTGCTCCGCGCGGCCCTGCCGCGTCCGAGCGGATCGGGGCCGGTCAGCTGCCGGAACACCGGCCAGGCGTCGAGCCAGGTCTTCACGCTGTGGACTCTGCCACTCCCGGCGCGATCCGGCGCGTGGAACGCCGCGGTACCGGTCGTGCCGGTACCGCGGCGTCCGGGAGTCAGCGCACGTGCACGAACTCGCTGTGGCTGAGCAGCAGCCCCTCCGGGCCCGGGGCGTCCGGGTCGGTCAGGCAGAACTGCACGTAGGCCTCGCCCCGCGCCAGCGGGCCGAGACCGGCACGCACCCCGCCGTCCCACGCCGGCTCGGTCTGGTCGACCTCGAAGGTGCCGACGCGGCTCCTGCCGTCGCAGGTGAAGGCGTTGCGGTGGCTGTCGCTCCACGCCGCGGAGACGCCGCTGCTGCCCTCCTGCTCCAGGCGCGGGTCGGCCGTGCGGTCGGCGGTCTGCTTGACCGACACCCACAGGCCGAGGTCCTCGCCGGCGGCGCACCGGTAGCGGACCTGGACCTGCGCCACGGTGCGGTCGCCGCGGTCGACCTGGACGACGCCGACGACGTCGGCCTCGTGGGCGGGCCTCGGCGCCGCGGCGGCGGGGGCGGCGAGGGCGAGGACGGACGTCGCGGCGAGGGCGGTGCCGGCGACGAGGGGGCGCAGACGCACGGGATCTCCAGTGGTCTCGGGAGCGGGACGGCGGCGCAAGATGCCAGACCCCGCGGCACGCGGCCAGGGGTTCGTGCGTGGCGCCGTACCGCCCGGTACCGGGAGGGACTACCGCCCGGCCAGGTACTCGCGCGCCAGCCGGGCCGGCGCCCTGGCCAGCCAGGCCTCGGTGACCAGCTCCCCGAGCTCGGCGACGTCGATCGCGTCCAGCCGCACCAGCACGGCGGCGTACCCGTCGAAGTGCGGCGTCGTCAGGTAGACGGCGGGGTCGTCGGCGACCAGCGCCTGCTTGACGCCCTCGTCGGCGACGGCGGCGCCGAGGACCGGGCCCTCCGGCGCGGCGTCCCCCAGCTGCTCGACGTCGGCGCGGCGCAGCGGGCGCTCCCAGACGAAGGCGCGGTCGCGAACCTTCCACGCCGGCCGGCCGTAGGAGGTGCCCTCCGTGGTCCCGGGCAGCGCGAGGGCCAGGCGCCGCACGTCCGCCCAGGTGGCCACGGACGCGACGCTAGCGCTCCCGGGTCAGCCCGGGGCCGCGCCCGGCGCCCGCTACCCGCGCGGCAGGGCCACGCCGCGGGCGGCCAGCCGCTCCCGCAGGCGGTCCGCCTCCCGTCGTCGGTGCTCGGCGCGCCGGCGCAGCACCGCCACCTGCACGGCGTCGGTGGTGCGCTGCGCCCGCAGCTCGAGCACCGCCGCCGTCTCCAGGTGCAGCGCCATGCGCCGCAGCTCGCCGGACAGCTCCGCCGCCGGCCGTGGCAACCCCGGGTCGGTCCCCGCTGAGGTCATGGGAGGCATGGTGGAACGCATCCGTCCCCGCCGCACCCGGAGCGGCACGCCGGGCCGGCCGCCCCGGACGGGGGACGGCGTCCCCGGACCCGTCGGTCCCCGGGTCGATACTGGCCGCGTGGAGGGTCCCCGGCTGTACTGGATCGGCCACTCGACCGTCCGCGTCGAGCTGGCCGGGTCCACGGTGCTCACCGACCCGGTCCTCACCCGCTCCCTCGGCCCGCTGCGGCGGGTCTCCCCCCTCCCGCCCCCGGCCGCCTGGGCCGGCGCCGACCTGGTCCTGGTCAGCCACCTCCACGCCGACCACCTGCACCTGCCCAGCCTGCGGCTGCTGGCCGACGACGCCCGCGTGGTCGTGCCGCGCGGCGCCGGCGCGTGGCTGCGCTCGCGCGGCGTCCGCTGGGTGGACGAGCTCGCCCCCGGGGAGTCGCTGGTGCACCGCGGGCTGCGGGTCACCGCCGTCCCCGCGGTGCACAGCGGCCACCGCTGGGGCCCCCGCCTGACCCACGGCCCGGAGACGGTCGCCGTCGGGCACCTGCTGGAGGGCGCCGGGTCCAGCGTCTACGCCTGCGGCGACACCGACCTGTTCGAGGGCATGACCCGCATCGGCGACCGCGGGGTCGACGTCGCGCTGGTGCCCGTGTGGGGCTGGGGTCCCACGCTCGGTCCGGGCCACCTCGACCCCGGGCGGGCCGCGGAGGCCGTGGCGCGCGTGCGCCCCCAGGTCGCCGTCCCGGTGCACTGGGGCACCCTCGCCGTCCGCGGCGGCACCACGCTCCCCGGGCTGGCCGGGCGCTACCGCCGGCTGCTGACCGAGCCGCCGCTGGCCTTCGCCGAGGCGGTCGCCGCCCGCCGGCTGCGCACCAGCGTCGTCGTCCCCGAGCCGGGCCGGCCGGTCACGCTCCCCACCGTGGCGGACGCCGCATGAGCACCACCCTCGCCACCGCCTGGACCGACGGGTCGCTGGGCTACCCCGTGCTGTTCGGCGGCGTGCTGCTCGGGTCGATCGTCCCGGTGGTGCCCACCGGGCCGCTGGTCGGCGCCGCCGCCGCGTTCGCGGTCACCGCGCACGAGCTCAACCTGGTCGCGGTGCTCGTCGTCGCCACCCTCGGCGCCTGGCTCGGCGACGTCACCACCTTCGCCGTCTGCCGGTTCGGCGGGCCGGCCGCGGTGCGCTGGGTCGCGCGGGGCCAGCACGCCGACCGCATCGAGGAGGTCCGCGAGCAGTTCCGCCGGCACGGCTGGCAGATCGTCGTCGCCGGGCGGCTGCTGCCCGCCGGGCGCATCCCCGTGCTGCTGGCCGCCGGCGCGCTGGCCTACCCGTGGCGGCGGCTGCTGCCCGCCTCGCTGCTGGCCGCCTCGCTGTGGGCGGTCGCCTACGCGCTGCTCGGCGTGGCCAGCGGCGGGATCTTCGACAGCCCGCTGGTCGCCACGCTGGTGGCCACGCTGCTGGTCCTCGTCGTCGGCGCGGTGCTCAACCTGGTCGGGTCCCGCCGCCGGCGGCACACCGAGCCCGAGCGGCAGCCGGAGGACGAGGGCAGCCCGACGTCGTGCGGCCCCGCGTGAGCCGGCCGGACCAGCGCGGCCGGGTGCTCGGCCGCGGCCGCGCACCGGCCCGGGTGCTGCTCACCTGGCTCCTGGCGACGCTCGCCCTCGTCGTCCTCGACCGGTGGCTCGCCGGGTTCGCGATGGCCGCCTGGTGGCAGCCGCCGCTGACCGCGCTGCTGCTCGGCCTGCTCGCCGGCGTGGTCTGGCCGCTGGTCATGCGCGTGGCGCTGCCGCTGGCGCTGTTCACCCTCGGCCTGGGCAGCTTCCTGCTGCTGGGCGCCGGGGTGCTCGCGGTCTCCTTCGCCGTCCCGGGCGTCGTGGTCACCGACCTGGGCACCGCCACCCTGGTCGTCGTCGCCATGGCGGCGGTGACGGCGGTGGTGAGCAGCGCGCTGGCGATCGACGAGGACGAGGTGTTCTTCCGCCGCGCCCGCCGCCGCGCCGGCTCCGCCTCGGCCGCCGGGCCCTGCCCGCCGGGCGTGCTGTTCCTGCAGATCGACGGGCTCGGCGCCGACACCGCCCGGCGCGCGGTCCGCGACGGGTCGATGCCCACCCTGGCCGCGTGGCTGCGGTCGGGCAGCCACGCGCTCACCTCGTGGCACACCGACTGGAGCTCGCAGACCGGCGCCTCGGTCTGCGGCATCCTGCACGGCTCCAACCACGACGTCCTCGGGTTCCGCTACTACGAGAAGGACCGCGACCACGTCGTCGCGGTCTCCCACCCGGCCGACGCCGCCGAGGTGGAGCGGCGGCACTCCGACGGCCGCGGGCTGCTGGCCGGCGGCGGCGCCAGCCGCGGCAACCTGTTCACCGGCGACGCCCCGCACGTCAGCCTGACCATGAGCGCCCTGCCGCTGGTGGTGCCCCGGCGGTCGGGACGGCGGCGCGAGCGGGTGGGCGCCGGCTACTACGCGTACTTCGCCAACCCGGTGAACGCGCTGCGCACGCTCGGCGTCTCGCTCGCCGACGTCTACCGGGAGCTGTCCGCGGCTGCCCGGCAGCGCCGCGCCGACGTGCGGCCCCGGGTCAGCCGCGGCGGCCTCTACCCGCTGGCCCGGCCCGGGACGACGGTCATCGCCCGCGACGTCGTCGTCGCCGCGATCCTCGAGGACATGATGGCCGGCCGCCCGGCCGTCTACGCCGACTTCCTCGGCTACGACGAGGTCGCCCACCACAGCGGCGTCGAGCGCTTCGACACCCTCGAGGTGCTGCGCAGCATCGACCAGCAGGTGGGCCGGCTGGCCCGCGCCGCGGAGCTCGCGCCGCGGCCGTACCACGTGGTGCTGCTGTCCGACCACGGCCAGACCCAGGGCGAGGCCTTCGCGCAGCGGTTCGGCGAGACGATCGAGTCCTTCGTCGGCCGGCACTGCGGCGGCACGCCGGAGCCGGCGCGGCGCGGACCCGAGCCGCGCGACAGCCGCCGCCCGGCCGAGGGCTGGCAGGTGACCACCGCGCTGGCCGAGGTGGCGTCGGGGCCGGGGTTCATCGCCCGCCGGCTGCGCGAGCGGGTCGAGTCCGCCGGCGCGGGCGAGCACGCGCACCGGACGCCGTCCGGGGAGCCGGGCCGGGTGGCGCGGGTGGCGCCGGGCGTGGTGGTCGTCGTCTCCGGCCACACCGCCGGCGTCTCCTTCCCGGACCTGCCCGGACGGGTGCCGCTGGAGGAGATCGAGCACCACTGGCCCGACCTGCTGCCGGCGCTGGTCGACCACGACGGCGTGGGCTTCGTGCTGGTGCACTCCGAGGAGCACGGGCCGGTCGTCCTCGGCCGCGACGGCCTGCACCGGCTGGCCACGGGCGTGGTCGTCGGCGAGGACCCGCTGGCCGGCTACGGCGAGCACGCGCCCGCGCTGGTGGCGCGGGTGTCCGCGTTCCCGCACTGCCCCGACGTCATGGTCAACAGCCGCTACGACCCGGACACCGACGAGGCCTCGCCCTTCGAGCCGCACGTCGGGTCGCACGGCGGGCTCGGCGGCCCGCAGCAGCGCGGGTTCCTCGCCCACCCCCGGGTCCTGACGCCCCCCGGCGAGATCGTCGGGGCCGAGCACCTGCACCGGGTGCTGCGCGGCTGGCTGACCGAGCTCGGGCACCCGGAGCCCGACGGCGCCGGCGCGCAGGTGGGGCCGGACAGCCCCGCGGCCCTCCGGGATCCCAGCCGCGTCTGACGGCGGAACGCCCGGCTACGGCTCCGTGAACACCTGCCGGGTCCCGTGGCGGCGCGGTGAGGGCCTCCAGGACAGTGGGGCGATGCGACCCGACGCCGCCACCTGGTTCTCCGGCCGCACGTCCGCCGTCCGCTCGGTCGCCGACGTCGACGTCCTCGGCCTGCTGCGGGCCAAGCGCCGCGGCGGCCACCGGGTCAGCCTGGTCCTGCCCGCGCGCGACGAGGAGGCCACCGTCGGCGGGATCGTCGCCGGCCTGGTCGAGCGCTGGGTCCGGCTGGTCCCGCTGGTCGACGAGGTGCTCGTCGTCGACTCCGACTCCACCGACCGCACCGCCGAGGTGGCCCGCGCCGCCGGGGCCGACGTCGTCGCGGCCGCGGACGTGCTGCCCGCGCACGGCAGCCGGCCCGGCAAGGGGGAGGCGCTGTGGAAGTCGCTCGCGGCCACCAGCGGCGACCTGCTGGTCTTCCTCGACGCCGACCTGCTCGGCGACGTCACGCACTACGTCCCGGGACTGCTCGCGCCGCTGCTGACCGATCCGCAGGTCGGCTACGTCAAGGGCTGCTACGCCCGGCCGCTGGAGGTGGACGGCCGCGTCACCCCCGCCGGCGGCGGCCGGGTCACCGAGCTCACCGCGCGCCCCCTGCTCAACGCCCTGTGGCCGGAGCTCGCGGGCTTCGTGCAGCCGCTGGGCGGGGAGTACGCCGGCCGGCGCGAGGCGCTGGAGCAGGTGCCGTTCGTCTCCGGCTACGGCGTGGAGGTGGGCCTGCTGGTCGACCTGCTCGGGCTGCTCGGCCTGCACGGGCTGGCGCAGGTCGACCTGGGCGTGCGCCGGCACACCTCGCAGGACCAGGAGGCGCTGGGCCGGATGGCCGGCCAGGTGGTCTCGGCGGTGCTGGCCCGCAGCGGCCGGTCCGGCGCGGGTGGGCTGCTCACCCAGTTCCGCGCCGACGGCAGCGGCTTCCTGCCGGTCAGCACGCCGGTCGCCGTCGACGAGCGGCCGCCGATGGTGACCGTCCCCGAGTACCGGGCCGCTCGGGCCGGGGCGGTCTGAGGTCCTGCCGGCAGTCGTGCTCTGTCCCGCATCGGGGGCAGAGCACGAAGGGAGCCTCGCGCTCTGGTCCGCATCGGGGGCAGAGCACGACCGTGCGCCGCTCAGCCGTGGACGAGCAGGCCCCGGATCGTCTCGCCGGCCGCCTGGTCCCGGTAGCCCTGGTTCAGCTCGTCCAGGGGGTACCGCCGGGTGACCAGCCGGCCCAGCTCCAGCCGCCCCTCCTCGGCCATCCGCGCCAGCATCGGGATGTCGCGGAAGGGGTTGCACGAGCCGAACAGCGAGCCCTGCACGCGGTGCTCGAACACCGTGGTCATCTGCCCGTTGAGGTCGACGTGGCCCTCGCGCGGGTGGTCGGCCAGCGCCGTGAGCACCAGCGTGCCGCCCTTGCCGAGGCACGCCGACGCCCCGGCCATCACCTCGGCCGACATCTTCCCGACGGTCACGACCACCACGTCGGCGCCCGTGCCGCGGGACAGCTCGCGGGCCAGCTGCGCGGCCTCCCGGGCGTCGGCCACGGTGTGGGTGGCCCCCAGCGTCTCCGCGAACTCCCGCTTCATGGCCACCGGGTCGACGCCGATCACGTGCACCGCGCCCGCGTGCACCGCGCCCTGGACGGCGTTGACGCCGACCCCGCCGAGCCCGACCACCACGACGACGTCACCGGGGCGGGTGCCGCCGGAGTAGACCGCCGACCCCCAGCCGGTGGGCACGCTGCAGGCGAGCAGCGCCGCGGTGTCCAGCGGCAGGTGCGGGTCGATGCGAACGCAGGAGAACTCGCTGAGCACCGTGTGCCGGGCGAACGCGCCGACGATGCAGAAGCCGCCGAGGGGCTCGCCGTCCAGCCGGAAGGGATAGGTGCCGGTGGGCAGCTGCCCGATCGCGATGGTGGCGCCCGCGTCGCAGATGTTGGAGCGGCCGGTGGCGCAGTACCGGCAGTGCCCGCAGGCGGGCAGGAAGCTCGTGACGACGTGGTCGCCGGGCGCGACGGAAGTGACGCCTGGCCCGACCGCCAGGACGACGCCGGAGCCCTCGTGGCCGCCGACGATCGGGTACCGCCCGCCGGGGTTGGAGTGGCGCAGGTGCTCGTCGGAGTGGCACAGCCCGGCGTAGGCCATCTCGACGAGGACCTCACCGGGGCCGGGGTCCACGACCTCGAGGTCGACGATCTCGTACTCGGTGCCCGCCTCGCGCAGCACCGCTCCCCTGGTCCTCACCGGTCCCCGGCCCTCCTCTGGCCCGGCACCCGCCCTCGCGGACGCCGTCGTCTCGGCGCCCAGCCAACCCCACGCCGCGGCGGTGCCCCACGCCGGGGTGGCACCCGGTGCCACGTGCGGTTCCGTGCACCGCGCCCGGCCGGGTGCGGCAGGATCGCCGGGTGCCCGCTCCCAGGCCCGCCGCCCCGCCCTCCCCCGGCACCGCGACCGGCGACCCCCGGCCCACCACCCGCTGCCCCGGCTGCGGCTCGGTCCTCGTGCCGCTGCCCGGCGAGCCCGCCGCGCGACCGGGCGCCTCGGCCGCCTGCACCCGGCTGTTCGAGGAGACCGTGCGCGGGCTCCGGGACGATCCGGCGCCCGACGGCACCGCTCCCCCGGCGCTGGCCCTGGCCGAGGCCGCCTACGCCGCGCAGCACCCCGACCCGGCCGATCCGCCCGCGCTGCGCGCGGCCCTGGCGGCCTTCGGGGTCGGGCCGGCCGACCCGCTCCCGGCCCGCCCGCGGGAGTGGACGACGACGATCGCGGACGTCGCCGCCGACCTCGACGTCATCGACCTGACCGTGCTGGTGGAGACGTGGGCGACGGCCGTGGCCGACGACTGGCGGCACGCCCCGACCGGATGATGTCGTTCCGTTTCGACAAGATCGGCAACGCAGCGTTGCTACCCTTCGTACCGTGAGTGATCAGTCCCGTCGGGCCCAGAAGAAGGCCCTCACCCGCGCGCACGTGCGCGAGACGGCGCAGCGACTGTTCGCCGACCGCGGCTTCGACGCCGTGACCATCGCCGACGTGGCGGCCGCGGCGGACGTCGCGGTGCAGACGGTCTTCAACCACTTCACGACCAAGGAGGAGCTCTACTGGGCCGACCGGACGCCGTGGGTCGACGGGCCCGCGGCCGCCGTGCGGGAGCGTCACGCGGGGGTCCCCGCGCTGACCGCGCTGCGCGCGCACCTGGTCGCCTCGGTGGGGCACTACGTCGAGCGGCTGGCCGATCCGACCGGGCGCTGCACCGTCACCGACCTCGACCGCTCCCCGGCGCTGCAGGCCTCCGAGCGGGAGCTGCACCACACCGCCGAGGCCCGGCTGCGCGAGGCCCTCGTCGAGGCCTGGACCGGCCCCTGCCCCGAGCACCCGGTCCCCGCCGACCCGCGGACGACGGCCGCGGTGGTCGCCGCCACGTGGCTGGCGGTCTCGCGGATCCTGGTCACCCAGCCGCGCTCGCCGATGCCCGCGCCCGAGCAGGCGGCGGAGGTGGCCGCGGCCACGCGCGCGCTGGCGGAGCGGCTGCTCTCCGGCTACGAGGCGGGCCTGGTGAGCTCCGCGACGGCGGACGAGTCCGCCCGCGCCCTGCGCGCCGTCTGACCCGGTCCCGGCCACCCGGCCGTGGCCGGCCTCAGCGGCGGGCGGGCTCCGCGGCCGGGACCACGATCGGGAGCAGTACGTCGTCGACGACCTGCTCCACGTGGTCGGCGACCATCCCGCCGTCACCGGCCGCGGTGAGCCGCTGCCACCAGAAGGCCTCGAGCACCGAGCGCAGCAGCGCCAGCCGCTCGGCCGGCACCTCCTCGCCCCGTGCCGCCCAGCGCTCGCCCAGGACCTCGACGGCCTCGGTCAGCGGGCGCACCAGGGCGGCCTCGAGACCGGCGCGCAGGTCCTCGTCGTGCCGGGCGGCACCGACGAGGCTGGCCACGGCCCGCTCCTCGCGGGACAGCGGCCGGCGCCACGAGGCGACCAGCGCGACGAGGTCGGCGTGCAGGGAGCCCTCGTCCTCGGGGACGCGGACCAGCGTGAAGCGGCTGACCGCGGACCTCGCCAGCGCCGCCATCGACGGCCAGCGCCGGTAGATGCCGGCCTTGCCCGCACGCGCCCGGGCCGCGACCCGGTCGCTGTTGAGCCGGCCCCAGCCCTCGTCGGCGAGGATGTCGACGGCGACGGCGACCAGTTGCTCGGACAGCTCGGCGCTCAGCGGGCGGCCGGGAGTGCCGCTCACGAGCCAACTCGTTCGCACGACATCAGGTTGCGCACGGTCTCATCCTGACCTGTCAGTGGAGTGACCACAACGACCGGGGCCGTATCGTCACCCGACCGGACCGTCGGGACCCCGTCTCAGGCGCCCGCCGCGCCCTCGACGTGGACCCGGAGGGTGGCGCCGTCGTCGCTGACCCAGCCCCGGTCGCGGGCCTGCTCGACCATCCGGTCGAAGCGCTCGCCCCAGTCGGCGACGTCGGCGTCGGGCTCGGCGGCGGCCCGCAGCGCGGCGGTGTCGAGCAGGCCGGTCCCGTCGTCCTGCAGCCGTCCGAGGCCCGCCTCGCGCAGCACCTCGTCGGCCTCCTCGTCGGTCACCTGGCCGAGGGCCAGCTGCAGCTTGCTCAGGTCGTCGGTGTCGACCACCCGCACCTCGGGGCGCTCGTCGGCGCCGCCCACCACCTCGACGATCACGGGTCCTCCGTTCACACGTGCCAGGGGAAGCGGGAGAAGTCGGGGTCGCGCTTCTCCAGGAAGGCGTCGCGGCCCTCGACGGCCTCCTCGGCCGCGTAGGCCAGCCGGGTGGTCTCCCCGGCGAACAGCTGCTGACCGACCAGGCCGTCGTCGATCAGGTTGAACGAGTACTTGAGCATCCGCTGCGCGGTCGGGCTCTTGGCGACGATCCGCCGGCCCCAGTCCAGCGCGGTGCGCTCCA
Organism: Geodermatophilus sp. SYSU D00867; assembly: GCF_054050315.1. Lineage (NCBI taxonomy): Bacteria > Bacillati > Actinomycetota > Actinomycetes > Geodermatophilales > Geodermatophilaceae > Geodermatophilus > Geodermatophilus sp. SYSU D00867. Next base: position 53,919 of record NZ_JBJGZC010000003.1, on the reverse strand, counting down.
GCTCGGCGTGCGGGACGACGCGGTTGACCATGCCCATGTGGTGCGCGTCCTCGGCGGAGTACTCCTCGCCGAGGAAGAAGACCTCGCGGGCGAACTTCTGGCCCACCTGGCGGGCGAGGTAGGCCGAGCCGAAGCCGCCGTCGAAGCTGCCGACGTCGGCGTCGGTCTGCTTGAACCGCGCGTGCTCGGCGCTGGCGAGGGTGAGGTCGCTGACCACGTGCAGGCTGTGCCCGCCGCCGGCCGCCCAGCCGGGGACGACGCAGACGACGACCTTCGGCATGAACCGGATCAGCCGCTGCGCCTCCAGCACGTGCAGCCGGCCGCTGCTGCGGCCCACCTCGTGCTCGTAGCCGTGGCGCCCGCGCACCCGCTGGTCGCCGCCCGAGCAGAACGCCCAGCCGCCGTCCTTCGGGCTCGGGCCGTTGCCGGTGAGCAGCACGCAGCCGACGTCGGTGGCCAGCCGGGCGTGCTCGAGCGCGGTGATGAGCTCGTCGACGGTCTGCGGGCGGAACGCGTTGCGCACCTCGGGCCGGTCGAAGGCGATCCGGACGACGCCGGCGTCGACGGCGCGGTGGTAGGTGACGTCGGCGAAGTCGAACCCGTCGACCGGCTGCCACGCGGCGCTGTCGAAGATTTCCGAGACGTCGTCGCGGGCGCTCATGACGTGAACCTATCCGGGCGTCCGCGACCCCGCCTCAGCCGCCGAGCAGACCGCCCAGTCCGCCGGTGACGCCGCCGGTGACGCCGCCGACGACCCCGCCCACGGTGCCCGTGGCACCGCCGACCAGGCCACCGACCGCCTCGGTGCCACCGCCGACCACGCCGCCCACCGTGTCGGTCAGACCGCCGACCACGCCCCCCACGGCGTCGCCGACGGGGTCCGCCGGGACCGGGGCCGGCGCCGTCGGGACGGGGGCCGGTGCGGCCGGCGCAGGGGGAGCCGGGGCCGCGGGCGCCGTCGTGCCGCCGGACGGGGCCGGGTCGCCCGACGAGCCGGAGCCGGCAGGGGCGCCGCCCGCGGTGCCGGCCGGGGCCGGGGCGGCGGGCGCCGGAGCGGCGGGGACGGCGGGAGCGGGGGCGGCGGGCGCGGCGGCACCGGTCGTCGCGGCCGTGACCGAGCCGGCGATGCCGGTCAGCCCGGCGGAGGGCCCGGTGCCCGCGGTGGCGCGCTGCGACGAGGCCGTGGTGCCGAAGCCCGGGAAGAGGAAGCCGTCGGGCGTGCCGGGGACGCCGAAGGACGGCGTCAGCCGGGCGTAGGTCGGGGGCTGCGCGACCGCGTCGTCGCCGGAGTAGACGCCCGTGCCGCGGTCGCCGGCCACGGCTCCCGAGACGTCCGCGCCGGCCGTGGCCATCAGCGGGGAGACGACGATCCCGGTGACGGCGAAGGACATGAGCACGCGCCACCAGAAGCGCTGCCCCGCGGTCTCGGGAGCCGGCTCGGCGGCGGCCGCCGGGTCCCCTGCCACGACGTCCTCCGTTGCGCGGTGCCGCGCGCCCATGGGTCGACCCCTCTCCGTCGAGGTGGTGAGACTGCCCTCACACGTCCGGTACAACGAAGTACCAGCCCGGTGGTTGCGCTGGCCAGCCGAGTCCCGCGCACGGGCGACCCGCCGCCGCTAGCGTCGGACCCGTGCCCGACGGCGCCGCCCTGCGCGTGGGCACCCTCAACCTCGCCTCCGGTCGCGGCGCCGACGGCCACGCGCTGGCCCCGGCCGCGCTCGCCGCCGCGGTCGCCGGGTTCGACGTCGACGTGCTCGCCGTCCAGGAGGTCGACGTCGGCCAGCCCCGCTCGGGCGGCACCGACCAGGCCGCGGTGCTCGCCGGCGCGCTGGGCGCGGGCGACTGGCGGCACGCGGCCACGCTCACCGGGACGCCGAGCCCGTTCCGCGGCACGTGGTCCGCTGCCGACCCGCCCGGGCTGCGCGGGCCGGAGCGCGCGCCGGACGGCCCCGCGTACGGCGTCGCGCTGCTGGTCCGCCGCCCGGCGCGGGACTGGGCGGTGCTCGGGCTGGGATCCGGCCGCGCCCGGCTGCCGCTGCGGGCGCCGGACCCGGCCACCGGCCGGCCGCGGCTGTGGTGGGTGCCCGACGAGCCGCGGGTCGCCGTCGCCGCCTGCCTGGACGGGCTGACCGTGGTGGCCACCCACCTGTCGTTCTCGCCGCCGACGGCGGTGCGGCAGCTGCGCCGGCTGCGGCGCTGGGTGGCGTCCCTGCCTGGGCCGGTGGTCGTCGCCGGCGACCTCAACCTGCCCGGCGGGCTGCCGGCGCGGCTGCTCGGCGCGACCGCACTCGTGCGGGAGGCGAGCTTCCCGGCGCACGGGCCGCGCCTGCAGCTGGACCACCTGCTCGCGCTGGGCCGGGTGACCGCCCGGGACGCCGCCGCCCACCGGCTGGGCGTGGGCGACCACCGGGCGCTGACCGTGACGGTCGGCTGAGCTCAGGCGGCGAGCAGCGGCCGCAGCCGGTCCATCGAGGCGGCCAGCCCCGGGTGCAGCGCGACCTGGTGCAGCGCGGCCAGCGGCACCCACGCGACGCCGGTGCTCTCGCCGTCGAGCCGCAGCCGCGACGGGTCGAGGTCGCCGACCGGGCGGGCCAGGACGGTCGTGTAGGTCCAGCCGCCGTGGTCGTCGACCGAGCGGGCACCGAGCACGAGGTCGGCGGCGGCCAGCCCGAGCTCCTCCTCGACCTCCCGCAGCGCGCCCTGCTCGGGCGTCTCGTCCTCGTGCAGCGCCCCGCCCGGCGTCCCCCACGTCCCGCCGTGGTGCGACCACAGGGCGCGGTGCTGCAGCAGCAGCTCGGGGCCGTCGCCGCCGTCGCGGTGCACCAGCAGGCCGGCCGCGCCGGCCCGGCCCCAGTGCCGGTGGCCCAGGGAGCAGGTGGTCCAGCCGTCGGTGGGGGTCAGACGGATGGTCGCCACCCGGACAAGTGAACCGCAGCCGGCGCGGGAGCCGGTGAACCGCACTGGCAGGATCCGGGAGGACGACCGGCGACGACGACGGAGGCACCCCGCATGGCGACCACGACGACGATGGCCGAGGTCCCGGGCCTCATCGGGCAGGAGCTGGGCACCAGCGACTGGTTCGAGGTCACGCAGGACCGGGTGGACACCTTCGCCGACGCGACCGGCGACCACCAGTGGATCCACGTCGACGTCGAGCGGGCGAAGGCCGAGAGCCCCTTCGGCGGGCCGATCGCGCACGGCTACCTCACGCTGTCGCTGCTCGTGCCGCTGTTTGCGCAGGTCTTCGCGGTCACCGACACCGCCATGGGCGTCAACTACGGCCTGAACAAGGTGCGCTTCCCCTCGCCGGTGCCGGTCGGCTCCCGCGTGCGGCTGACCGCGACCCTCAAGGACGTCGAGCAGGTCGCCGGCGGGCTGCAGCTGACCTTCTCCGCCGTCGTCGAGCGCGAGGGCAGCGAGAAGCCGGCCTGCACCGCCGAGCCGGTCTACCGCTACTACGGCGGCTAGCCACCAGCGCATGCGGATCGCCGTCTTCACCGGCAGCCGGCCCGGGCCGGAGTCGCACCGGAGGGCCGCCGCGCACCTGGCCACGGGCCTGGCCGAGGCCGGCGTCGGGGTCGTCTACGGCGGCGGGCACGTCGGGCTGATGGGCGTCGTCGCCGACGCCGCCCTGGCCGCCGGTGGCGAGGTGGTCGGGGTGATCCCGCAGCACCTCGTCGACGACGAGCTGGCCCACCCCGGCCTGCCGCGGCTGGAGGTCGTGGCCTCCATGCACGAGCGCAAGGCGCGGATGGCCGAGCTCTCCGACGCCTTCGTCGCGCTGCCCGGGGCCGCCGGCACGCTCGAGGAGCTCTTCGAAGCCTGGACCTGGGGGATGCTCGGCCTGCACGCCAAGCCGGTGGTGCTGCTCGACGTCGACGGGTTCTGGCAGCCGCTGCTCGCCCAGCTGGGCCGCATGGCCGACGACGGCTACCTCGAGCGGCGCCGGCTCGACGCGCTCGGCGTGGTCACCGACGCGGCCGGGCTGCTAGCCTTCGTCGAGGGCTACCAGCACCCGCCGCGGAAGTGGGCGCCCACCCCGCCCTAGGACCAGGTCGGAGCGGCGGTGCCCTGCGCCTCGGCCTCCAGCTGCCAGGCGCCCTTGCCGTCGATCGACTCACGGATGACGTCGGCGTGGCCGGCGTGCCGGGCCTGCTCCTCGATCTGGTGCAGGAGCAACCAGCGGACGGTGGACACGGTGCCCTCGGGCAGCCAGCGCGCGACGCCGTCGGGGACGCGACCACCCGGTCCAGGTCGCGCTCGGCGCGCACGACCTCCTCGGTCTCGCGCGCCACCTCCGCCTGCCGGTGCAGCAGGACGTCCACGGTCTCGCCGGGGACGACGGTGGACCCGGCCATCCACTCGGCCTGCGGATCGCCCTCCACCGCGTGCGGACGGCGCCCGACCCGCCCGGCCAGGTCGGCCCGCTCGCCCTGGGTCACGTGCTCGAGCAGCGCGGACAGCGACAGCTCGCTGGCGCTCGGGGTCGCGCGCGCCTGCTCCTCGGTGAGCCCGTACAGGGCGTTGCGCAGCGCGGTGCGCTGGTCGGCCAGCAGGCGCAGCAGCAGCTCGCGCTCGTCGGGTGCGGTCACCCGGCCACCCTGCGCCGGGACCGGGCGGCGGGACAGCGCCCGGCTGGCCGCCGGCCGCGGCGCTGCCTAGCGTCGCCCCCGTGGAGCGCTGGGACGTCGTCGTGGTCGGGGGCGGCCCGGCGGGCGCGGCGGCGGCGCTGGCCGCGCGGCGCGACGGCGCCTCGGTGCTCGTCCTCGACCGGGCCGACTTCCCGCGCGACAAGGTCTGCGGCGACGGCATCGCCCCCGAGGCACTCGACGTGCTCGCCGGGCTGGGCGCCGACGTCGCCGCGCTGACCGCCGGCTACGCGCCCGCGCCGCGGCTGTCCCTGCGCTCGCCCGGGGGCGCGGCGGTGGAGCGGGCCATGCACCGGCCGTCGTCGGTGGTGCCGCGCGCGGTGTTCGACGCCCGCGTGCTCGCCGCGGCCCTCGACGCGGGGGCGGTGTTCCGGCGGCACGCCGTCCGCCGGGTCACGCCGGGACCGGACGGCGTCGACGTCGACGGCGTGCTCACCGCCGGGGTGCTGGTCGGGGCCGACGGCGCGGAGTCCGTCGTGCGGCGGGCGCTGGGCCTGCCGCGCAACCCCGACGACCGGATGGCTGTGGCGCTGCGCGGCTACGCGCCCGAGCTGCCCGGCCAGGGCGGCACCCAGGTGCTGGTGACCACCGAGCAGCGCTGGCCTGCCTACGCGTGGTCGTTCCCGCTCGGCGACGGGCGGGCCAACGTCGGCTACGGCGAGCTGGTCTCCGGCGGGGCCACCCGGGCGGCGCTGGTGGAGGGGCTGCACCGGCTGCTGCCCGGGGTCGAGCCCGGGGGGCTGCGGGCGCACCGGCTGCCGCTGTCCACCGGCCGGCCGCGGCAGCCCGACGGGCGGGTGCTGCTGGCCGGCGACGCGGCGTCGCTGGTCAACCCGATGACCGGCGAGGGGATCTTCTACGCGGTGCTGTCCGGGGCGCTGGCCGGGGCGGCCGCGTCGGCGGGGGCGGCCGCGGGCGCGGTGCACCGGAGGGCGCTGCGGCGGCGGCTGGGCGCGCACCACCGGTCGGCGTCGGCGGCGTCGTGGGTCAGCCGGTGGCCCCGGGTGATGGACGCGGCGTTCCGCGCGGCGGCGGGCGACCAGCGGGTGTTCGACGACGTCGTGGCGCTGGGCCTGGCCGACGGCCGGCTCACCGCCCGCACGCTGGCGGCCGCGGCCCGGCACCTGCGCTGAGCCGCCGCTACGCGGGGGCGACCTCGACGCGGCCGCGGCCGGCGCGCTTGGCGCGGTACAGGGCCCGGTCGGCGGCGGCGTAGAACTCGCGCATCCCGACCGCGGCGCCGCGGGCGTGCGCCACCCCGACGCTCACCGACATCGCCAGCAGGCTGCCGTCGGGGAGCGCGAGCGGCGTGGACAGCACCGTCCCGAGCACCGACTCGGCGCGGGCGACGGCGACCTCGGCGGTGCACCCGGGCAGCAGGACGGCGAGCTCGTCGCCGCCCAGCCGGGACAGGACGGCGTCGCCGGCGCGGATCTGCCGCCGGATGATCCCGGCGAGGTGGACCAGCGCGTCGTCGCCGACGGGGTGGCCGTGCTGGTCGTTGATCTGCTTGAACGAGTCGACGTCGAGCAGCAGCAGGGCGGTGCCGTCGGCGCCGGCGGGGCCGGTGAGCGCGACGGCGAGCGCGTCGTCGAAGACCCGGCGGTTGACCAGGCCGGTGAGGGTGTCCACGGTGGCCTGCTGCTCCAGGGCCTCGACCAGCCGCTCCTGCACCGCGCCGGCCCGTTCCAGCATCACGGCGACCACGGCGAGCACGGTGCCGAGGAGGAGGGCGTCGCTGACCGCGTTCTCGACCGGCACCAGGTGCAGCAGCACGGTGGCGTTCGCCGCCACGGCCAGGGCCGTGACCAGCGTGACGGCCGCCCGCCGGAGGTGGGCGGCCGCCCACAGCACCGGGAACGCGAGGAAGGCCTGGGCGCCGGCCGACGGGTCCTCGGTCACGACGTTCAGCCCGGCGACCAGCAGGACCCCGGTCACCGCGAGCAGGGGGAACACGCCACAGCGGTCGAGCCGCTCGGGCGCGAGACGACGGCACGCGACGGCGCTCGCGACGAGGACGGCGACGACGATCCAGCACGCCGCCAGGGTCAGCGGCGAGGCGGCGTTCGCACCGAAACCGTTGACCGCGGCGAGGGCGCCCGCGGAGATGCCCAGCACGAGGACCAGCGAGCGGGCGGCGGCGCGCGGCTGCCGGGCTCTCAGTCCCCGGTGGATGGCCACACCCCCTCTTCGGCAGCAGCGGCCCCCGGGATGAGCCGACCCACCCACAGGGGTGAGAGGAACCCCGGCGGGTCCGCGGGACGCGCCGCGCACCTCCGCGGGGTCAGTCGCGCCGGTGCGCCTCGGCGGCCGCCGTCCGCACCACCGCCCGGAGCCGGTCGGCCAGGCCGGGCGGGCAGCAGTCGGGGTCGACGAGGACGTCGTCGGCGCCGGCCGTGAGCAGCCGCGCCCGGGTGGCCCGGTCGGCGTCGTCGCAGAGGACGAGGACGGCGGTCCCCGGCACGGCGCCCAGCTCCGCCACCCGGTCGACGGCGTCCCGGCCCCGGCCGGTCACGAGCAGGACGGCGTCGGCCTCCGGCGCGGCCGCCCCCGGCACGACGACGGGGAGGCCGTCGCGCAGCAGGACGCCGCGCAGCGCCCGGCTGCGGGCGTCGTCGGGCGCGGCGAGCAGCACGACGGGCTCCCGGCCCCGCCCCGCGGACCGGTCCCCGGCGGCCTGCAGGACGGCGCCGGCGGCGGCGACCGCGCCGGCCAGGTCCTCGGGCGGCACCGGACGGGCGAGGTGGTGGCCCTGCAGGTGGTCCACGCCGAGCTCGACCAGCCGGGCCGCCTGCACGCCGGTCTCCACGCCCTCGGCGGTGACCTCCAGGCCCAGGCAGTGCGCGAGCGTGACCATGGCCGTGAGGATCGGCTGGTCGTCGGCGCCGTCGCCGATCTGCTGCACGAACGAGCGGTCGATCTTGATGCCGTCGACGGGCAGGGCCTGCAGCCGGCCCAGGGAGGAGTAGCCGGTCCCGAAGTCGTCGATGGCCACCCGGATGCCCGCCGCCCGCAGCTCGTCGAGCTGGCCGACCACCCGGGGCCCGGCCTCGAGGAACACCGTCTCGGTCACCTCGAGCAGCAGCTGCCCGGGGCGCACGCCGGTGCCGGCCAGGACGCCGAGGACCGTCGTCGCGAAGTCCGGCTCCCGCAGCTGCACCGGCGAGACGTTGACCGACACCGACCGGCGCCGGTCCGCCGCCAGCCAGCCGGACAGCCGCAGGCACGCGGTGCGCAGCACCCGCTGGCCGAGCGCGCGCACGAGCCCGCTGCGCTCGGCGACGGGCAGGAACTCCGCCGGCAGCGCCAGGCCGCCGGGGCGCGGCCAGCGCACCAGCGCCTCGACCCGGGTGGCCGCGCGGGTGCGGACGTCGACCAGCGGCTGCAGGTGGACGACGAACCCGTCGTCCTCGAGCGCCTGCCGGAGGCCGTTCTCGACGTCGGCGCGGGCGAGGACCGCCGTCGACATGGTCGGGTCGAAGACCGCGTGCCGCCCCTTGCCGGCCTGCTTGGCGGCGTACATCGCGATGTCGGCCTGCTGCAGCAGCGCCTCGGCGGGGACGTGCTCGCCGCCGGCGCTGCGGGCCAGGCCGATGCTGCCGCTGGGCACCAGCTGCCGGTCGCCGAACCGGACCGGGGCGTCGAGGGCGGCGCTGATGCGCCGGGCCACCTGCTCGCCGTGGTCGGCCTCGGCCAGGACGACGGCGAACTCGTCCCCGCCGAGGCGGGCGACCGTGTCCTCGGGTCGGACGCACCGCGTGAGCCGCTCGGCGACCTCGACCAGCAGCCGGTCGCCGGCCTGGTGGCCCAGCACGTCGTTGACGTCCTTGAAGTCGTCGAGGTCGATCAGCAGCACGCTCACGCCGGCGGGCGACCGCGCCTCGAGGGCGTGGGCCAGCCGGTCGGCGAACAGCGCCCGGTTGGCCAGGCCGGTGAGCGGGTCGGTGAAGGCCAGCCGGCGCAGCTGCTCGGCCTGCGCGGCCAGCTCCGCGGCGGCCCGGGCGGCCGCCAGCTCGGCCGCCTTGCGCTCGGTGACGTCGGTGGCGGTGCCGTGGACGCGCACCTCCGCGCCGTGTGCGTCCCGCTCGACCGCGGCGCGGCAGGCCACCCAGCCGGTGGTGCCGTCGGCGCGCAGCACCCGGTGCTCGAGGCCGTACTCCTCCCGGCCGGCGCGGACGTCGGCGAGCAGCCGCACCAGCTCGGCCCGGTCCTCGGGGTGCACCCGCGCCAGGTAGCCCTCGACGGTGGGCACCAGCGCGTCCGGCGGCACGCCGAAGATGCGGTACATCTCGTCGGACCAGGTCACCGTGTCGGTGACGACGTCCCAGTCCCACCGGCCCAGCCGCGCCACCCGCTGCGCCTCCAGCAGCCGCCGCTCGCTCTCCTGCAGGCGCGCCTCGATCGCCACCCGCTCGCTGATGTCCTGCGCCGTGCCGACCAGGAGCACGGCGTCGCCCGCCTCGTCCCGGGTGACCGACCCGCGGGCGCGCACCCAGATGAGCGCGCCGTCGCCGCAGACGACCCGGTGGTCGAAGTCGAACACCCCGCCCGCGCCGAGCGCGGAGAGGATGGCCTGCTCGGCGCGGCTCCGGTCGTCGGGGTGCACCATCTGCATGCAGAGCTCGAAGGTCGGCGTCACCACGGCGGGGTCGAGCCGGTAGACGGCGAACAGCTCGTCGCTGAAGGTCACCGCGCCGGTGCGGACGTCCCACTCCCAGCTGCCCATCGCGGCCAGCCGCTGCGCCTCGGCGAGCCAGCGCCGGCTGCGGGCCAGCGCGAGGACCGGGTCCTCGGGCGCGGGGTCCTCGGGCGCGGGGTCCTCCGGCACGGGGTCCTCCGGCGCCACGCCTCCGCTCATGCCACTCCCCGGACCGGTCCGACTCGGATCTCGTGCGGAGGGGCAGGCTAAGGGACGGAGGGGCGCGCAGCACCCCGGTCGGTGCGCGCGAGCGGAGGGCGTGGGATTCGAACCCACGATGGGTTTGACCCCATAGCGGTTTTCAAGACCGCCGCCATCGGCCACTAGGCGAGCCCTCCCGGCAGGTGGAGGCTAACCCGCCCCGCCGGGCGGACCCACCCGGGACGCCCCGCGCTGTGCGCCCCGCCGCGGCCGCGCCGGGCATGATCCGGGACCGGACGGTGTTGTCCCCCCGACCCGGTCCGCGGCTCCGTCGCGTCGACCCCGCCCCGCACGCCGATCGAAGGACACCCCCTGCCCGAGACCGCTCCCCCGCCGTCCACCCGCCGCCGGGTGCGGCGCCCCGCCGTCGAGCGCCCTCCCGTCCCCACGACGGCGGACCGCGCCGCCGAGCGCGATGCCGCCCGCGCCGAGCGGCGCGCCCAGCAGCTGTGGGTCGAGGACGCCGCGCCGGAACTGCCCGTCCGCACGACCCCGCCGCGGCGGGTCGTGTTCCACCTCGGCCCGACCAACTCGGGCAAGACCCACGAGTCGCTGCAGGCGCTGGCCGCCACCGGCTCCGGCGTCTACGCCGCGCCGCTGCGCCAGCTCGCCCACGAGGCCTACGCCAAGCTCGCCGCGGGCCTGCCCGAGGGCGCCGTCGGCCTGTCCACCGGCGAGGAGGAGGTCCACCCGCAGGCGGCGATCCTCTGCTGCACGGTGGAGAAGGCGCCGATGCGCGGCGAGCTGCTCGTCCTCGACGAGTCGCACTGGATCGCCGACCCCGACCGCGGCCACCACTGGGCCCGGCTGCTGCTCACCGGCGAGTACCGCGAGATGCACCTGATCGCGGCCGCCGAGGCCCACCCGCAGCTGGCGCCGCTGGTGTCCGACGCCGGCGACGTCGAGGTCGTCCACCACCGGCGGCTGTCCCGGCTCGACGTCCTGCGCGCGCCGGTGCGCACCCCGCGCGTCCGCCCGCAGACCCTCGTCGTCGCCTTCTCCCGCAAGACCGTCTACGCCGTCGCCGCCGAGCTCGACCGGCACCGGCCCGGGAAGGTGGGCGTCCTCTACGGCGCGCTGCCCCCGGCCACCCGGCGCGAGGTCATCGAGCGGTTCACCACCGGCGAGCTCGACGTCCTCGTCACCACCGACGTGATCGGCCACGGCATCAACGTCCCCGCGACGACCGTGCTGTTCGCCGAGACGACGAAGTTCGACGGCACCGAGCTGCGGCCGCTGCGCAGCTGGGAGGCCGCGCAGATCGCCGGGCGGGCCGGCCGCTACGGCCTGACCGGGCACGGGACGGTCGGCGTCCTGGCCGGCGTGCCCGGGCTGCGGCCGTCGGCGGCGCTCGTGGCCGTCGGCGCCGAGGTGGCCCGCGGCGAGCGGGTCAGCGACCTGCCGGCCCGCGGGGCGCGGCTGCGCCCGGAGCTCGAGGACCTCGGCGCCTTCGAGGCGGCCGACCTGCCCGAGGCGCTGGTCCGCTGGGAGGCCTGGGCGCACACGGCGACCCGCGACCGGGCGATGACCCCGGACGACGTCGGCGAGCTGGTGCTGCGGGTGCGGGCGCTGCTGCCGCTGCTGCGCGGGCCGCTCGGCGCCGTGGGCGACCTGCGCACCGTCTGGCGCCTGGTGCAGCTGCCGATCGACTACGAGCCGCCGCGGCGCACCCGCTGGCTGGTGCTCGCCCGCGCCGCGCTGCGGCACGCCGCGGGCCTGCCGGTGCGGCCGGAGCTGGTGCTGCCCGACGTCCCGGTCGGCGGGAGCGTCGAGGAGTTCGAGCAGGCCGCCGCGGCCGCGCGCGACGCCCAGGCGCTGCTGCGGCAGTTCCCCGGGGTCGCGGACCTGGACGCCGACGACGCCGCCTGGGTCGAGGAGGAGTGCGCCGAGGCGATCAGCGAGCTCCTGCCCGACGCCATCGCGGTCAGCCGGTCCAGCGCCTGCGCCGAGTGCGGCACCGCCATCGCCCCGTGGTTCTCCACCTGCCGCCCGTGCAGCGCGCCGCGCGGGCGGGGCCGGGACGGCCACCCCCGCGCCGGCGGCCGGGACGGGCGGCGGGCTCCCCGCTCGGGCTCCCGCCAGGGCCGGCGCCCCACCCGCAGCGGCCGCGGCTGACGGGTCAGGTCGCCGGGTCGCCCGCGGTGACCGGCTCGTCGGGCCGCTCGCGCTGCACCGGCTTCCCGACGACGCCGTGCAGGTGGCAGGCGGCGACGTGCCCCGGTGCCGAGCCGACCGGCTGCAGCGCCGGGTCGACGTCCGGGCAGGGCTCGAACACGTCGGGACAGCGGGTGCGGAACCGGCAGCCGCTGGGCACCCGCGCCGGTGAGGGGACGTCGCCGCGCAGCACGATCCGCTGCCGGGACCGCTCCAGCGCCGGGTGCGGCAGCGGCACCGCCGACAGCAGCGCCCGCGTGTAGGGCATCTGCGGCTCGGCGGCGACGGCGGCCGCGGGCCCGACCTCGACCACCCGGCCCAGGTACATCACCGCGATCCGGTCGGACACGTGCCGCACCGCCGACAGGTCGTGCGAGACGAACAGCAGCGTGAGGCCGAGCTGCCGCTGCAGCCGCCGCAGCAGGTTGAGCACCTGCGCCTGCACGCTGACGTCGAGGGAGGCGATCGCCTCGTCGCAGACCAGGAAGTCCGGCTCGCCAGCGAGTGCGCGGGCGATGCCGACCCGCTGCCGCTGGCCGCCGGAGAACTCGTGCGGGTAGCGGGCGGCCACCGCCGGGTCCAGGCCGACCAGCTCGAGCAGCTCGCGCACCCGCGCGGCCCGCGCCTGCCGCCCCGGGTGCAGGCCGTGGACCTCCAGCGGCTCGGCCACCGTCTGCGCCACCGTGCGCCGCGGGTCGAGGGAGGCGAACGGGTCCTGGAACACCATCCCGGCCCGGCGCCGCAGCTCGCGCAGCTCCTTCCTGCCCATCGCGGTGACGTCCGTGCCGTCGAAGGTGACCGTGCCGCCGGTCGGCGGGACCAGCCGCAGCAGCGCGTTGCCCAGCGTGGACTTCCCGCAGCCGGACTCCCCCACCAGGCCCAGCGTCTCGCCGCGGTACACGTCGAGGTCCACGCCGTCGACGGCGCGCAGCACGCCGGTGGTGCGGCGCAGCACCCCGCCCGAGCGGACCGGGAAGTGCACCTCCAGGCCCCGCGCGGAGACCAGGACCTCCCGCTTCGTCGTCGACGTCACGACGCCTCCCCTTCCGCACACCAGGTGGCCGCCCGGTGCGGCAGCCCCGCGCGCCCGGACCCGACGACGGCCAGCGGCGGCTGCTCGGTCTCGCAGCGGGCGTCGCCGCGCACGGGGCAGCGCGGCCAGAACACGCAGCCGGCGGGCAGGTCGGTGGGCGCGGGCGGCGTCCCGGGGATGGTGGCCAGGTCACCGCCGTCGTCGGCGGCGAGGTCGGGCAGCGCGCCGAGCAGGCCGCGGGTGTAGGGGTGCACCGGCCGCTCGAGGACGTCGTCGACCGTGCCGTCCTCCACGCAGCGCCCGCCGTACATGACCAGCACCCGGTCGGCGACGCCGGCGACGACGCCGAGGTCGTGGGTGATCCAGATGACGCCGGTGCCGTGGTCGGCCTGCAGCCGCTCGACCAGGTCCAGGATCTGCGCCTGCACGGTGACGTCGAGCGCCGTCGTCGCCTCGTCGGCGATGAGCAGCGACGGCGAGTTGGCCAGCGCGATCGCGATGACCACCCGCTGCCGCATGCCGCCGGACAGCTCGTGGGGGTAGCGGTCCACCGCGCGGTCCGGGTCGGGCAGGCCCACCTCGCCGAGCAGCTCCACCGCGCGCGCCCGGGCCGCGGCCTTCGACACCGCCCCGTGCGCGCGGATGCCCTCGGTGAGTTGGCGGCCCACGGTGAGCACCGGGTTGAGCGAGGTCATCGGGTCCTGGAAGACCATGCCGACGCCGGGCCCGCGAACCTGCCGCAGCCGGTCGGGGGACATGGTGAGCAGGTCCTCGCCCCGCAGCAGCGCCCGGCCGGTCACCGTGGCCGTCCGCGCCGGCAGCAGGCCCATCAGCGCGAGCACCGAGACACTCTTGCCGCTGCCGGACTCCCCGACGACGGCCACCGTCTCACCCGGCCCGACGGTGTAGCTCAGGCCGTTGACGACGTGCGCCGTCCCGCGCGGGGTGCGCAGGTCCACCCGCAGGTCCTCGACCTCCAGGACCGGTTCCACCGCGGGCTCGGGCAGGGCGCTCACCGTCCGCCCCCGGCCATGAGGGTGCGCTGCCGCGGGTCGAGGACGTCGCGCAGCCCGTCGCCGAGCAGGTTGAAGCACAGCACCGTGACGACGATCGCCAGGCCCGGGAAGACCGTGTACCACCAGGCCTGCTCGATGAAGCCGCGGCCGTCGGCGAGCATCAGCCCCCACGACGGGTTGGGCCGGCGCGGGCCCAGGCCGAGAAAGGACAGCGCCGCCTCGGCCAGCACCGCGAAGGCCAGGCTGATCGAGGTCTGCACGATGATCGGCGGCGCGGCGTTCGGCAGCACGTGCCGGGTGATCAGCCGCCAGTCCGAGGCGCCGACCGAGCGCGAGGCCCGCACGTACACCTCCTCGCGCACACCGAGCACGCTGGCGCGGGTGACCCGGGCGAAGATCGGCACGTAGACGATGCCGATCGCGAGGATCGCGTTGGCCGGCCCGGCGCCGCGGATGGCCACGATCGCGATGGCCAGCAGCACCGCCGGGAAGGCGAACAGCACGTCCATCAGCCGCATCAGCGTGTCGTCGACCCACCGGCCGTAGTAGCCGGCGAGCAGGCCGATGAGCGTGCCGACGACCAGGGCGAACGCGACCGACAGGAACCCGACCCGCAGCGACGTCGCCGCGCCCAGGATCACCCGGCTGAGGATGTCGCGGCCGAACTCGTCGGTGCCGAACGGGTGGTCCCAGCTCGGCGGCTGCAGCTGCAGCGACGGGTCCTGCTCGTTGGGACCGTCGGGGGCGAGCGTCTCGTCGAAGACCGCCATCAGCACGATCAGGAGCAGGACCACGGCCGAGACGGCGGCGGTCGGGTTGCGGGCCAGCAGGCCGAGCGTCTCCCGCCAGCGGGGGCGTGGCGGGGCCGCCGTCGGCAGCGGCTCGGCGGGCGGGGGGGCGGCCGGGGTGGCGCCCGGCGTCGGCAGCTGCGTCATCGGCGGGCGATCCTCGGGTCGATGCGGCTGTAGAGCAGGTCCACCAGCAGGTTGATGACGAGGAAGACCAGGGCGAACAGGAGGACGGCGCCCTGCAGCACGGGGAAGTCCCGGTCGCGCACCGCCTGGTAGGCCAGCTGCCCCAGCCCCGGCCAGGAGAAGACGATCTCCACGACGACGACGCCGGACAGCAGGTAGGCCAGCTGCACGCCGGTGACCGTGACCAGGGGCAGGAGGGCGTTGCGCAGCACGTGCCAGGTCAGCACCTGGCGGGTCCCGACGCCCTTGGCCTGCGCCGTCCGCACGTGGTCGGAGCCCAGCGCCTCGAGCATGCTCGACCGGACGAACCGGGTGATCACCGAGCCCGAGACGACGCCGGTGGCGACCGCCGGCAGCACCAGCCGCTGCGCCCAGCCCAGCGGGTCCTCGGTCAGCGGGACGTAACCGCCCGAGGGCAGCCAGCCCAGCGTCCCGGCGAACACCAGGATCAGCATGATCGACAGCCAGAAGTCCGGCACCGAGATGCCGAACTGGCTGACGACGGTGGCCAGCCGGTCGACGAACGACCGCGGGTGCAGCGCCGAGAGCATCCCGAGCGGCAGCGCGATGACCAGCGCGACCAGCAGGGACGCGAAGGCCAGCGTCAGCGTGGCCGGCAGCCGCTCGGCGATCAGCGAGGTGACCGTCTCGCCGCTGCGGAAGCTGACCCCGAGGTCACCGGTGACCGCCCGCCCGGCCCAGGTGAAGTACTGCTGGACCAGGGGGAGGTCCAGCCCGCTGCGCTCCCGCAGGGCGTCGTAGGTCTCCTGGGAGAACCGCGTGCCGAGGGCCAGGCGGATCGGGTCGCCCCGCACGAGGTGGATGAGGGAGAAGACCAGGACGCTCACGCCGGCCAGGACCACGATCGCCTGGCCGGCCCGCCGGAGCAGGTACCCGGTCAGGGCAGCTCCACGTTCTCGAAGTCGATCGCCGCGTCGGCCCGCACCTGGTAGCCGGTCAGCCCCGGCACCCAGGCCTGCACCTCGTCGGGGTTGTAGAGGTACAGGTAGCTGACGTCGTCGACGATGATCCGCGCGGCCTCGTCGTAGAGGCCCTTGCGGGTGGCCTGGTCCGGCTCCGTGGCGGCGCGGGTGAGCAGGTCGTCGACCTGCGGGTTGCTGTAGCCCTGGTAGTTGCTGCCGCCGGTGGACAGGTGCTGGTTCTCGTAGAAGTCGGCCGGGTCGATGTTGCCGATCCAGCTGAGCATGAAGGCGTCGAAGTCGCCCTGGGACTGCCGGTCCAGCCAGGTGGCGAAGTCCTCCTCCTGGATCTCCACCTGGATGCCGATCGGCTCGAGCTCGCTGGCGATCACCTGGGCGGCGGCCACCGTCTCCGGGTACTCGTCGGTGACCATCAGCCCCATCGTCAGCGGCGTCTGCACGCCGGCCTGGGCCAGCAGCTGCCGGGCGGCCTCCTCGTCCGGGGTGAACGGCGCGTAGTCCAGGTACCAGGGGCTGCCCTCGGGGATGGCCGTCTGGTTGGGCTGCGCGGCGCCGAAGCGGGCGGCCTGGGTGATCTCGTCGCGGTCCAGCGCGGTGGCGATCGCCCGGCGCACGTCCCGGTTGTCGAACGGCGGGACGGCGTAGTTCATCGACAGGTAGAAGTACTCGACGCTGGTGACCGAGCCGAGCTCGACCGCCTCGTCGTCCTCGAGGTCCGCCACGTTCTGCGGCGGGACGTTGTCGGTCCACTGGACCTCGCCGTTGCGCAGCGCGGTCAGCGCGGAGCTGGGCTCGGCGATGTAGCGGAACTCGACGCCGTCGATGGCCGGCGCCCCGCCCCAGTGGTCGTCGAAGGTGGTGAGGGTGGTGGCGTTGGCGTCGGAGCTCTCCAGCCGGAACGGGCCGGTGCCGTTGGCCTCGCTCTGCAGGTCGAACTCCTCGGCGGCGTTCTCCGAGACGATCGCCATGCCCTTGAACGACCCGATGAGCTCGAGCAGGTTCGGCGTCGGCCGGGTCAGGGTGATGACGACGGTCCGCGGGTCGGGCGCCTGCACGTCGGCGACCGTGGCGAAGCGGTAGGCGTTGGACAGCTCCTCGTCGATGATCCGCCGGTAGCTGTAGACGACGTCGGCGGAGTCGAACTCGCTGCCGTCGTGGAAGGTGACGCCGTCCCGGAGGGTGAAGGTCCAGGTCAGCCCGTCGGGGCTGGTCGTCCACGACTCGGCCAGGCTCGGCTGCATCGTGAGGTCCTCGGCGCTGGGGACGACGAGGGTGTCGTAGACGTTCTCCAGCACCTGGAAGCTCGCGTAGGCGTTGGTGACGTGCGGGTCGAACTGGTCGGGCTCGGCGCTCACCGCGGCGACCAGGACGTCGTCGCCTCCCCCGCCGCCGCCTCCTCCTCCGGTGTCGACGCTCTCCCCGCCGCCGCAGGCGGAGAGGACGAGGGCCGCCGCGGCGGCGAGGGGCAGGAGCCGGTTCGTGCGCACGGGGACCTCCGCGGGGCTCGGTGTCGTCGCTCGGTGTCGTCTCCGCCCCGACCCTGGCCCTGTCCCGCCGTCCCCGCAGTTCGAGACGGTGATCGTTACGTTTCCTCGACCCGGCCGTCACCCGGCGCCGGTGGTGGCGCGGCGGATCGCCTCGACGTCGCACTTGGGCACCCGGTCCGCGGTCAGCAGCCCGTTGACCTCCTGGTAGGTGTCGGTGAGCTGCGTCCAGCAGGCGCCGGCCAGCGCGGTGCTCGCGTGCACGGCGGCCCACTGGTCGCGGTAGCGGGCGAGCAGGTCCTCCGGGGAGCGGGCGTCGGCGTACCCCCACGGCTCGGTGCGGTCGGCGTCGGAGCGCCCGGCGTTCAGCGCGATCCCGCCGAACTCGGACAGGACGACGGCGCGCCCGGCGACGCCCGCGCGGTCGAGGTCGGTCAGCCGGCCGTCGGGACGCCGTCCGCCGGCCAGGCGCTCGAGGTCGGCGGCGGTGGCGTAGCGGGCGGCGAGCACCGCCGGGTCCTGCTCGTAGTCGTGGACGCCGAGGATCGCCCCGCCGAGGGCCTCCCAGCCGTCGTTCGCCGAGACCGGGCGGGTGCCGTCGAGCGCGTCGGCGGTGGCTGCCAGGGCGGTGACCAGACCGCGCTGGGCGCGGTCGGCGGCCGCCTCCTGCACGCCCCAGGACTCGTTGAGCGGCACCCACGCGACCACGCTCGGGTGCCCGCGGTGGGCGACCACCACGTCGGCCCACTCGCGCAGCAGCCGGGCGGCCGCCGTCGGGCCGGGGCGGTGGGCCGCGGGCATCTCCGCCCAGACGAGCAGGCCCATCCGGTCGGCGAGGGCGAGGTAGCGGGGGTCCTCGGTCTTCTGGTGCTTGCGGGCGCCGGTGAAGCCCAGCGCGCGGGTGAGCTCCAGGTCCCGGCGCAGCGCGGCGACGTCGGGCGGGGTGGCGCCGGTGTGCGGCCAGTAGCCCTGGTCCAGCACCAGGCGCAGCGGCACCGGCCGGCCGTTGACCAGCAGGCGCCCGTCGTCGACCTCGACCGAGCGCAGCGCGGTGTAGCTCGCGACCTCGTCGAGGACCTCGCCGTCGTCGCGGACCAGCGCGACCTCGGCGTCGACCAGCACCGGGGACGGGCCGGGCTCCCAGGTCAGGTGCCAGCGGTCGTCGGTGCCGCCGTCGCCGACCTGCAGCGTCCGCTCGACCACCGCGCCGTCGACCCGGACCGCGTCGTCGGCCAGCAGCCGCTCGCCGGCCCACAGGCGCAGGTGCAGCCGGGCGCGGGTGACGGGGACCGACAGCTCCACCCGGACGTCGACGCGCAGCGTGCGCGGGTCGCCGCGCCAGACGACGTCGGTGACGTGCTCCCGCGCCACGGACTCCAGCCACGGCGTGCGCCAGATGCCGGTCGTGCGCGGGTAGAAGATCTCGTGCGGCTGGTCGCGCCAGTCCTGCTTGCCGCGCGGCGCCTCGAGGTCGCGGGGGTCGTCGTCGGCCCGGACGAGGAGGTCGGCGCCGTCGCCCAGGGAGTCGGTGACGTCGACCCGGAAGGGCGTGTAGCCGCCCTCGTGCCGCGTGACGTGCACGCCGCCCACCCAGACGTCGCACACGCGGTCGACCGCGCCGAGGTTCAGCACCGTGCGGCGGTCGCCCTGCCGGGCGGGCAGCGGGCGGCGGTACCAGGCGCGGTGCAGCGGGCCGGTCCACCCGATGCCGCTGGCCGGGGTCTCCGGGGCGTAGGGGACGCGGATCGTGCGGTCGAACCGCACGGTGCCGGGCGTGGCGGCGCGGTCCGGGTCCGCCGCGAACTGCCAGTCCCCGTCGAGCGGGCGCCAGGGCCGGCGCAGCAGCGGGCGGGGGTGGGCGGTCGGGTCGTCGGCGACGGGCACGCCCCCACCTCACCGGACCCGGAGCCGCCCTGCACGGCACGCCGCCCGACGTCGACCTGCGGCCGTCCCGGGCCCCGCGAGACGACCGCGGGTCGGCAACGGACGCACACACGGGTCGTCGCCGTTCCCGCCCCGTGTGGAGGAGGATCCCGACGTGTGCCGGCGGGTGGTCCCGGGCCTGCGCGGATGAGCACCCTGCTGGCCGGCGCGCGGCTGCTCGACGCCGGCGGCGTCACCGACGGCGGCTGGGTGCTGCTCGACGGCGACACGATCGCCGCCACCGGCACCGGCCCGCCGCCCGGGCACGCCGGCGAGACCGTCGACCTGGCCGGCGCGGAGCTCACCCCGGGCTTCGTCGACCTGCACGCGCACGGCGGCGGGGGCGCGGCCTTCGACGACGGCCCCGACGCGATCCGCACCGCGCTGGCCGTGCACCGCGCCGCGGGCACCACGCGCTCGGTGCTCAGCCTGGTCGCCGCGCCGCTGGAGGCGCTGGAGGCGTCGCTGGCGGGCATCGCGGAGGTGGCCGCCGCGGACCCGACCGTGCTCGGCGCCCACCTGGAGGGCCCCTTCCTGGCCCCGGCCCGCTGCGGCGCGCACGACCCCCGCCACCTGCGGGCACCCACCCCCGACGCCGTCGACCGGCTGCTCACCGCGGCCCGCGGCACGCTCCGCCAGGTCACCGTCGCGCCCGAGCTGCCCGGCGCGCTGCAGGCGGTCCGCGACCTCACCGCGGCGGGCGTCGTCGTCGCCGTCGGGCACACCGACGCCGACGCCGCGCTCACCGCGGCCGCGTTCGACGCCGGCGCCCGGCTGCTCACCCACGCGCTCAACGCCATGCCGGGCCTGCACCACCGCGCGCCCGGCCCGGTCGGCGCCGCGCTGGCCGACCAGCGGGTCACCCTGGAGCTCGTCCTCGACGGCGTGCACGTGCACCCGGTCGTCGCGCGGCTGCTGATGGACGGCGCGCCGGGGCGGGTCGCGCTGGTCACCGACGCGACGGCCGCCGCCGGCGCCGGGGACGGCGAGCACCGGCTGGGCGGGCAGGCGGTCACCGTGCGCGGCGGCCGCGCGGTGCTGGCCGGCACCGGCACGATCGCCGGGTCGACGCTCACCCAGGACGCCGCGCTGCGCACCGCCCTCGCCGCCGGCGTCGACCCGGTCGCCGCCGTCACCGCGCTCACCGCCGCCCCGGCGCGGGCGCTGGGCCTCGGCGACCGGCTGGGCCGGCTGGCGCCGGGCGCCGCCGCGGACGTCGTCGCCCTCGGCGCGGACCGGTCCGCCACGGCCGTCTGGGCGGCCGGCCGGCGGGTGCTCTAGGGGCGCGGGCCCCGACCCGCGGGGACCTCCTCGGGGACGGCCGGGTCGGTCCGGGGCCGGTGGATCTGCGAGTAGACCTGCGCCCGCAGCTCGGCGAACCGCGGCGACGACCGCGTGTGCAGCTGGTCCCGCTGGTCGGGCAGGTCGATGACGAGGTCCTGCCGGACGACGGTCGGCGACTGCGACAGGATCAGCACCCGCTGGCCGAGGTAGACGGCCTCGTCGATGTCGTGCGTGACGAACAGCGTGGTCACCCGGAACCGGTGCCAGAGGTCCCGGATGAGGTCCTCCAGGTCCGCCCGGGTCTGGGCGTCGACGGCCGCGAAGGGCTCGTCCATGAGCAGGACACGCGGCTCGTAGGCGATCGCCCGCGCGATCGCCACCCGCTGCTGCATGCCGCCCGACAGCTGCCACGGATAGGCGGCGTGGGCCTCCGCCAGGCCGACGGCGGCCAGCGACTCCTCCACCAGCTCCCGGCGGCGGGCGGCGGTGAGCCCCTTCTTCTGCCGGAGCGGGAGCTCGACGTTGTCCCGCACGGTCTTCCAGGGGAACAGCGACCGGCCGTACTCCTGGAAGACGACCGCCATGTCCGGCGGCGGGCCGTCGACCCGCCGCCCCTCGAGCAAGACCTCCCCGGAGGTCGGCTCGAGCAGGCCGGCGATGATCTTGAGCAGCGTCGTCTTGCCGCACCCCGAGGGCCCGACCAGGCACACGAGCTCACCGGTCGCGACGGTGAAGGTCAGGTCGCGCACCGCCTCGACGGTGCGGGTCCGACCGTCGTAGACCTTGCGGATGCCCCGGACGTCGAGGTCGGTCATGAGGTGCCTTCCGAGCGGAGGGGACGGGTGGTGGGAGGTCAGGGAGCGCGGTGCGCGCGGCGCAGGCCGTGGTACCAGGCCAGCACCCGGTTCTCCACGACCCGGAACAGCAGCGCGAGCAGCAGCCCGAGCAGGCCCAGCACGAGCATCCCGGCCCACATCTCGGTGATGGCGAAGGTCCGCTGGGCCTGGACGATCGCGAACCCGAGCCCGTTGGACGCGGCGAACAGCTCGCTGATGACCATGAGGATGATCGCCACGGACAGGCCCTGGCGGAGCCCGGCGAACACCTGCGGGCTCGCTGCCGGCAGCACGACGTGCCGCAGCCGCGCCATCCCGTCGATCCGGTAGGCGCGCGCGGTGTCGGCCACCACGGGGTCGACCGCGCGGACGCCCTCGACGGTGTTGAGCAGGACCGGCCAGGTGCAGCCGAAGGCGATGACGGCCACCTTCATGCCGTCGCCGATGCCCAGGAACAGGATGAACACCGGCACCAGGACGGGCGGGGGGATGGCCCGGAAGAACTCCAGGACCGGCTCGAGCACCCCGCGGACCGTCCGCGACAGGCCGATGACCATCCCGAGGGCCACGGCGACGACCGCCGCCAGGGCGAAGCCGGCGGTCAGCCGCAGCAGGCTGGGCAGCACGTCGGCGGTCAGCCGCGAGCCCAGCCACTCGTCGCCGAGGGTCTCGACGATGCCCGACAGCGGCGGGAAGAAGTAGTCGGTGGAGTCCGCCGACAGGACCCACCAGACCGTGAACAGGACGGCCGGCAGGGCGAGGGTCGTGCCGATCCGGCGGAGGACGGTCACACCGGCACCTCGGCACGCTGCGACGGGTGCCAGGCGAGCGCCCGCCGCTCCACGGCCCGGAAGACCACGTTGACCAGCACCCCCAGGATCCCGGTGACGACCACGAGCGCGTAGGTCTGCGCGACCGCGCCGCTGCTCTGCGCGGTGTTGAGCAACTCGCCCAGCCCGGGCACGCCGATGACGAGCTCGGCGGTGACGGCGAGGATGAGGGCGACCGCGGCGCCCAACCGGAGGCCGGTCATCACGTACGGCAGCGTCGTCGGCCAGGTGACGTGCCGGGCCCGCGCCCAGGCGCCCAGGCCGTAGGCGCGCGCGGTGTCCCGGGCGATCGGGTCGACGTCGGCGACGCCGTAGAGGACCTGGACGAGGACCTGCCAGAAGGCGGCGTAGACGACGAGCAGCAGCTTGCTCTCGATGTCACTGCCGAACACGAGGATCGCCAGCGGGATCAGCGCGACCGACGGGATCGGCCGCAGGAACTCGATCGTCGAGTCGGTGAGCTCGCGCGCCGGCCGCGAGCTGCCGATCAGCAGGCCGACGACGACGCCGGCCACCGCCGCGACGGACAACCCGATCGCCCACCCGCGAAGGGTGTCCCCCACCGCGGTCCAGAACGCGCCGCGGCCGGTGAGCTCGGCCAGCGCCACGGCGATCTCGGAGGCGGGCGGGAAGTACCGGGACGGCACGAGCCCCGTCCGTGGCAGCAGCTCCACCAGGAGGACGAGGCCGGCCAGTCCGGCCAGTCCCAGCGCGGCCTGCGGCACCCGTCGCCGCCGGCCGCGCGGCGTGGGCGCCGCGCGGCCGGCCGCGGGGACCGCCGGGACGTCCTCCCGGGCCGCCGCGGGTGCGCCGCTCACGGCAGGAGCGCGTCCAGGTCCGGAGCGTCGTCGAGGAGGCCGTCCTGGACGCCCAGTTCGGCGAGCCGCTCGACGGACGCGCGGTTGACCTCCGGCCCCCAGGCCGGCAGGACCATCGTGTCGATGACCGCCTGGTCGATCTCGGTGTACTCGGAGAGCACCGCCCGGGCCGCCTCGGGGTTGGCCGAGGCGTACTCCAGCGACCGCTCCATCGCGGCGGTGAAGCGCTCCACGACGTCGGCGTTCTCCGCGGCGAAGGGCCGGCTGGTGAAGTACCCCGCGACGGTCAGGTCGTCCGCGGCGTCGACGAAGTTGGACGCGACGACGACGGCGCCCGCCCGGGTGCCGATGGTCAGGAACGGCTCGGTCCCCCAGATGGCGTCGACGTCGCCCTGCTCGAGGGCCGCCGGCATCTCGCTGAACGGCAGCTCGACGTAGTTGATCGTGGCGGGATCGCCGCCGGCCGCGCGGACGGACACGTTGATCGTCGTCGTCCCGATGTTGCCGAGCGTGTTGACCGCCACCGTCCGGCCGGCCAGGTCGGCGGCGTCGGTGATCCCGCTGTCGGGCCGGGTGAGGACGGCGCTGTAGTCGGCACCCTGCTCGCCGGTCGAGGCGGCGCCGGCGACCACGACCTCCAGCGGCAACCCCTGCGAGGCGGCCGTGAGCAGGGAGGTCATGTTGCTGAAGCCGAACTGGTACTCCTGGTTGAGGACCGCCGGGACGATCGCCGCCCCGCCCTGCGCGGTCTCGAGGGTCAGGTCGATGCCCTCCTCCTCGAAGAAGCCCTGCTGCACACCCAGGTAGATCGGCGCGACGTCGACGATCGGCACGACACCGACCGTGACGGGGGTCGGCCCGCCGTCCGCGGCCCCGCCGCTCGCACTCGCCGACGGCTCGGCCCCCCCGCACGCGGCGAGGAACAGCACGGGAACGGCCAGCAGAGCGGCCACGTGGCGACGCATCGGGTCTCCTTCACCTCAGGGGCCTCCCGGACAGCTCTCACCGGGCTGTTGCGCACCGAGGGGTCTCGGGGTGGAGGTCTGTGCCCGCAAGTTCGCAGGGTGGCGCGCGCCCCGTCAATCACTCTCGTCACGCTCTGTATCTATCGAGTGAAATAGGGTGAGCCGAGTCACACTCAGCGCCCTGTCAGCACTCACACCGAGGTGCCTCATGACCGACACCACCCACCGCACCCGCATCCCCCGTGACCGCGAGCACGACTACACCCGCGAGATGGCCGACAAGCGCCAGGCCTTCGTCGCCGAGCGCACCGGAGCCGGCCTCGACCACATCCGCCGGTACTCCTTCGACCCCGCCGTCCTGCCCGGCAACATCGAGAACTTCACCGGCGTCGCCCAGGTGCCCATCGGGCTGGCCGGCCCGCTGACCCTGCGCGGCGAGCACGCGCAGGGCGACTTCTTCGTCCCGCTGGCCACGACCGAGGGCACGCTGGTGGCCAGCTACAACCGCGGCATGCGGGTGCTCGGCG
Organism: Geodermatophilus sp. SYSU D00867; assembly: GCF_054050315.1. Lineage (NCBI taxonomy): Bacteria > Bacillati > Actinomycetota > Actinomycetes > Geodermatophilales > Geodermatophilaceae > Geodermatophilus > Geodermatophilus sp. SYSU D00867. The sequence goes on along the minus strand of NZ_JBJGZC010000003.1, from coordinate 29,585 downwards.
AGAGCGGCGGCATCCGCACCACCGTCGTCGACGACCACATGCAGCGGGCCCCGGCGTTCATCCTCGACGACGCCCTGCAGGCCCGGGAGTTCGGCCGCTGGGTCGACGAGCACCTCGACGAGATCCGCGCCGCCGCGGAGTCCACCACCCGCTCGGGCCGGCTGACCTACATCGGCCAGCACCAGATCGGGCCGCTGCGGTACCTGCGGGTCAACTACACGACCGGCGACGCCGCCGGGCAGAACATGACCGGCAAGGCGACGCTGGCCGCCTGCGAGTGGATCCGCGCGAACCACCCCGACCACCCGCGCTTCGTGCTCTCCGGCGCGATCGACACCGACAAGAAGCACTCGCAGATCAACATGCTGATGACGCGGGGCAAGCGCGTCGTCGCCGAGGCCACCATCCCGAAGGAGGTGCTGCGTCGGCTGACCGGCGTCGACACCCGGGAGCTGTTCGAGTACCGGCAGATCGGCATGGCCGGGTCGTTCATGTCCGGGGCGGCCTACAACGGCGCGCACGCGGCGAACGGGCTGACGGCGCTGTTCATCGCCACCGGCCAGGACGTGGCCAACGTCAGCGAGTCGCACTCCGGGGTCACCTACACCCAGCTGCTGGAGAACGGCGACTACTACTGGTCGACCACGCTGACGTCGCTGATCGTGGCCACCTACGGCGGCGGGACCGGGCTGCCCACCCAGCGCGAGTGCCTGGAGCTGCTCGGCTGCTACGGCGCCGGCAAGGTGCAGAAGTTCGCCGAGATCTGCGCCGGCGTGGTGCTGGCCGGCGACGTGTCACTGACATCGGCGATCCTCGCCGGCGACTGGGTCACCAGCCACGACGCGCTGGGCCGCAACCGCTGACCCGGCTCAACGGATCTGGACGCCGGAGATCGCCCGTGCGATGACCAGCCGCTGGATCTCCGAGGTGCCCTCGAAGATCGTGTAGATCCTCGCGTCGCGGGCCATGCGCTCGACGGGGTAGTCGCGCGTGTAGCCGTTGCCGCCGAGGATCTGCATGGCCTGCTCGGTCACCCGCACCGCCGTCTCGCCCGCGACCAGCTTGCTCATCGAGCCCTCGGCGGAGGTGAACGGCTGGCCGGTGCGCGCCATCCACGCGGCCCGCCAGACCAGCAGACGGGCGGCGTCGATGGACGTCTTCATGTCGGCGAGCGCGAAGGCGATCGCCTGGTTCTCGACGATCGGCCGGCCGAACTGCACCCGCTGCCCGGCGTAGTCCAGCGCGTACTCGTAGGCCGCCCGCGCCACCCCGACCGCCTGGGCGCCGACGCCGGGCCGGGTGCGCTCGAAGGTGGCCATCGAGGGCTGGGTGCGGCCGCTGCGCACGCCCTCCCGCGCCCGCGCCAGCCGCTCCTCGAGCCGCTCGCGGCCGCCGAGCAGGCAGTCGCCGGGGACCCGGCACCCGTCGAGCACGACCTCGGCGGTGTGCGAGGCGCGGATGCCGTGCTTGAGGAACTTCTGCCCCTGGGTGAGCCCCTTCGTGCCCGGCGGGACGACGAAGCTGGCGTGGCCGCGGGCCCTGAGCTCCGGGTCGACGACGGCCGTGACGACGTGGACGTCGGCGATTCCGCCGTTGGTGGCCCAGGTCTTGGTGCCGGTGAGCACCCACTCGTCGGTCGCCTCGTCGTAGACCGCGCGGGTGCGCATCGCCCCGACGTCGGAGCCGGCGTCGGGCTCCGACGAGCAGAACGCGGCGACCTTCGGCTCGGCCTCGGTGCCGAACATGGCGGGGATCCACCGGCCCACCTGCTCGTCGGTGCCGTTGGCGCGCACGGACGCGGCCGCCAGCGTGGTGCCGACGATCGCCAGCCCGATCCCGGCGTCGCCCCAGAAGAGCTCCTCCATGGTGAGCGGGATGCCGAGGCCGGACTCGTCGAACCACTGGGTGGCGAAGAAGTCGAGCGAGTAGATCCCGGTCTTCGCCGCCTCCTGGAGGACCTCCCACGGGAAGGCCTCGCGCTCGTCGTACTCGGCGGCCGCGGGACGGATGACGTCCGACGCGAACCCGTGCAGCCACCGCTGCAGCTCGACCTGGTCCTCGGTCAGCGCGAACGACACGGCCACGGTGCATCTCCTCCGGTCAGAGCGGGCGGACGGTGCCCACGAGGTGGTCGGACCCGTTCTGCGCGCCGCGCACCGCGAGGTCCCAGCCGCCGTCGGCCGGCGCGGCCGCCAGGGTGACCGTCGAGGGCAGCAGCAGCGGCTTGCGGAACCCGACGTCGACGGTGAGCGCCCCGGGCAGGCGGCCCGACAGCGCGGCCAGCGCCCGCGCCTCCACCCACATCCCGTGCGCGATCGCCCGCGGGAACCCGAAGGCGCGGGCGGTGAGGGCCGAGAGGTGGATCGGGTTCACGTCGCCGGAGACCCGGGCGTAGCGGCGGCCGGCGTCGCCGGGCACCCGCCAGCGGACGGTCCCCGCCGGCAGCTCCCCGACCGCGACGTCGACGTCGGAGGGAGGTGCCCCCTCCGGCGCCCGCGCCCCGCGGGCGAGGTAGGTGGAGCGGCCGCGCCACACCTCGGCGCCGCCGGCCGAGGCCGACGCGCACAGGTCGACGGTCGCGCCGCGCGGGTGGACGGCGAACCGCTCGGCCCACACCTCGAGGTCGAGGGCCTCCCCCTGCCCGACCGGGCGCAGCACGTCGATCCGGTTGCGGACGTGCACCAGGCCGGGCAGCGCCAGCGGGAAGGCGCGGTCGCTCATCAGCGCGACCTGCAGCGGGAAGGCCAGCACGTGCGGGAACGTCACCGGCAGCGCGTCGGCCAGCGGGAACCGGCACACCCGGGCGTAGGCGGCCACCCCGGCCGGGTCCACGGTCACGCCGCGGCGGGCCAGCCGGGTGTCCGGCAGGTCGCCGCCGCGGCCCCGCGCGGTGAGCGCGGCCCGCACGAACAGCGGCGCCATCGACGGCGCCGACCCGAGCACGGTGACCATCAGGCGCCCAGCACGGACTGGCCGCACACGCGCACGACCTGCCCGTTCACGCCGGCGGCCGTGGGCGAGGACAGCCAGGCGATGGTCTCGGCGACGTCGACGGGCAGGCCGCCCTGCTGCAGCGAGTTGATCCGGGCGCCGACCTCGCGGGTGCCGAAGGGCATCCTCGCCGTCATCTCGGTGACGATGAAGCCCGGCGCGACGGCGTTGATCGTGGCGCCGCGCGCGGCGAACTCCGGCGCCCACGCCCGCACCATCCCGATGACGCCGGCCTTGCTCGCCGCGTAGTTCGTCTGCCCGCGGTTGCCGGCGATGCCCGACTGCGAGCTGACCGCGACCACGCGGCCGCCCGGCCGGAGCAGACCGTCGGCGTCCAGCAGCGCGCGGGTGAGGTCCAGCTGCGCCTGCAGGTTGACCGCCATGACGGAGTCCCACCGGGCGGCGTCCATGTTGACCAGCAGCTTGTCACGGGTGATGCCGGCGTTGTGCACGACGACGTCGACCCCGCCGTGGCGCCCGCGCAGGTGGCTGACCAGCCGCCCGGCGGCGTCGGGGGCGGTGACGTCGAGCTGGAACGCCGTCCCGCGGACCTCGTTGGCCACCGCGGCCAGCGACTCACCGGCCGCCGGCACGTCGACGGCGACCACGTGCGCGCCGTCGCGGGCCACGACCTGGGCGATCGCCGCCCCGATGCCACGCGCGGCCCCGGTGACCACGGCGACCTTGCCCTGCAGCGGGCGCACCGGGTCCTCGTCCGCGTGCACGTCGGCCGCCGACACGGTGAGCACCTGGCCGTCGACGTAGGCCGACCGGCCGGAGAGGAAGAACCGCACGGCGCTGCCGGCCGACGACTCGGCGCCCTCCGGCACGACCACCAGGTTGGCCGTCGACCCGGCGCGCAGCTCCTTGGCCACCGACCGGACCAGCCCCTCCAGGGCCTGCCGGGCCGCGGCCTGCGCCGGGGAGTCCGCGGCCGCGGGCGGGTCGGCGAGCACGAGCACCCGGCCGGTGGGCCGCAGCCGCTCCACCGCCGGGGCGAGGAAGGCGTGCGCCCCGGCCAGCTGCCCGGGCCCGGTCAGGCCGGTGGCGTCGAGCAGGACGGCGGCGGGCCGCTCGCCGCCGTCGTCACCGGCCGGGACGGTCACGCCGGCGTCGCGGAGGACGGCGGCGAGCGTCCCGCCCAGCCGGCCCTCCCCCGCCGTCCCGACGACGGCCGGGCCGGGCAGCAGCGGCTGCCCCGGCTCGTACCGGCGCAGCACGGCCGGCCGGGGCAGCCCGAGCTGCTTGACGAGGGAGGACCCGACGCCGGAGTTGGCGAAGGTCGTGTACCAGTCGCTCACGGGTGCAGCTCCTTCAGGACTCGAGGATGGCGACGACGCCCTGGCCGCCGGCCGCGCAGATGGAGATCAGCCCGCGCTTCCCGGGGCCGGCCTCGTGCAGCTGCTTGGCCAGCGAGGCGACGATCCGGCCGCCGGTCGCCGCGAACGGGTGCCCGGCCGCGAGCGAGGAGCCGTTGACGTTGAGCTTCGACCGGTCGATCGACCCGAGCGGGGCGTCGAGGCCGAGGCGCTCCTTGCAGAACGCCGGGTCCTCCCACGCCTTGAGCGTGGCGAGCACGGTGGAGGCGAAGGCCTCGTGGATCTCGTAGAAGTCGAAGTCCTGCAGCGTCAGGCCGTTGCGGGCGAGCACCACCGGCATCGCGTAGGCCGGCGCCATGAGCAGGCCCTCGCCGCCGTGCACGTGGTCGACGGCGGCGGTCTGCGCGTCGACGAGGTGGGCGAGCACCGGCAGGCCGTGCTCGGCGGCCCACTCGTCGGAGGACAGCAGGACGGCGGAGGCGCCGTCGGACAGCGGCGTCGAGTTGCCGGCGGTCATCGTGGCTGCGGGGTCGTCCTTGCCGAAGACCGGCTCGAGCTTCGCCAGCTTCTCCACGGTCGTGTCCGGGCGCAGGTTCTGGTCGCGGGTGAGGCCCAGGTAGGGCGTGACCAGGTCGTCGAGGAAGCCGCGCTCGTAGGCGGCGGCGAGGTTGCGGTGCGAGCGGACGGTGAGCTCGTCCTGCTCCTCCCGGCCGATCTCCCACTCCCGCGCGGTGATCGCCTGGTGCTCGCCCATCGCGAGGCCGGTGCGCGGCTCGGCGTTGCGCGGGATCTCGGGCACGAGCGAGCCGGGGCGGATGCGCGAGAGCGCCTTGAGCCGCTGGCCGATCGTCTTGGCGTTGTTGAGCTCGATGAGCACCCGGCGCAGGTCGTCGCCCACGGCCAGCGGGGCGTCCGACGTCGTGTCCACGCCGCCGGCGATGCCGGACTCGATCTGGCCCAGCGCGATCTTGTTGGCGACCAGCACGGTGGCCTCGAGACCGGTGCTGCAGGCCTGCTGCACGTCGTAGGCCGGGGTCGCGGCCGACAGCGTCGAGCCGAGCACCGACTCGCGGGTGAGGTTGAAGTCGCGCGAGTGCTTGAGGACGGCGCCGGCGACGACCTCGCCCACCTGCTCGTCCTGCAGCCCGAAGCGGGCGACCAGGCCGTCCAGCGTCGCGGTGAGCATGTCCTGGTTGGACGCCTGCGCGTATCGGGAGTTCGAGCGGGCGAACGGGATGCGGTTGCCGCCGAGGACGGCGGCCCGGCGGGGCTGGGTCGGGCTCATCGGTGACCTCCAGGGGTCCCTGGTGCGCCATTCGCGCGCGAACGGCTGACGGAGTGGCCGGTACCGACGGTACACGGTACCGTGGGTTACATGAAAGCCGAGACGGCCTCCCGGCGGCGCGACCGCCGGGACTCGCGGTGGGACGAGCACCGCCGCGCGCGCCGCGAGCAGCTGGTGGACGCCACCGTCGCCGCGGTCGGCAAGCACGGCGCCGGCGTCGGCATGGACGAGATCGCCGCCGAGGCCGGCACCAGCAAGACCGTCGTCTACCGGCACTTCGCCGACCGCAGCGAGCTCTACGTCGCCGTCTGCAACCGGGTCGCGGCGCAGCTGACCGAGAAGCTGCGCGCGGCGATGACCAGCACCGACCACCCGCGCCGGATGGTGGCCGCCGCCGTCGAGACCTACCTGGCGTTCCTGGAGGCCGACCCGGAGCTCTACCGCTTCGTCGTCGCCCACCCGCTGCTGGACAGGCCGGTCGACGCCGACCCCGTCAGCACGCTGTCGGACCTGGTCGGCGACCAGGCCGCCGCGCTGGTGGCCGTCGCCCTCGAGCAGGCCGGCCGGGACCCCGCGGCCGCCGCGCCCTGGGGGCACGGCCTGGTCGGGCTGGTCCGCGCCGCCGCCGACTGGTGGCTGCGTGCCGACCGGCCGATGCCCCGGGCGGACCTGGCCGCCCACCTCACCGACCTCGCCTGGGCCGGGCTCTCGAGCCTCGCCCCCGCTGGACCGACCCCCGAGGAGACGAAGTGACCTCCACCCTCCCCCGCACCGTGGACCCGGCGCGCCTCCAGGAGGTGCTCGACGGACGGTGGGCGCACGTGCGCCGCGACGCCCGCGAGCAGCTCGGCGACCCGAAGTGGGCCCCGGTGTACGGCGAGTCGGTGCAGGAGGCCCGCGAGCGGATCACCCGGCTGGCCGGCGAGCTCGCCGCCACCGGCCGCGTCGGCCTGGGCTTCCCCAAGGAGTACGGGGGCGAGGCCGACGCCGGCGGCTCCGTGACCTCCATCGAGATGCTGGCCTTCGGCGACCTGTCGCTGATGGTCAAGGCCGGCGTCCAGTGGGGCCTGTTCGGCGGCGCCGTCCAGCTGCTCGGCACGCAGCGGCACCACGACGCCTACCTGCCCGACATCATGAGCTTCGCGCTGCCCGGCTGCTTCGCCATGACCGAGACGGGCCACGGCTCCGACGTCCAGCAGCTGCGCACCACCTGCACCTACGACGCCGGGACGCGGACCTTCGACCTGCACACCCCGCACCAGGCCGCGCGCAAGGACTACATCGGCAACGCGGCCGAGGACGGGCGGATGGCCGTCGTCTTCGCCCAGCTGGTGACGCAGGGCGAGCCGCGCGGCGTGCACGCCTGGCTGGTGCCGATCCGCGACGAGGACGGCAACCCGTTGCCCGGCGTCACCATCGGCGACGACGGCCCGAAGGCGGGCCTGCTCGGCGTCGACAACGGCCGGCTGTCCTTCGACCACGTCCGCGTGCCGCGGGAGATGCTGCTCGACCGCTACGGGCAGGTGGCCGAGGACGGCACCTACACCTCCAGCATCGAGAACGAGACCCGCCGCTTCTTCACCATGCTCGGCACGCTGGTCCGCGGCCGGGTGAGCGTGGGCGGCTCGGCCGGCTCGGCGACCAAGCTGGCCCTCGACATCGCCGTCCGCTACGGCGACGTCCGCCGCCAGTTCGCCGCCCCCGGCCGCGACCGGGAGATCGTGCTCAACGACTACCTGGTCCACCAGCGCAAGCTGCTGCCGGCCCTGGCCACCTCCTACGCGCTGGCGTTCGCCCAGGAAGAGCTGGTCAGCACGATGCACGACGTCCAGACGGCGGTGCACGAGCACGGCGAGGCCGTCGACGAGGCCGCCCAGCGGGAGCTCGAGTCGCGTGCGGCCGGGCTCAAGGCGGCCAACACCTGGCACGCCACCCGCACCATCCAGACGTGCCGCGAGGCGTGCGGCGGCGCCGGCTACCTGGCGGAGAACCGGCTGCCCCAGCTCAAGGCCGACACCGACGTGTTCACCACCTTCGAGGGCGACAACACCGTCCTGCTGCAGCTGGTCGCCAAGGGCCTGCTCACCGGCTACCGGGACGCCTTCGGCTCCCTCGACGGCTGGGGCCGGGTCGCGTTCGTCGCCGACATGGTCCGCGAGACCGTCCTCGAGCGGACGGCGGCCCGCGGCCTGATCGCCCGGCTCGTCGACGCCGTCCCCGGCCGGGACGAGGACGTGCCGCTGCGCGACCGCGGCTGGCAGCTGAAGGTGTTCGAGTTCCGCGAGAAGCACACCCTCGAGGGCGCCATCCGCCGGCTCCGCCGGAACGCCGCGAACGAGGGCATGGAGCCCTTCCAGGTGTTCAACAGCGTCCAGGACCACGTGCTGCGGACAGCGTCCACCCACATCGACCGGGTGGTGCTCGAGGCGTTCGTCGCCGGGATCGAGCGGACGACCGACCCGGACGCGAAGGCGCTGCTCGAGGCCCTGTGCGACCTCTACGCGCTGTCGACCATCGAGGCGGACAAGGGCTGGTTCCTCGAGCACGGCCAGCTCACCCCGGCCCGGTCGAAGGCGCTGACCGCCACGGTGAACACCCTGCTGGCCGAGCTGCGGCCGCACATGGTCACCCTCGTCGACGGGTTCGCCATCCCGCGGGAGTGGAAGGCCGCCGCGATCCTCGAGGAGGAGGCGGACCGGCAGGAGGCCATGCACCTCGAGGACAGGGCCGCCGCAGACGCCCGGCTGCGGGCCGCCGTCGTCGCCCCGGACGACAGCGCCACCTCGGTGGAGGTCGCGCCCGCTCAGTAGCGGGAGCCCGGGTCAGCTGCCGGCGGGCAGGGCGCCGTTGACCGTGATCGCGTCCACGGCGCCGTGCCCGACCTCCCAGCGGTCGAGCAGCTCCTGGTAGACGCCGTCGTCGACCAGCCGCTGCAGCGCCTCGGTGAGCACGTCGCGCAACCCGGTCCGGTCCGGGGCGACGGCGATGCCGTACAGCCCGGGCTCGTACTGGGTGTCGGAGACCAGCTGGTAGCTGTTCTGCGTCCGCGGGTCGGTGGTCACGTGGACCGCCGGCGGGTAGTCGGCGACGACGGCGTCGGCGCGGCCGGTGCGCAGCTCGAGCAGGGCGTCGTCGTTGGTGGGCAGCTCGTGCAGGTCGATGCGCTGCGCGCACGAGGCCTGGGCCCGCTCCAGCAGCCCGACCTGCACGGTCCCGGCCTCGACGGCGACGCTGCGGCCGCACAGACCGGCCAGCTCGTGGATGCCGAGCGGGTTGCCGCGCGCGACGACGATCGAGGAGCCGGCGCGGAAGTAGTTGACGAAGTCGGCCTGCTGCTCGCGCTCGGCGGTGTCGGTGACCGCGCTCATGACCAGGTCGAACCGGTCGGCGGCGAGGTCGTCGAGGAGCGTGTCGAACGGCGCGGCCTCGAAGCGCACCTCCACGCCGAGCAGGTCGCCGAGCGCGGCGCCGAGGTCGGGCTCGAAGCCGACGATGGTGCGCCCGTCGGGGCCGAACGACGACGCCGGCGGGTAGGACGGGTCGTTGGCCACCGTCAGGACGCCGGCCGCGCGCACGTCGGCGGGCAGCGCGGCGTGCAGCTCCTCGTCGACGGCGACGGCGGCGGCCGGGCCGGCGGCGGTCTCCGGGGCGGCTGCCCCGCACCCGGCGGCGACCAGGGCGGCGGCGAGGACGGCGGTGCCGGCGACGGCACGGCGGGTGCGGGTCACGCGAGGACCTCCTGGGCGGGCGCGGACGCCGGGCGGGCGCCGCAGGTGAGTTCCGGCCACGGGCGGGGCCGGGAGAACAGCCAGCCCTGGGCGCGGTCGCAGCCGACCGCCCGCAGCCAGGCGGCGACCTCGGGCGTCTCGACGCCCTCGGCGCACACCGACAGCCCCAGGCCGTGGGCGAGCTCGACCAGCGACCGCACGACGGCGGCGTCCTCGGCCGAGACGTCGACCCCGGTGACGAAGGCCCGGTCGACCTTGACCTCGGCCAGCGCCAGCGAGCGCAGGTGCGACAGGCTGGCGTAGCCGACGCCGAAGTCGTCCAGCGCCGCGCCGAACCCGTGCGCGGCGAGCTCGGCCAGGCAGGCCGAGGCGGCGGCGAGGTCGGCGGGCAGCGCGGTCTCGGTGACCTCGAGGACCAGCTTCGCCGGCGGCACCCCGGCCACGGCGGCGAGCCGGGCGACGGTGGCGGCGAACCCGGGCGCCTCGAGGTTGCGCACCGAGACGTTGACCGAGACGGTCCAGTCCTCGCCGGCGGCCGTCCAGGCGGCGCAGTCGGCCAGCGCCTGCCGGAGCACCCACTCGGTGAGCGCGCCCATGACGCCGGACTGCTCCAGCGCCGGCAGGAACTCGCCGGGGCCGATCAGCCCGCGCTGCGGGTGCTGCCAGCGCAGCAGCGCCTCCACGCCGACGGTGGCGCCGGAGGCCAGGTCCACCTGCGGCTGGTAGTGCAGGCGCAGGTCGCCGTCCTCCAGCGCGCGCCGCACGTCGTGCTGCAGCGCCGGCGAGTGCGGCGAGGGCGCGGTGGCGCGGGGGTCGAAGACGACGACGCCGGTCGCGCCGCGCTTCCCCTGGTACATGGCGGCGTCGGCGCAGGTCATGAGCGTCTCGACGTCGGTGGCGTCGGCCGGGTGCATGGCGATGCCGCAGCTGGCCTCCACCGCCAGCGGCACGCCCTCGACCACGGTCTCCACCGACAGCGCGTCGCTGACCCGCTGCACCAGCTCGCGGGCGGCGCCGGCGTCGTCCATGCCGGGCAGCAGCAGGCCGAACTCGTCGCCGCCGAGGCGGGCCACGGTGTCCTCCGCCCGCACGGTCGCCGACAGCCGCCGGCCCACCTCGCGCAGCAACTGGTCGCCGGCGTGGTGGCCGAGGGTGTCGTTGACCTCCTTGAACCGGTCGAGGTCGACGAGGACGACGGCGGCCGGGGCGCCCCGGCCCACCTCGGCGGCCACCCGCCGGGCGAACAGCTCGCGGTTGGCCAGGCCGGTCAGCGGGTCGTGCAGCGCGTCGTGGGCGGCCTGCGCGGCCTGGCGGCGCAGCCGGCGGGTGGTCGACCAGGAGATCCCGGCGAGCACGAGGTAGAGGGCGCCGAGGCCGGCGCCCAGCCGCCAGTGGGTGCGGGTGGTGGCCGCCTCGACCCGGGCGGCGACGGTGTCGTAGGGCAGCAGCAGCTCGAGCACGCCGACCGAGCGGCCGGAGGTGTCGGCGACGATGGGCTGCAGGACGCGGATCATCCGGCCCACGGCGAGGCCGTCGTCGTCGAGGAGGGCGACGTCGGTCCCGCCGGCGGCGGCCGTGGCGAACGCGGCGCCGGCGGCGGGGACGACGTCCTCGCCGGCGGGGTAGTCGGGCAGCGCGGTCTCGGGACCGGTGGCGCCGTCGTCGGCGAAGACGACCGCGCCGGCGAAGTCGCGCAGCCGCAGCCGCAGGATCGAGCCTCGGAAGACGGCGAGGTCGGTGGCCGCCTGCAGCCGCTCGCGCTCGGCCCCGGTCAGCCCGGTGCCGAGGTCCTGCCCGCGCAGCGCCGGGGCGATGGTCATCTCCTCGACCACCGCGGCCTGCGCGTGGCCGTACTCCAGCGCGCGGTCGACGGCGTCCTGCCGGATGCCCGCCGCGAGGACCGCACCCAGCACGACCACCGGCACCAGGCTGGCCGCGGCGTAGGCGGCGAACAGCCGGGTGCCGGCCGCCGTCGCGCTCCGGGACCTGCTCATGGCTGCCTCATCGGACGGACCGGGCCGCCGGTCGAGCGCCGTCTCACCCGTCCGGGGGGCCAGGTCCCGGGCGGCGCGGGGGCGGGCGGGAGGATGGACCCTCGTGAGCACCCTCGCGGCGGCCACGGAGACGCTGCGCGTCCCGGCCGCGGTCGACCTCGCCGCGATCGTCGTCGGCGCGCTGACCGGCGGGCTGCTGGCCGCCCGGGAGGGCTTCGCCGTCTCCGGTGTCCTGCTGCTGGCGGTCAGCGGCGGCCTCGGCGGCGGGCTGATCCGCGACGTGCTGCTCGCCGAGGGGCCGCCGGTGGCGCTGACCAACCGCGCCTACCTGCCCGCCGTGGCCATCACCGCGGCGGTCACCTTCTTCTTCTCCGGCTGGCTGTCCCGGCTCACCGCGCTGCTGGTGGTGCTCGACGCGCTCACCCTCGGCCTGTTCACCGTCATCGGCGCGCAGAAGGCCCAGCTCGCCGGCCTGCCCAGCGCCTCGGTGGTGTTCATCGGGACGCTGACGGCGGTCGGCGGGGCGGTGATCCGCGACGTGCTGCTCGCCCAGCGCGCCGACATCGTGCAGCCCGGGCCCTACAACGCCGTCGCCGCGCTGCTCGGCGCCACGCTGCTCACGCTGCTGGCCGGGCCGCTCGGCGTGGACCCCATCCCGGTGGCGCTGCTGGTGATCGCCTTCGTGGCGGCGCTGCGGGTGCTGTCGGTGTGGCGCGGGTGGGAGGCGCCGGTCGCCGTGGACCTCCCCGGCCGCGCCCGCAGCCGGCTCGCGGCCCGCGACCGGTCCCGGCGGCCGGACGGGCGCCGCCGGGTCCTCCGCCGCCGGATGCGGTGAGCCGGAGCCGCCCGGCAGGATGAGCCGCATGCCCGAGCGGGAGCACGACGTCGTCCTCTTCGGCGCCACCGGCTTCGTGGGCCGCCTGGTCGCCGCCTACCTGGCCCAGGCCGCGCCGCCTGGCCTGCGCGTCGCCCTGGCCGGCCGGTCGAAGGAGAGGCTGACCGCCGCCGCGGCCGACCTGCCGGAGACGGCCCGCCACTGGCCGCTGCTCGAGGCCGACAGCAGCGACCCGGCGTCCCTGGCCCGGATGGCGGAGACCACCCGGGTGCTGGCCACCACGGTCGGTCCCTACCACCGCTACGGCCTGCCGGTGGTGGAGGCCTGCGCGCGGGCGGGCACGCACTACGCCGACCTCACCGGCGAGGTGCTGTTCGTCCGCGAGGCCATCGACCGCTGCGACGCCGTCGCCCGGGAGACCGGCGCCCGCCTCGTGCACGCCGCCGGCTACGACTCGATCCCGTCGGACCTGTCGGTGTTCCTGCTGGCCGAGCGGGCCCGGGCCGACGGCGCGGGCGGGCTCACCGACGTCCGCCTCGTCGCCACCGTCCGCGGCGGGTTCAGCGGCGGCACGGTCGACTCGATGCGCGCGCAGGTCGAGGCGATGGCCACCGACCGGGCGGTGCGGAGGGTGATCGCCGACCCGTACGCCCTCTCCCCCGACCGCGCCGCCGAGCCGGACACGAAGCAGCCGCCGGACGCCATGCCGCCCGCGCTCGCCGCCGGGGGCCGGTGGACCGCCCCGTTCGTGATGGCGCCGTTCAACACCCGCATCGTGCGCCGCAGCAACGCGCTGCAGGACTGGGCCTACGGCCGGGGCCTGCGCTACGGCGAGTCGATGAGCACCGGCCGCGGGATCCCCGGCGCGTTCGCCGCCGCCGGCGTCACCACCGGTCTCGCCGCGGCGCTCGGCGCGATCGCCTTCCCGCCCACCCGGGCCCTGCTCGACCGGGTGCTCCCGGCACCCGGGAGCGGGCCGAGCGAGTCGGTGCGGGAGAGGGGCTTCTTCCGGATGGTCGTCGACGCCGACACCGAGGGCGGCCGCCGCTACCGGGCCACCGTGGCCGGGCAGGGCGACCCCGGCTACAAGGCGACGTCGGTGATGCTCGGCGAGGCGGCGCTGGGGCTGGCCCTCGACGAGGACCGGCTGCCGGACCGGGCCGGGTCGCTGACCCCCGCGACGGCGCTGGACGGCGTGCTGGTCGACCGGCTGCGCGCCGCCGGGCACACCTACGAGGTCACGGCCCTCTAGGGAGGGCCTCCTTCCGGCACATCCCAGCCCGTGGGCGGCACGTGGCCGCGGTGCGGTCCGGAGGACCGCGGTGTCATCCCTCGACGCGGACGGCGAGCAGCGCGACGTCGTCCTCGGCGCCGGGCAGGACCATGCGCCCGAGCAGCCGGTCGCACAGCTCCTCGAGCGGGAGGTGGCCGAACTCGCCCAGCGCGGCGGTGAGGGCGGCGGTCCCGGCGTCGAGGTCGCGGTCCCGCCGCTCGACCAGGCCGTCGGTGTAGAGCAGCACCGTGCTGCCCACGGGCAGCTCGCAGTCGTGGTCGGTGCGCGGGCGGCGCGGGTCGACGCCCAGCAGCAGGTCGGCCGTCCCCTCGTCCAGCACGCGCACGCCGCCGCCGGGCAGGACGACGACCGGCGGTGGGTGCCCGGCGCTGGACCAGCGCAGCCGGACGCCCCCGCCGTCGGTGCGCTCCAGCCGGGCGAGGACCGCGGTGGCCATCGCCCCGAGGGCCAGCCCGGCCGCGGCGCGGTCGAGCCCGGCGAGCACCTCGGCCGGTGAGCCCCCGCCTGCGTAGCCGATGCCGCGCAGCAGCCCGCGCAGCTGGCCCATCGCCGCGGCGGCGTGCCGGTCGTGCCCGACGACGTCGCCGATCGCGAGGACCACCGCGCCGCCGGCCTCGACGAACGCGTCGTACCAGTCGCCGCCGATCTCGGCGCCCTCCGACGCCGGCACGTACCGGACGACGATCTCGCAGCCCTCGGGCCGGGGCGGCGCGGTGAGCATGCTGTGCTGCAGGGCGTCGGCGAGGTCGCGCTGCTGCTCGTAGAGGCGGGCCGCCTGCAGGGCCAGCCCCGCCCGGCGGCCGACCTCGATCGCGGTGTCGACCTCGCCCGGCGTGTGCGGCCCGCGCGCGGCGTCGTTGGCGGTGCCCAGGGCGCCGATGACCCGCCCCCGCGCCACCAGCGGCACGACGAGCGCCGAGCGGGGCGCCAGCCGCAGCAGCGTCTCCTGGTCCGCCGGGTCGGGCAGCGAACGGGCGATCCGGGCGGCGTCCAGCTCCGGGACGACGAGCGGGCGGCCGGTGCGCGTGACCACCCGTGCGGCGTGCTCGTCGCTCATCCCGGTCGCCATCGTGTGCACGTAGGCGGCGACGTCGTCCCGGCGGGCCGGGTCGCGGTGCGCCCAGGCCACCTCGTGCAGCCGGCCCTGCTCCTCGGTGACGACGATCCAGCACCAGTCCCCCAGCGCCGGCACCACCAGGTCGGCGAGCTGCCCGAGCTGCTCGCCGATGTCGAGGCTGCCCGAGAGCACGCGGCCGGCGTCGGCCAGCAGCTGCAGCCGCTGGTTGGCCCGGGACATGGCGCGCACGGCCTCGGCGCGCTCGGCCTGGGACCGCAGCCGGGAGACGCTCAGCGCGATCTGCGCGGTCAGCGCGTCGAGCAGCTCGACGTCGTCGTCGACGAAGACGTGCTCGGTGTCCCAGAGGACGACGAAGCTGCCCAGCAGCCGGCCCTCGACCCGCAGCGGCAGCGCGGCGAGCGCGCGCAGGCCGAGCGCGGCGCCGACCTCGGCCATCTGCGGGAACCGGGCCACCGCCTCGTCGAGGTCGGCGAAGACCAGCCGCTCGCCGTGCCGGGCGGCGTACTGGGTGGGCAGCGTGTCGTCGAGCTCGACCACCATGGCCTCGGGCGACAGCTCCACGTCGGCCTCCGCGGCGGCGCTCGCCACGGTGTCGGCCAGGCCGCGGGCGAGGTGCAGCCGCAGCGCGCCGTCGCCGTCGAACGCGGCCAGCGCGCTGGAGGACGCCCCGAGCACCCGGGCGCCCCGCAGCGCGATCTCGGCCAGCTGCGACAGCGCGGTCGCGTTCGCCAGCTCCGCGGCGACCTCGGCGACGGCGGCGGCCCGCTGCACCGCCGCCATCCGGCGGGTGGCCTGCTCGCGGGCCTCGGTGGCGTCGAGGACGGTGCCGAGGACCCGCACCCGCTCGCCGCGCAAGTCGCGCACCACGCGGCCGCGGGACACCGTCCAGCGCACGCTGCCGTCGGCGTGCAGGGCGCGGGCCTCGACGGCGTACTCGCCGGCGCCGGACAGCGCGGAGGCCATCGCCGCCCGCACCGCGGCGTGGTCGTCGGGGTGGATCCGCTCGGCGAGCATCCGGTCGACGTCGGCGATGTCCAGGGGCCCGTCGAGGCCGTGCACCGCCGCGCACCGCTCGTCCCAGTGCAGCGCCCCGCTGCGCAGGTCGTACTCCCAGATGCCGATCTCGCTGGCCTCGAGGGCGACCTCCAGCCGGGTGCGGGACACGCCGATGGCGGAGCGGGCGGCCGAGAGCTCCAGCTCGGCCACCACCGAGGCGGCCAGGTGCTCCAGCAGCGCGACGTCGTCGGGCTGCCAGGTGCGCGGCTCGGGGTCGTAGACGGCGAGCGCGCCCACGACGAAGCCGGACGCGGACAGCAGCGGCGTGCCCAGGTAGGCCACGACCTCGCCGGAGGTGACGGCCGGCAGCGCGGCCAGCACGCGGTCGGCCCGCGCGTCGGGCACCGCGAGGGCCCGCCCCTCGCGCACGACGCGCTCGGAGAAGGCCCCGGTGAGCAGGGCCCGCCCGCCGACCACGCCGGGCGGCAGGCCGTGCCCGCCGACGACGGTGTCCCGCTCGATGAACAGGGTGACCTTCGCGTGGTCGACGTCGAGCAGCCGCGCGGCCAGCCCGGACAGCCGGTCGTAGGCGGCGGGGTCCGGCACCTCGAGGAACAGGCGGCGGGCGGCGGCGACGCGGTGCGGGTCCTGCAGGACGTCGTCGGGCGCGGACGGCAGGGGGACGGTCACGGCCCTCCTGTCCTCACGCGACCGGGCGGTCGCAGCCGTCCATGGTGCCACGGGCGGCGGCCGGGCGGACCACGCCGTCCGCAGTGGCGCCAGGGTCCCCCGCCCGGGTGAGGGACGCCGCCGGACGGGTCGGGCGGACGGCGTCGGTGGCCGATCCCCTCGCCATGACGGGGATGCTGACGCGGCGGCTGCCGGACTGCCGCCCCCTGCTCGCCGATCCCGACGACCTCACGCTGGTCTTCCAGCCGATCGTGGACCTCGCGCGGGCCCGCGTGGCCGGGTACGAGGCGCTGTCCCGGTTCCCGGGGACCGCCGGCCCGGAGGTGTGGTTCGCCGCGGCCGCGGACGCCGGGATCGCCGCGGAGCTCGAGGCGCTGGCCCTGCACAAGGCCCTGGCCGCCGTCCCGGACCTGCCCGCGGACACCTTCCTCACCGTCAACGTCGGTCCACACCTGCTCGGGACGGCGCCGGTGCAGGAGGCGCTGGCCACCCGCCCGGACCTGCACCGCGTCGTCGTCGAGCTGACCGAGCACGCGCCGGTCGACGACCTGGGCGCGCTGCGGCTCCAGGTCGCCGCGCTGCGGGCGCGGGGTGCGCTGGTCGCCCTCGACGACACCGGCTCGGGCTGGTCGGGCCTGCAGCAGCTGGCCGCCCTGCGGCCGCAGCTGGTCAAGCTCGACCGGTCCCTGGTCGCCGGCGCCGACGCCGACCCGGTGCGGATGGCGCTGGCGGAGATGGTCGGCGAGTTCGCCGGCCGCATCGACGCCTGGCTGCTCGCCGAGGGCATCGAGACCCGGAGCGAGCTGGCCGCCTTCTGCCGGCTCGGCGTACCGCTGGCCCAGGGGTGGCTGCTCGGCCGGCCCACGCCGGGGTTCGCGCCGCTGGACCCGGACGTCGCCGCGCTGGTCCGCGGCTGCGCCGCCCGCGCGCGGACGGCGTCCACCGTCGCGGGCCTGCTGCGGCCGGTGCGCCAGTGCGAGGTCACCGAGGCCTTCCCCGGCGTGCCGCCGGTCGTCCTGGTGGGCCCGCAGGGCGAGCCGCTGGCCCTGCGGCTGACCGACCCGCGCACCGGGCAGGCGCACACCGCCCCCGTGTCGCTGCGTGCCGAGCCCACCGACGACGTCACCGCCACCCTGCAGCGGGCGCTGACCCGCTCGCCGGCCCAGCGCTTCGACCCCGTGGTCTGCACCGACGCGGCCGGCGCCGTGGTGGGCCTGCTGCGCGTCGAGGACCTGGCCTCCGCGGCCGCCGCCCGCTGACCGGACCCCGGACCACCGGGAGGAACCGCCCGGTGGAGACGTCCACCCGCGGGGGACGTCGTCCCCGGCCGCACCGCCTCGTCACCGCCGCCGACGACGCCGGGACCCCGGCCGGGTCGCCGCTCCGGCCCGTCACATCACCGCCCGGGCACGGGTCGCCGACGGCGGGGTCGGTCCCGGGGGACCTGCGGCACGCGGCTCCCGCCGTGCCGCGGGGGGCCACCCCTCCCCGGGACGGGTGGTACCGGCGGGTCCGTAGGGTCGTGATCAGGCCCGTGCACTGGCCAGATGCCCCGTCGGCGTGTCACGGTGCCCCGGGCCGGACCCCCGACGGGGACCGGTCCGTCCCGGGCGCCCGCCCGGGACCGCCGCCGCGGACCCGCGGCCGGCACCCCACCCGGCGGCCCGCCGAGACCGCGCGGGCCCCGACGTCTGAGAGGAACCCCGTGAACAAGGCCGAACTCGTCTCCGCCATCGCGAAGCGCGCCGACGTCCCCAGCTCCACCGTCGACGCCGTGCTGAGCGGCCTGCAGGAGGAGCTCGTGGAGGCGATCACCCGCGGCGAGAAGGTGGCCGTCTCCGGTCTCATCACCGTCGAGCGGACCCAGCGCTCGGCGCGCACCGGCCGCAACCCGCAGACCGGTGAGTCCATCGAGATCCCCGCGGCCAACACCGTCAAGGTGACCGCCGGCTCCAACCTGAAGAAGGCCGCGAGCAACGTGCCGGTCTGACCCGCCGGGCCCCCCGCCGGGGCGGCGCCTGCCCCCTGTGACCCCGCCCACGTCCCGTGGGTCAGGATGCGCAGGCAGGCGCCGCCCGAGGGCGGCGGTGCCGGGACGGAGGAGCACGTGGCGAGCGGACTGACCCTGGACACCGACCCGGCCGAGGTCGGCCTCGACGCCGGCCGGCTGGAGCGCCTGGACAGGCGGCTGGCCCGCTGGGTCGACGACGGGCAGCTGCCCGGCTTCCTCGTCACGGTGTCGCGGCACGGCCGGCTGGCCCACGTCGGGCGGTACGGCTCCCGCGACGTCGAGAACGGCCTCCCGGTCGAGGAGGACACCCGCTGGCGGATCTTCTCGATGACCAAGCCGGTGACCTCGGTGGCGGCGATGATGCTGTACGAGGAGGGGGCCTTCGAGCTCACCGACCCGATCGCGAAGTGGCTGCCGGAGTTCGCCGAGACCCGCGTGTACGTCGCCGGGTCGGCGCAGAAGCCGGTCACCCAGCCGCAGGTCGAGCCGATCCGGGTCCGGCACCTGCTCACGCACACCTCCGGGCTCACCTACGGCTTCCACCACGCCCACCCGGTCGACGCCATGTACCGCGCGATGGGCCACGAGTGGGGCACCCCGCCCGGCGTCGACTCGGCCGAGGCGTGCCGCCAGTGGGCGTCGGTGCCGCTGGTCTTCCAGCCCGGGTCGGAGTGGAACTACGGCGTCTCCACCGACGTCCTCGGCCGGCTCGTGGAGGTCGTCTCCGGCCAGACCCTCGACGTCTTCTTCGCGGAGCGGGTCTTCCGCCCGCTGGGCATGACCGACACCTCCTTCGGCCTGCGCGAGGACGACGACGTCGACTCCCTCGCCCGGCTCTACGCCGCCGTCCCCGGGCAGCCCGGCGGCCCGGCCACCTCCTTCGCGCCGATCGACGCCATGGGCGAGGCGGCGCACCGCAAGCCGACGTTCCTGTCCGGCGGCGGCGGGCTGGTCTCGACGGCGGCTGACTACCTGCGCTTCTGCGAGATGCTGCGCCGCGGCGGCTCCTACGACGGCGGGCGGCTGCTCGGCCCGCGGACGCTGGCGCACATGGTGCGCAACCACCTGCCCGGCAACGCCGACCTGGAGACGTTCGGGCGGCCGCTGTTCGCCGAGACGCCGCTGCGCGGGGTGGGCTTCGGGCTGGGCTTCTCGATGGTGCTGGACCCGGCGCGCTACGGCGGCGTCGCGAGCGTCGGCGACTACAGCTGGGGCGGGGCGGCGTCGACGGCGTTCTACGTCGACCCGGTCGAGGACGTCGTCGTCAGCTTCTACACGCAGCTGCTGCCCTCGAGCACGCTGCCGATCCGGGCCTACCTGCGCGCCCTGGTCAACCAGTCGATCGTCGCCTGAGGCGGTGCGCTCCCGCGGACGCGCCCCGGGCACGTCCGCGGGAGTGCACCGCCCGGCCTACAGGTAGCGGCGGTAGACGACGGTGGCGACCATCGCGGGCTTGGTCTGGCCCTCGACCTCGACGGTGACGTCCATGTTCATCGCGACCCCGCCGTCGAAGGGCGTCGCGGACGCGAGCGTCGCGCCGGCGCGGACGCGGCTGCCCACCGGCACCGGCGAGGGGAAGCGCACCTTCTCGGTGCCGTAGTTGACGCCCATCCGGAAGCCGGTGATCTCGACGATCTGCGGCAGCAGTGACGGGACCAGCGACAGCGTCAGGTAGCCGTGCGCCACCGGCCCGCCGAAGGGGCTCTCCTTCTTCGCGCGCTCGACGTCGACGTGGATCCACTGGTGGTCGCCGGTCGCGTCGGCGAACTGCTGCACCTGCTCCTGGGTGACCTCGACCCAGTCGCTGTGGCCCAGGTGCCGCCCCACGAGCCCCTGCACGCCCTCGACCCCGTCCACGGTGGTCTGCGCCATCGCCTGTCCTCCTGTGTCCCTCGGTCCGGACCGCCGGTGGTCTGGTTGGCTGACTCCACCACATCGGCCGGGACGGAGGCGACGGGGTGCTGCGACTGGGCCGGCGGGACGTGCCCGACGGCGGGCTGGTGGTCATGGCGATCGTCAACCGCACGCCGGACTCCTTCTACGACCGCGGGGCGACCTACGAGCTCGCCGCCGCGGTGGAGCGGGTGGACCGGGTGGTGGCCGAGGGCGCGGACGTGGTCGACGTCGGCGGGGTGAAGGCCGCCCCGGGCGCGGAGGTCTCCCCCGCCGAGGAGATCCGCCGCACCGTGGACCTGGTCGCCGCCATCCGCGCCGCCCACCCGGACCTGCCGATCTCGATCGACACCTGGCGGGCCGAGGTGGCCCGGGAGGTGCTCGCCGCGGGGGCGGACGTCGTCAACGACGCGTGGGGCGGGGTCGACCCCGAGCTCGCGCAGGTCGCGGCCGAGGCGGGCGCGGGCATCGTCTGCACGCACGCCGGCGGGCTGCCGCCGCGGACCCGGCCGCACCGGGTCCGGTACGACGACGTGGTGGCCGACGTCGTGGCGCGGACGACGGCGCTGGCCGAGGCCGCGGTCGCCGCCGGCGTGGACCGCGAGCGGGTGCTGGTCGACCCCGGCCACGACTTCGGCAAGAACACCCGGCACTCGCTGGAGGCCACCCGCCGGCTCGGCGAGCTCGTGGCCACCGGCTGGCCGGTGCTGGTGGCGCTGTCGAACAAGGACTTCGTCGGGGAGACCCTCGACGTCCCGCTGGAGCAGCGGCTGACCGGCACGCTCGCCGCGACGGCGGTCAGCGCGTGGCTGGGCGCCCGCGTGTTCCGCGCCCACGACGTCGCCGCGACCCGCCAGACGCTGGACATGGTCGCCGCCATCCGCGGCGACCGTCCGCCGGCGCGGACCACCCGCGGCCTGGCCTGAGCCGACCGGGCGCGGCGGAGGGCCCTTCCGCCGGGCGGCCGGACGGATCATGCTCGGGTCGCCCGCCGGGGCGCCGGGTCCCGCGGGGACGGTGCCGGGGAGGCCGTCATGACCGAGCAGGTCGCAGGCGTCGAGGAGTCCCGGGCCCACGGGCCGCGGGTGGTGGTGGGCGTCGACGGGTCGGCGGGGGCGCGGGCCGCGCTGCGGTTCGCCCTCGACGACGCCGTCCGCCGGGGCGTTCCCGTCGAGGCGGTCACCGTGTACCGCCCGCCCGAGGCGTGGATGGACTTCGACGTCGTCGGCGACGTCCACTACGAGCGGGCCGAGGCCGCGGCGGTGGAGCGGGCCGAGGCGTTCGTCGAGGAGGTGCTGCGCGAGGTGCCGGAGCCGCACCCGGTGATCCACGTGACGGCCGTGCTCGGCTCGGCGGCCGAGGGCCTGGTCCGGGAGTCGGTGGGCGCGGACCTGCTGGTGGTCGGCAGCCGGGGGCACGGCGGGTTCTCCAGCGTGCTGCTCGGCTCGACGGGCCTGCAGTGCGTCCTGCACGCGCCGTGCCCGGTCACCGTCGTCCACTCGGCCGAGGCGCACCGCGAGCGGCTGCACCTGCGCCGCCGCCCCGACGGCGAGCGGGTCCGCACCCACCGCCGCCGCTTCCGCCGGGCGAGGACCGACTCCGCCGCCCCCTGACGCGGCCGGGTCCCCCCGCTCGCGCGGCGCTACGGTCGCGGCCGTGGCCGCTCCCGGGTTCCTCACCGCCGACGAGTTGAACGCGCTGCTGCCGGGCACCCTGCCCGGGCTGATCGGGCTGACCGTCACCGCGCACGAGCCGGGCCGGCTCGAGGCCGCCCTCGACGTCCGCCCCGAGCTGCTCGCGCCCAACGGCTACCTGCACGCGGCCACCGTCGTCGCCCTGGCCGACACCGCCTGCGGCCTGGCCACCCGCGCCCTGCTGCCCGACGGGTCGGCCGGTTTCACGACCATCGAGCTGAAGAGCAACTTCCTCGGCACCCTCCGCGAGGGCCGGCTGCGCACGGTGGCGACGAACGTGCACGCCGGCCGGACCACGCAGGTCTGGGACGCCGTCGTCGCCTCCGACGCCGGGAGGACCCTCGCCCTGTTCCGGTGCACCCAGTCGGTGCTCTGGCCGAGGTGACCGGCGAGTAACCCGCGTGTCGCGCGACACACCCGGGGTGTGAGACTGGCGCCACTACGCACCCCTGAGGAGGAGCACCGTGGCTTTGGCCAGTCGTTACCCCGACGTCGAGATCCCCGACCAGTCGGTACCCGAGTTCGTCCTCGCCGGCGGGGCGTCGCGGCCGGACGCACCTGCTCTGGTCGACGGGCTGACCGGTGACTCGATCACCCACGGCCAGCTGGCGACCTACGTCGACCGGGTCGCGGCCGCCCTCGCCGCCCGCGGCCTGCGCAAGGGCGACGTCGTCGCGGTGCTGTGCCCGAACACCATGTGGTACCCGGTCGTCTTCCACGGCATCGCCCGCGCCGGCCTGGTGATGAGCCCGATCAACTCGCTCTACACCGCCCACGAGGTCGCCTACCAGCTCAAGGACTCCGGCGCGAAGGTGCTCGTCACCGTCTCGCCGTTCCTCGACCGCGCGCTCGAGGCCACCGAGCAGACGCCGGTCGACGAGGTCATCGTCATGGACGGCGCCGAGGGCCACGCCTCACTGCTGGACCTCATCACCAGCGACGCCCCGTCGGTCGAGGTCGACATCGACCCCGCGAACGACCTGGTCACGCTGCCCTACTCCAGCGGCACCACGGGCCTGCCCAAGGGCGTCATGCTCACCCACCGCAACCTGGTGGCCAACGTCAGCCAGTCCCGCCCGCTGGTGGAGCTGGTCGAGGGCGACGAGCGGATCATCGCCGTCCTGCCGTTCTTCCACATCTACGGCCTGACCGTGCTCATGAACCAGGGCCTGCAGTGGGGCGGCACCGTGGTCACCCTGCCGCGGTTCGACCTCGAGCAGTTCCTGCGCACGATCCAGGACCAGAAGATCACCCGCGCGTTCGTGGCGCCGCCCATCGTGCTGGCGCTGGCCAAGCACCCGATGGTCGACCAGTTCGACCTGTCCTCGCTGCGCAGCATCACCTCCGGCGCCGCGCCGCTGGACGAGGCGCTGGCCCAGGCCGCCCAGGACCGGCTGCGCAAGGGCGCCGCCGACGGCGTCGTCGTCGCGCAGGGCTACGGCATGACCGAGCTGTCGCCGGTCTCGCACACCACCCCGGACGCCACCCGGCTGCCCGAGGGCGTCACCGAGGTGCCCAAGGGCTCGGTCGGCCTGGCGCTGCCCAACACCGAGTGCCGCCTGGTCGACCCGGAGACCGGCACGGACGCCGCCCCCGGTGAGCGCGGGGAGCTGTGGGTCCGCGGCCCGCAGGTCATGAAGGGCTACCTCAACAACCCGACGGCGACCGCCCAGACCCTCGACGACGAGGGCTGGCTGCACACCGGCGACGTCGCGGTCGTCGACGAGAACGGCTGCTACACCGTCGTCGACCGGGTCAAGGAGCTGATCAAGTACAAGGGCTACCAGGTGGCCCCGGCCGAGCTCGAGGCCGTGCTGCTGAGCAACCCGGCCATCGCCGACGCCGCCGTCATCGGCGTCAAGGACGAGGAGAGCGGCGAGGAGCTGCCCAAGGCGTTCGTCGTCAAGGCGCCCGGCGCGGAGATCTCCGAGCAGGACGTCATGGACTTCGCCGGCAGCCGGCTCGCCCCGCACAAGAAGATCCGCGCGGTGGAGTTCATCGACCAGGTGCCCAAGTCCGCGGCCGGCAAGATCCTGCGCAAGGACCTCAAGGCCCGCGCCTAGCGGTCGTCCACAGCGGGCCGGCTCCCCTCCCGGGGAGCCGGCCCGCTGCCGTCCCCGACGTCACCAGGGCGTGCCGAGGACGGCGTCGCGGGTGCGCCCATGGCGTGCGCCGGCGAACCGCAGGACCAGCCGGGCCGGGCGGGAGGCCGTCTCCAGCACCGTGACGCGCTCGGCGGGGTGGCAGGCGTCCAGCAGCCACGGCAGCGTGAACAGCGCCTGACCGGCGGGCAGGCCCCGGCGAGCGGCCCGCTCGGCGCGGCCGCGCTCGGCGGCCGACACGTGCTCGTCGACCAGCGGCAGCACGACGGCCTCCTCGGCGTCCAGCCGGGCGGCGACCAGGTCGGCGAGGTCGGTCAGCGCGAGGGCCAGGGCGGGAGCGCCGGCGCTCACGTCGCGGGCGAACAGCGGCAGCGCCAGGACGGCCCGCGTGAGCGCCTCGTCGAGGGCGGCGTCACCACCGGGGCGGCGCACGTCCGGGCCCCCGCCG
Source organism: Geodermatophilus sp. SYSU D00867 (assembly GCF_054050315.1). Taxonomy (NCBI): domain Bacteria; kingdom Bacillati; phylum Actinomycetota; class Actinomycetes; order Geodermatophilales; family Geodermatophilaceae; genus Geodermatophilus; species Geodermatophilus sp. SYSU D00867. Next base: position 5,227 of record NZ_JBJGZC010000003.1, on the reverse strand, counting down.
GGCAGCACGACGCGCGACACCGCGGCCTCCAGCCGCCGGCGCAGCACCGCGTGCGCCCGGACCTCGGCCAGCACGCCGCTCGTCCAGCGGACCAGCTCGCGCTGCCGCTCGGGGCAGCAGGACTCGTCGAAGGCGATGCCGGTCAGGGCCTCGGCGACCACCCGGGTGCCCGAGCGCAGCGCCCGGTGCAGCAGCGCGTGGTCGCCCAGGGAGCGGACCGAGCCGCGGCGGGCGGGCGGGCGGCGGACGGGGGCGGGGGACGTCGTCGTGGAGGTGCTCGTCGGAGGGGTCCTCGTCGGAGGGGTGCTCGTCGGAGGGGTGCTCGTCGTGGTCACGGTGGGGACGGTGCCGCCGGGCCCCTGCAACGGGCTTGTGGCCAGCTTGGACGGCGCCGGGACCGACCTCAGGAGCGTCGCGCGGCCGCCCCGGCCGCGGTCGGCGGGACGCCGACGATCCGCTTGTACGCGCGCGAGAACGCGGCCTCCGACTCGTAGCCCAGGCTCCCGGCCAGCTCGCCCACCCGCGCCCCCTGCCCCAGCGCGACCGTGGCCAGGTGCATCCGCCAGCGGGCCAGGTGGTGCATCGCCGGCTCGCCGGCCAGCTCGGTGAACCGGGCGGCGAACGACGAGCGCGACATGCGGGCCTCCCGCGCCAGCCGGGTCAGGGTCCAGGCCGAGCCGGGCTCGCGGTGCAGCGACGCCACGGCCCGCCCCACCTGGGGGTCGCGGAGGGCCCGGAGCCACCCCGGGCCCGTGGCCGCGGTGTCCAGCCACGCCCGGACGGCCTGGACGACCACGACGTCGGCCAGCCGGGTGATCACGGCCTCGGCGCCGGGCCGGTCCACCGCGGCCTCGTCGGCGAGCACCCGGAGCAGCAGCGGCAGCCAGCCGGTCCGGGCCGGGTCCGACCCGTCGACCACCAGGACCGGCGGGAGCAGGCCGAGCAGGTGGGCGGCGCCCGGCCGGTCGGGCTCGACCACCCCGCACACCATCGCCGCCGGTGGGCCGCCGCCGTCGAGCCGCAGGACGGAGCAGTGGTCGCCCAGGTACCGCTGCGGCAGCAGGTCGGCGCGCCCGGCGACCGGCGCCCCGGGGCCGCTGCGCAGCAGGTGCCCGCGCCCGTGCGGGACCAGGGCCAGGTCCCCGACGCCGAGCTCGCGCCGCTCGCCGTCGACCTCGAGCAGGCAGCTGCCCCGCGTGACGACGTGGAAGCTCATGCACCCGGCGAGGGCGGGCATCTCCAGGCCCCACGGCGCGGTCGCCTCCGCCCGGCAGTAGAAGGTGCCGCGGATGCGGAGGTCGGCCAGCACGCCGCCGAGGGGGTCGACCGGCGCCCAGGGCCGGGCGTGGTCCCCGTCGGTCACGGCGTCCGCGTGCACGGTCCCAGCCTGCTGGCGTCCGCACCGGGCGTCCAGGTCCGCCGGACGAACGGGCACCGTCCGCGGACGCGCGGTCATGGGCTCCGGCCGCCCCGGCCGCCAGTGTCGACGGCGACCGGCGACGGGCGCCGGCGGGACCGGGAGGAGCAGGGACGTGCGCGTTCTGGTGGTGGGTGCGACGGGTGGATCCGGACGGGCGGCCGTGGAGGCGCTGGCCGGGCAGGGACGGGAGGTGACCGCGTTCGCCCGGCGGGCGTCGGCGGCGTACGCGGGGCGTCGCGGCGTCCGGGCCGTGGACGGCGACGCCACGGCGCCCGGGGACGTGGCGCGGACGGTCCGCGGGCAGGACGCCGTGGTGGTGGCCCTCGGCATCAGCGAGCACCCGCTGCGGGTGCGCCTGCTGGGCAGCCGCGGCACCCCGCTCGACGTCCGCTCGCGGGGGACGGCCGCGGTGGTCGCCGCGATGCGGGAGCACGGCGTCCCGCGGCTGGTCGTCCAGTCCTCCTACGGCGTCGGGGAGACGCGGGGGCGGCTGCCGCTGTCGGCCCGGCTGGTGTTCGCCCTCCTGCTGCGGCCGCAGATCGCCGACCACGAGCGGCAGGAGCGGGTCGTCCGGGACAGCGGCCTGGACTGGACGATCGTGCAGCCGGTGTACCTCACCGACGGCGACGAGCCGGCCGCGACCTCGCCGGCCGGGGACACCGGGGGGATGCACGTCTCGCGGCGGGCGCTGGGCGGGGTGCTCGCCGACCTGGTGGCCGAGCCCGGGCGCGGGCGCTGCCTCACCGTCTCCGGCGCCACGGCGTCGGTGGCGCCCGCACCGAGCTCCTGAGAGCGGGCTCGCGGGAGGGTCCTCCTAGGGTCGGGGGCATGCGTGCGGTGATCGCGAGTGGACCGGGCGGCCCCGAGGTCCTCGGCTGGGGTGAGGTGCCCGACCCGGTGGCCGGTCCCGGCGAGGTCGTCGTCGACGTCGCGGCCACCGCCGTCAACCGGGCCGACCTGCTGCAGCGGGCCGGCCACTACCCGCCGCCGAGGGGCGCCAGCGAGGTCCTCGGCCTGGAGTGCAGCGGGATCGTCAGCGAGGTCGGCGAGGGCGTGACCGGCTGGTCGGTGGGCGACGAGGTGTGCGCGCTGCTGGCCGGCGGCGGGTACGCCGAGCGGGTCGCCGTCCCGGCGGTGCAGCTGCTCCCCCGCCCCGCCGGCGTGGAGCTGGCCACCGCGGCCGCGCTGCCCGAGGTCACCTGCACCGTCTGGTCCAACGTCTTCCAGCTCGCCGGCCTGCGCCGGGGCGAGAGCTTCCTGGTGCACGGCGGGTCCAGCGGGATCGGCACGATGGCGATCCAGCTCGCCGTCCGGGCCGGCGCGCGGGTGTTCACCACCGCCGGCAGCGCGGCCAAGCTCGAGTTCTGCCGCGAGCTCGGCGCCGAGGTGACGATCGACTACGGGTCCGAGGACTTCGTCCAGCGGGTGCGCGAGGAGACCGACGGCGCGGGCGTCGACGTCGTGCTGGACAACATGGGCGCGAAGTACCTGGCCCGCAACGTCGACGCCCTCGCCGTCGGCGGGCGGCTGGTGGTCATCGGCATGCAGGGCGGCACGCGGGCGGAGCTGGACATCGCGAAGCTGCTGGCCAAGCGGGCGTCGGTGGCGGCCACCGCGCTGCGCTCGCGCCCGCCGACCGGCCCCGGCGGCAAGGCCGACATCGTCGCCGCGGTGCGGGCGCAGGTGTGGCCCGACGTCGAGCGCGGGGTGGTCCGGCCGATCGTCGACCGGCGGCTGCCGATGTCGCGGGCGGCGGAGGCGCACCGCGTCGTCGAGGCCAGCGAGCACATCGGCAAGGTGCTGCTGCTCCCCGACGCGTAGGGACGGCGCCTAGAGCAGCGCACCCCGCAGCGCCGCCACCGAGTCGACCACGTAGCCGACCTCCTCGGCGGTGTTGTAGTGCGCCAGCCCGAGCCGGACGGCGCCGCCGAGCTCGTTGACGCCGAGCGCGTCGAACAGCTCGCGGGCGTAGAAGTCGCCGTCCCAGGCGCAGATGCCGCGCCGGGACAGCTCGGCGGCCACCTGCCGCGGGCGCATGCCGGGCACGGTGAACGACAGCGTCGGCGTCGTGTGCTCGGGGAAGCCCACCACCTGGACGTGCCGCATGGCCCGCAGCGCCTGGTCCAGCCAGTCGAACAGGCTGGTCTCGTACGCGGCGACGGCGGCCATGGAGGCGCGCAGCCGGTCGCGGCGGCTGCCGGTGGCGTCGTCGCACAGGCCGGCGAGGTGGTCGACGGCGGCGGTGACCCCGGCGTAGAGCTCGAACGGCGGCGTGCCGGTCTCGAACCGGTCGGGGACGCGGTCGGGCGTGGGCAGCAGCCGGTCGGGGGCGAGCTCGGCGAGCAGGGCCGGGTCGGCCACCACCGCGCCCACGTGCGGACCGCACCAGGTGTAGGCCGACACGGCCAGGAAGTCCGCGCCCAGGGCGGCCTTGTCGAGGTACACGTGCGGCGCGGCCTGGACGGCGTCGACGAAGACCAGCGCCCCGACGGCGTGCGCGCGGGCGGCGATCGCGGCGACGTCGGGGCGCGTGCCGATGGCGTTGCTGGCCGCCGTCACCGCCACCAGGCGGGTGCGCGGGGTGATGAGGTCGTCGTACTGCCAGGCGGGCAGCTCGCCGGTCTCGATGTCCACCTCGGCCCAGCGGACGACGGCGCCGACCTGCTCGGCCATCTGCAGCCAGGGCCGGATGTTCGCGTCGTGGTCGAGGCGGCTGACCACCACCTCGTCGCCGTAGCGCCAGGTGCGGGACAGCGCGCGGGCGACCGCGTAGACCAGCGAGGTGGTGTTCGGGCCCAGGACGACGCCGGTGGACACCCCGCCCACCAGGTCGGCGACGGCGGACCGCGCCGCGGCCACCAGGCCCTCGGTGCGCGCCGAGGACGGGAAGACCCCGCCGCGGTTGGCCACCGGCACCCGCATCGCCGAGGAGACGGCGTGCACGACGCTCTCGGGCATCAGCGTGCCGCCGGGGGCGTCGGTGTGCACGAAGCCGTCGGAGAGGCCGGGGAACAGGCCGCGGACGCGCGCGACGTCCAGCCGTGGTTCCCCCGGGTGCATGCGGGCGACCCTAGTTGGGCGCCGCACCCGGACCGCCGCCGCACCCGGCCCCCGCCGCCCGGCGTTCAGCCGGTGACGGCGAGGGGCAGGATGGAGGCATGACGGCACCGGGGAACGGCATGGAGCGTCCGCAGCAGGTCGTCGTCGTGGGTCCCGACGGGCGTCCGGTCGGCGCGATGCCCGTGCCCACCGGCGGCCCGGACGGCGACGGCGACGGCCCGCCCACCGTCGGCGAGATGGTCGAGCAGCCCGCCAAGGTCATGCGGATCGGCACGATGATCAAGCAGCTGCTCGAGGAGGTCCGCGCCGCGCCCCTCGACGACGCCAGCCGGGCCCGGCTGCGGGACATCCACACCTCGTCGGTCCAGGAGCTCGAGCAGGGCCTGGCGCCCGAGCTGTCCGAGGAGCTGCGCCGGATCACCCAGCCCTTCGGTGAGGGCGAGACCCCGTCGGACGCCGAGCTGCGGATCGCCCAGGCCCAGCTCGTCGGCTGGCTGGAGGGCGTCTTCCAGGGCATCCAGACGGCGCTGTTCGCCCAGCAGATGGCCGCCCGGGCCCAGCTGGAGGAGATCCGGCGCGGGCGGGCGCTGCCCGGCGGCACGCCCGAGCACCGCCCCGGCGGCGGCCAGTACCTCTAGACGCGACAGCGGCCCCGGGGGGGGGGGGGGGGGGGGGGGGGGGGGGGGGGGGGGGGGGGGGGGGGGGGGGGGGGTGGGGGTGGGGGTGTTCGTGGCCGCACCCCAGACC